>NZ_CADFEM010000002.1:0-393172 GCF_902833245.1 Burkholderia sp. BCC0398
GCAAGGAGCGGTGCAATGAGCCGCCCAAGCGCGGCCGTCGTACGGCAACGCGCCGGCTGGATCGCTCGCGAACGGTCCAGCTTCGGCGATTCGTTGGCAACTCGGCAGCCAAGCGCATACGAAATCCTTTTAAACAGTGCCCCAGTCATCAAAGCGAGGCGCTTTTCAACAGCCTGCTAGACGCCGCGAAACACCGGCACCGATTCCGATATCGCGCGGAACGCGTCGTGCGCGTGGGCATGCAGCTCGAATCCGATGCCCGGCGCCTGCGGTACGCGTGCGTGTCCCGCGTCAACGTTTTCGCCATCGGCCAGTCCGCTGAACGGATGGAATGCGAACGGGCTGACTTCCGCCCCGCCGAGCCCGAGCGCCGCGACGACGTGCAGCGAGAACAGATGACCGGCGTGCGGCCAGAACGCGTCGCGCCGCCAGCCGCGCGACACGAAGTGATCGACGATCTGCAGATAGCCCGACAGCCCGTAGCTGTGCACGGGATCGAACACCAGCACGTCGCGGTCGGCACGCAGGCCGCCGTAACGGTCGAGCAGCTTCGCTTCCGCGAGCGAGAACAGCGCTTCGCCTGCCGCGATCGGCGATGCGTATCGCGTGGCGACGTCTGCCTGGAGCGGCAGGTCGAGCGGATCGCAGATGTCCTCGAACCACCAGAGATCGAACGGCGCAAGCATGTTCGCCGCCTCGTAGGCCGTCGTCGCGTCGTACGTGTTCATCGCGTCGACTGCGAGATGCGAAGGGCTGGCGAGCTGTGCGGCCGCGGCGTCGATGCGGCGCCGGTCCTGCTCGAAATCCGCGCCGCCGATCTTGATCTTCGCGTGCGTGTAGCCGAGATCGACGATCCGGCGCATCTCGTCCGACAGGCGCGCGAGATCGTCATGCGGATAGCGGTAGCCGCCACCCGCGTAGACGCGCACGCGCGACTGCGGCGTGCGTCCGAGACGATCGGCGAGGAAGCGATGCAGCGGCAGGTCTGCGATCTTCGCGGCGGCGTCCCAGATCGCCATGTCCAGCGTGCCGACCGCGACGCAGCGTTCGCCGTGCCCGCCCGGCTTCTCGCCGGCCATCATCGCGCGCCATGCGGGGAACGGGTCGAGGTTCGTGCCGGCTTCGTCGGCGAGTGAGTCGGCGGCAGCCAGCAGGCGCGGCGCGAACCGTTCGCGGATCAGGCCGCCCTGCGCGAAGCGGCCGATCGACGCGTAGCCGTAGCCCGTCACCGGGCGGCCGTCGCGCACGACGTCGGTCACGACCGCGACGACGCTCGTCGTCAGGCCGCCGGACGGAATCGCCGGATCGGCATAGCGGGATACGGGAATCGCGCGTTCGTGGATCGCGGTGATGCGCATGGTCGGGGCTCCGGAGGGGCGTCCGGCGCAGGCGGAAGGTTCATGCGCGGCAGCGGAAGCGGTGGGCGGATCGCTGCATCTTAGGGGTTTGCGTGACGGTGTGCAGGACCGGTGGCGAGCGTCATCGTGTCGTCGCCGGACAACCGTGCGTTCAATTCGTCATGGATTGCGGCTGGATAACGAAGCGCGCCAAGCCTGTGGCTGCCCTCAGCGCGCTGTTTCCGAACCCGGGACGACTTTTATTGAACCGGAATCCTCGCTCGCCCCTCCCGGCTTCGTGAACCGCGAAGACGTGGGGCGATGACGGTATGCAGGGGTTGGATAGAATCGACCGCCCGCTCAGGCGAAGACGAAGTACTTGCGCACGGTCTCCACCACTTCCCACGTCCCTTTCATGCCGGGTTCGATCACGAACACGTCGCCGGCTTTCAGGTGCTGCGGCTCCTCACCTTCCGGCGTGATGATGCAGTAACCATCGAGGAAGTGGCAGTACTCCCATTTTTCGTAATTCACCTCGAACTTGCCCGGCGTGCAGATCCACGTGCCCATGATCTTGCTGCCGTCCTTCGAGACGTACGCGTTGAGGTTCACGGTGTGCGGATCGCCGCCAATGCGCTTCCACTTGGTCGCATCGAGAACAGGCGTCGGGCAGGTTTTGCGCAGAACGGTGATGAAATCGGACATGTCGGCTCCAGACTGACGATCGTATGAGAGGCCTGTCACGTTAGTTCGAAAGCTTTACCAGGGCTTGTACGCTTCCGACACCGACTCGTCCATTTTCGACATTGGCTGGCAGGCCAGTCGGGCCGCAGCAGTTTCGATACCGGCGGCCCAGACGCCCCGCTTGCCATCCCCACCCAAACCCCTGTAGAATTGCGCGTTCTGCGGGCGTCGTATAATGGCCATTACCTCAGCTTCCCAAGCTGATGACGTGGGTTCGATTCCCATCGCCCGCTCCACTTTCCGGCTGCACGACAGCCTGCGCATGAGCCGCCTCGTCGAAGGCGGCTTTTTTGTACCATGCGCCGAATCGCCCGGCAGCATTGCTGCGCAACGGGCCCTCGCCCGAACCGAGCCTTTCTCTGTACCGATGATGCACGACGATCCGAACGAAGCCGGCCTTCCGCCGCACGACGACGCCATTCCCGACGAAGCCGACCAAGCCGGCGAAGCCACGGAAGGCGCCGACGAAGTCAACCCGCTGCACCGCCGCCGCATCCGCAGCTTCGTGACGCGCGCCGGCCGCGTGTCGACCGGCCAGCGCCGCGCGCTCGACGAATTCGGCCCGCGCTTCGTCGTCCCGTATGCGCCGGAACTGCCCGACTGGAACGCGATCTTCGGCCGCAGTGCACCGCGCATCCTCGAGATCGGTTTCGGGATGGGCGCGTCGACCGCGGAAATCGCCGCGCACCGCCCGGGCGATGACTTCCTCGGCGTCGAGGTGCACGAGCCGGGCGTCGGCGCGCTGCTGAAGCTGATCGGCGAGCAGGATCTATCGAACATCCGCATCATCCAGCACGACGCGGTCGAGGTGCTCGAGCACATGATCGCGCCGGAAAGCCTCGACGGCGTCCACATCTTCTTTCCCGATCCGTGGCACAAGGCGCGTCACCACAAGCGCCGGCTGATCCAGCCGCCGCTCGTCGCGCATCTCGCGTCGCGCCTGAAGCCCGGTGCGTACATTCACTGCGCGACCGACTGGCAGAACTACGCGGAGCAGATGCTGGAAGTGCTCGGCGCGGAACCGACGCTCGAAAACACGGCCGCCGATTACGCGCCGCGCCCCGACTACCGCCCGGTGACGAAGTTCGAACGGCGCGGGCTGCGGCTCGGCCACGGCGTGTGGGACCTGGTGTTCCGCAAGCGCGCAAGCTGAGCGTCCCACCCTGCGCAGCATAAAAAATCCCGACCGGCGTCTCGCGCCGGTCGGGATTTTTTCATCGAGCGGCGCATCGACCGCTCGCCAGCCTCACGCCCAGTTTAGCCAGCCGCTGTAACCCACCAGCAACACGAACAGTCCGAACGCGATCCGGTACCACGCGAACACCGTGAAATCGTGCGTCGCGACGTAGCGCAACAGCCAGCGCACGCACACGAACGCGCTGACGAACGCCGACACGAGCCCGAGCGCGAACAGGCCGAGCGAATCGACGGTAAACGCCTGCCAGTCCTTCACGGTTTCGTAGAGCGTCGCGCCGAAGATGATCGGAATCGCGAGGAAGAACGAGAATTCGGTGGCCACGCGTCGGTCGAGACCGAACAGCATCCCGCCGATGATCGTCGAGCCCGAGCGCGACATGCCGGGCACCAGCGCGAAGCACTGCGCGAGTCCGACCTTGAGCGCGTCGAGCGGCGTCAGCGCGTCGACCGACATCACGCGCGGCGGCTCGCCGCGTTCGCGCTGCCGCGCCTCGGCCCACAGGATGATCGCGCCGCCCACGACGAGCGCGAACGCGACGGGCACCGGCGAGAACAGCACGGCCTTGATCTTCTTCTCGAACAGGAGGCCGAGCGCGATCGCGGGAATCGTCGCGATCACGACGTTCAGCGTGAAGCGCTGCGCATCGGGCCGGCTCGGCAGCCCGGACACGACGGACACGATCCGCTGCCGGTATTCCCAGCAGACCGCGAGGATCGCGCCGAACTGGATCACGACGTCGAACGTCTTCGCGTGCGAATCGTTGAAATTCAGGAAGCTGCCCGCGACGATCAGGTGACCGGTGCTCGACACCGGCAGGAATTCCGTCAGCCCCTCGACGACGCCGAGGATCAATGCCTTGCAGATCAGGATCCAGTCCATCCGTGGCCCAACTCCGAAATGGTCGAAAGAAAAGGCCACTCTTGCGCGCGCGGCCCACCCGGCCGTGCGCGCCCCGTCGTCACTTTTCGACGATCGCCACGCGTATGCCGTTTGTAAGGATCGTAATTGTACCGGGTTCGTAGTTCACTCCGGCAAATTGCAGTTGTTCCGGCTTGAACGTGTAGATCGGATAGTTGGTCAGCAGCTGCGTCGCGAGCAGGCCGGCGGCCGCGCCCACCTGCTGCGCGTACATCTGCGCGTCGCCGTCGAGCGCGAGGCTGTCGACGGCCGGCGCCTTCAGCACGACCGAGCGGCTCGGCGCGTCGTACGCGAGCTGGCCCGACACGGTGAACTTGCCGCTGACGGGCCCGCGCAGGAACGGGCTCACGAAGTTCGCGTCGAGCTGCACGGCGACGCGGTTCTGGTCCGGCAGCAGGTTGACGGCCGGATTCGCGAGCGACACGTCGACGACCTGGGCGACCGTCTTCTGGTAAGGAAACTTCCGCGCGACGGCCTTCTGCACGTCGCCGCGCGAGAACGTGTAGTGATCGGGGATGAACGGGAACGTCGACGCGCACGCGGCAAGCGATACGCACACGCCGACGGCGCCAATGGCGGCAGCGAGAAAACGGCGCCGGCCGGGCGCGCGAGGGACGGTCATGCTGATTTCTCTCCTGGATGCGCCGGCCGCGTCGCGGCCTCGAGGCGCGTGAGCCACGCGAGCGCGTCGTCGCGCGACGCGCCGCACATGTCGGCGGACGGCTGCAGCCCGGCACAGCACGCGGGGCGCTCGGGCCGGCCGAAGATCATGCAGCGCAGGTCGTCGCCGAGCTGCACGCAGCGCACGCCCGCCGGCTTGCCGTCGGGCATGCCCGGAATCGGGCTGGAAATCGACGGCGCGATGCAGCACGCGCCGCAGCCCTCGCGGCACGCATGCGGCGGCGGGACGTCGGCGGGCGCCGCGCGGACAGGCATTTCGACGGACACTCGGCTCTCTCGACGAACAACGAACAACCCAAAACGATGCGGCAACCGGACGCGGCGTCCGGCAGCCCCACCCCGCATTGTGCCATCGCCGGCTGCGACGTTATTACACAATGCAGCCCGACCGCGTGTTCCTATACTCGAAACCATCTAAAAAAGCGCGAGACCGCCATGCGTTCTGGATCTGTCGACCCGGTGTTCCGTCCCGATTTGCTCACGAAATACGGCGTGAACGGGCCGCGCTATACGTCGTACCCGACCGCGCTGCAGTTCCGCGAGGATTTCGATCCGGCCGACTACGTCCGCGCGGCCGGCGACCCCGGCGCCTCGTCGAGCGACCTGTCGCTGTACTTCCACATCCCGTTCTGCAACACCGCGTGCTTCTACTGCGGCTGCAACAAGATCGCGACCAACAACCGCCGCCGTGCGCGCCCGTATCTCGACCAGCTCAAGCGCGAAATGGCGCTGCAGGCCGCGCTGTTCGATCCGTCGCGCCCCGTCACGCAACTGCACTGGGGCGGCGGCACGCCGACCTTCCTGTCCGACGACGAAACGGCCGAGCTGATGGCGGCCACGCGCGAGCATTTCGCGCTCGCGCCGGACGCCGACGCCGAGTTCTCGATCGAGATCGATCCGCGCACGGTCACGCCGGCGACGCTCGTCCATCTGCGCACGATCGGCTTCAATCGGCTGAGCCTCGGCGTGCAGGATTTCGACCCGGTCGTGCAGCAGGCGATCAACCGCATCCAGCCGCGCGCGATGACGGCCGACCTGCTCGCCGCCGCACGCGCGACAGGCTTCCATTCGGTGAGCGTCGACCTGATCTACGGGCTGCCGCACCAGACGGTCGCCGTGTTCGCACGCACACTGGAGACGATCATCGAGCTCGCGCCCGATCGCCTGTCGGTGTTCGGTTACGCGCACATGCCGCACCTGTTCAAGATGCAGCGGCAGATCGACGATGCGACGCTGCCGCCGCCGGAAGCGCGCATCGCGCTGCTCGGCCTCGCGATCGACATGCTGACGTCGGCCGGCTACGTGTACATCGGGATGGACCACTTCGCGCGGCCGTCCGACGAACTCGTGCGCGCGCAGCGCAACGGCACGCTGCAGCGCAATTTCCAGGGCTACAGCACGCGCGCGGATACCGACCTGATCGGCTTCGGCGTGTCGTCGATCGGCAAGGTCGGCGACGTCTACGCGCAGAACGCGAAGGACCTGCCCGCGTACGGCGCCGCACTCGACGCGGGCCGGCTGCCGATCGCGCGCGGCGTCCGCCTCACGCCGGACGACCGGCTGCGCCGCGACGTGATCACGCAACTGATGTGCAACCTCGAACTGCCGTTCTCGCACGTCGAGGCCGCGCACGGCATCCGCTTCGCCGATCATTTCGCGCGCGAGCTCGACGCGCTGCGCCCGTTCGAGCGCGACGGGCTGCTGACGATCGCGCACGACCGGTTGACGATCCATCCGGCCGGCCGGATGGTCGTGCGCAACATCGCGATGGCGTTCGACGCGTACCTCGGCCAGACGTCGCGGCAGCGCTACTCGCGCACGGTTTAGGGCGGTTCACGCGGGCGCCGGCCGCACGCGGGCGACCGGTTTGATACAGTGTGAGGCTTACATCCGCTTCGCCAGCCCCCAAGATGCGCACCACCAAAGCGACCCACGCGGTCGAACGCCTGAAGACCCGCTCCGGCAACCCGCAATTCGCGGCCGTCGCGATGGCGGGCGGTCTGTTCTATCTCGTCGACCGCTCGGGCGGCACTGCCGAGAAGCGCTGCGAGCCGCTGCCGCTCGACGAATTCGTCAAGTTCGTCGACGAATTTGGCCCCAAAAAACCGCGCAAGGCGAGCAAGCTCGACCTCGCGTTCGAGGCGCAGATCAAGAAGAGCAAAGGGTAAAGGTCTGTTGCAGGCCGCCTGAAGGCTTCGCGGCCGTGCCGTTTGGTACAATCACGAAGTTTCTCTATCCCCGCTGATGGCCGACCTGGCTGCGTGACCACACCATGAATATCGAAAACGCGCGTTTCAACATGATCGAACAGCAGATCCGTCCGTGGGACGTGCTGGATCTGGATGTCCTGGGCCTGCTGTCGATCGTCAAGCGTGAAAACTACGTGCCGGCCCAATACCGCGATCTCGCGTTCGCCGATCTCGAACTGCCGCTGCCGGGCGGCGCGAGCAAGATGCTGTTCCCGCGCGTCGAAGCGCGCGTGCTGCAGGAGCTGGCGGTCAAGAAGCACGAGAACGTGCTCGTGATCGGCGCGGGCTCGGGCTACCTGGCCGCGCTGTTCGCGCATCGCGCGCAGCACGTGACGGCCGTCGAGATCGATCCGGCGATCGCGAAGTTCGCGGAAGACAACCTGCGCAACGACGGCGTGACCAACGCCGAAGTCGTGCTCGGCGACGGCTCGCGCGGCTGGGCGGCCAAGGCGCCGTACGACGTGATCTGCGTCGCGGGCGGCCTGCCGGTCGTGCCGCAGGACATGCTCGAACAGCTGAAGGTCGGCGGCCGCCTGGCGGCGTTCGTCGGCGGCCGTCCGGTGATGAAGGCGCAGATCATCACGCGCATCGACGACAAGCAGTACCGCGTCGCCGACGTGTTCGAAACGTACATCGACCACCTCGTCAACGCGATCGAGCCGTCGCGCTTCAAGTTCTGAGCGGCGGAGCCTCCATGCAGATCCTGACGCCCGCGATGCTCGCGGAATGGCTCGGCGACACGGCGCGCCCCGCGCCGGTCGTGCTCGACGTGCGCGAGCCGTGGGAAATCGCGACCGCGCAGATCGCCGGCAGCGTGGCGATTCCGATGCAGCAGATTCCCGCGCGCAGCGAAGAGCTCGACGACGAAGCGGAAATCGTCTGCGTGTGCCATCACGGGATGCGCAGCGCGCAGGTCGCGATGTTCCTCGAATCGCGCGGCTTCACGAAGCTGTACAACCTGCAAGGCGGGATCGACGCGTGGTCGCGCGACGTCGATCCGTCCGTGCCGCGCTACTGATCGATCCTTCCCGCGGCGCATCATGCGCCGCCGCGCCGCCCGGCACCCCGCCGCCGGCCGCACCGATCCGCCGAACGGGCGCGCACTGCGCGCCCGTTTCTCTTTTCCTCCCCCGGTTTCCCTGCGTTTCGACGCCGCCGCACCGTCGTGCACCATTTGTGCCCGTGCGTCTGCACCGCAACGGACCGCGCATGCTGCACGGCGCGTCATCCGCACCGCGCCGATGCCCGCTGGTGCCCGCCCGTGCCCCGCGCAGGCACGCCGGGCGTGCATCCGCGCGACTGGCACATGCCTTGCGTTACACGATGGCCGGCGCCGCCACGGCGCACGCGCATCCAACACGACAAGGGGATCCCGATGAAACGTCGCAGTCTGTTGAAGTTCGGTTCGATGGCCGGCGCGCTCGCGCTGGCGGGCAAGAGCCCGTTCGTGCACGCGGCCGATGCGGGCACCGGCCCGATCAAGGTCGGCATCCTGCATTCGCTGTCGGGCACGATGGCGATCTCGGAGACGTCGCTGAAGGACACCGCGCTGATGACGATCGCCGACATCAACAAGAGCGGCGGCGTGATGGGTCGCAAGCTCGAACCGGTGGTGGTCGACCCGGCGTCGAACTGGCCGCTGTTCGCCGAGAAGGCGCGCCAGCTGCTCACGCAGGACAAGGTCGCCTGCGTGTTCGGCTGCTGGACGTCGGTGTCACGCAAGTCCGTGCTGCCGGTGTTCGAGGAGCTGAACGGGCTGCTCTACTACCCGGTGCAGTATGAAGGCGAGGAAATGTCGCGCAACGTGTTCTACACGGGCGCCGCGCCGAACCAGCAGGCGATTCCGGCCGTCGAGTACCTGATGGGTGCGGAAGGCGGCGGCGCGAAGCGCTTCTTCCTGCTCGGCACCGACTACGTGTATCCGCGCACGACCAACAAGATCCTGCGCGCGTTCCTGAAATCGAAGGGCGTGAAGGACGCCGACATTCAGGAGGTCTACACGCCGTTCGGCCACAGCGATTACCAGACCATCGTCGCGAACATCAAGACCTTCGCGCAGGGCGGCAAGACGACCGTGATCTCGACGATCAACGGCGATTCCAACGTGCCGTTCTACAAGGAACTCGGCAACCAGGGCATCAAGGCGACCGACGTGCCGGTCGTCGCGTTCTCGGTCGGCGAGGAAGAGCTGCGCGGGATCGATACGAAGCCGCTCGTCGGCCACCTCGCCGCGTGGAACTATTTCATGTCGGTGAAGAACCCGACCAACACGAAGTTCAAGGACCAGTTCGCCGCATGGGTGAAGGCGAACAACCTGCCGGGCGGCGCGAAGCGCGTGACCAACGATCCGATGGAAGCGACCTACGTCGGCATCCACATGTGGAAGCAGGCCGTCGAGAAGGCGAAGAGCACCGACGTCGACAAGGTGCGCGTCGCGATGATCGGCCAGACGGTGGCCGCGCCGTCGGGCTTCACGCTCGCGATGGACGGCAACCATCACCTGCACAAGCCGGTGATGATCGGCGAGATCCGCGGCGACGGACAGTTCAACGTCGTGTGGAAAACGAAGACGGCCGTGCGCGCGCAGCCGTGGAGCCCGTTCATCGCGGGCAACCAGGGCAAGCCGGACGTCGTCAGCTCGATCCCGGCGTTCCTGCGCCGGCAGCGCGCGGCGCTGGCGTGATGCCGTGCGGCGCGTCGCGCTTCGTGTGCGACGTGCCGCACGCTTGCCCGCCCGCTGCCGATGCGCCGGCCGCGCTTGCCGTGACGAATCGCCCGCGCCGACGCAGCGTCGCACCGCTCCGCTCCCCCACGCCCGACAGGATTTCCCGATGCCTACACGCTTTCGCCGAGCCGCCCGCGCGATCGCGGCATGCGCCGCCCTCGCGGGCCTGCTGCCGCACGCCGCGTTCGCGCTGACGGCGGCCGACACCGCCGCGCTCGCCGGCGACGACTTCGACGCGAAGACGGCCGCGATCGAACGGCTCGCCGCCGACACCGATCCGCGCGCCGTTGCGGTGCTCAACGCGCTGTCGAGCGGCGATGCGCTCGCGACCGGCGACGGCCACCTGCTGATCCAGTCCGGCGACACCGCATACGACGCGCTCACGCAGGCCGCGACGCCGGCCGGCGATGCGCAGCCGGTGATGCTGAACAACCTGCTGCGCACGAAGATCGCCGGCGCGCTGTCGGGCCTCGCGCTCGCGTCGCCCGACGTGGCCACGCGCCGCGACGCGATCGACGCGCTGCTGAAGTCGCCCGACCCGGCGCTCAAGCCGATGATCGATCGCGCGCGCGCAAAGGAAACCGATCCGGCGTTGAAGCGCCGTCTCGATGCACTGTGGGCGATCGCCGCGCTGCACGATGCCGATCCGGCGAAACGCCTCGAAGCCGCGCAGGTGGTGGCCGCGCGCAGCGATCTCGACATGATCGAACAACTGCGCCCGCTCGTCGCGAAGAACGCCGACGGCAGCTTCGCCGAACCCGACGCGCGCGTGCGCGACGCCGCGCAACAAGGGCTCGATACGTTGCACGCGCTGCAGCGCCGCGGCGAGATCGTCGGCACGGTGTTCGCCGGCCTGTCGCTCGGCAGCGTGCTGCTGCTCGCCGCGCTCGGCCTCGCGATCACGTACGGGCTGATCGGCGTGATCAACATGGCGCACGGCGAATTCCTGATGATCGGTGCGTACGCAACCTATGTCGTGCAGACGCTGATCCAGCGCTACGCGCCCGGCGCATTCGACTGGTATCCGCTCGTCGCCGTGCCGGTGTCGTTCGCGGTGGCCGCGCTCGTCGGCATCGTGCTCGAGCGGCTCGTGCTGCGGCACCTGTACGGTCGCCCGCTCGAAACGCTGCTCGCGACCTTCGGCGTGAGCCTGATCCTGATCCAGGCCACCCGCATGCTGTTCGGCGCGCAGAACGTGCAGGTCGTGAACCCGTCGTGGATGAGCGGCGGCGTGACGGTGATGCAGAACCTGATCCTGCCGTACAACCGGCTCGCGATCCTCGCGTTCGCGCTCGCGGTGGTGTTCGTCGCGTGGGCCGTGCTGACGAAGACGCGGCTCGGTCTGTTCGTGCGCGCGGTCACGCAGAACCGCCGGATGGCCGCGTGCGTCGGCGTGAAGACCGCCCGCGTCGACGCGTATGCGTTCGCATTCGGCGCGGGCATCGCGGGCCTCGGCGGCTGCGCGCTGTCGCAGATCGGCAACGTGGGCCCCGATCTCGGCCAGAACTACATCATCGATTCGTTCATGGCCGTCGTGCTCGGCGGCGTCGGGCAGATCGCCGGCACCGTGCTCGGCGGTTTCGGGCTTGGCCTCGCGAGCAAGGCGATCGAACCGTTCTGGGGCGCCGTGCTCGCGAAGATCGCGGTGCTCGTGATGATCGTGCTGTTCATCCAGAAACGCCCGCAGGGCATGTTCGCGCCGAAGGGCCGCAGCGCGGAGGCTTGACGTGACTTCATACACCGATTCGATGTCGAACCCGGTCGCCGACACGTCGAAGCCCGCTGCCGGCGCGCGCGCGGCGGACGGCTTCGCGCTCGGCCTGCCGCCCCGCCCCGCGCTGCTCTCGCGTCGCGCGTGGCTCGCGCTCGTCGCGCTATGCGTGGCGATCGGCGTCGGCGTGCCGCTCGCCGCGCTCGTCGCGCCGGAAGCCAGCGCGTTCCATCTGTCCGCGTACACGATGACGCTCGCCGGCAAGCTGATGTGCTACGCGATCGCCGCGCTCGCGCTCGATCTCGTGTGGGGCTACTGCGGGATCCTGAGCCTGGGCCACGGCTTGTTCTTCGCGCTCGGCGGCTATGCGATCGGCATGTACCTGATGCGCGAGATCGGCCGCGAAGGCAAGTACGGCAGCGACCTGCCCGACTTCATGGTGTTCCTCGACTGGCACCAGTTGCCGTGGTACTGGAGCGGCACGCAGCATCTCGCGTGGGCGCTCGCGCTCGTCGTGCTCGTGCCGGCCGTGCTCGCGTGGGTATTCGGCTTCTTCACGTTCCGCTCGCGCGTGAAGGGCGTGTACCTGTCGATCATCACGCAGGCCATGACGTTCGCCGCGATGCTGCTGTTCTATCGCAACGAGACGGGCTTCGGCGGCAACAACGGCTTCACCGATTTCAAGCGCATCGCCGGCTTCTCGATCACGTCGCCGGGCACGCGCACGGTGCTGTTGCTGCTGACCTTCGCGACGCTCGTGCTCGCGTTCGTCGCCGCGCGCGCGATCGTCACGAGCAAGCTCGGACGCGTGGTGACCGCGGTGCGCGACGGCGAGACGCGGCTGATGTTCCTCGGCTACAGCCCGCTCGCGTACAAGCTGTTCGTGTGGACCGTGTCGGCCGTGCTGTGCGGCATCGCCGGCGCGCTGTACGTGCCGCAGGTCGGCATCATCAATCCCGGCGAGATGTCGCCCGGCAACTCGATCGAGATGGCGATCTGGGTCGCGGTGGGCGGGCGCGGCACGCTGATCGGGCCGATCGTCGGCGCGTTCGCGGTGAACGGCGCGAAAAGTTTCTTCACCGCGTACTTCGCCGAATACTGGCTGTTCTTCCTCGGCCTGATCTTCGTGCTCGTGCCGCTCTTGCTGCCGCGCGGGATCATGGGCCTCGTCGAAACCGTGCTCGCGAAGGGGAAACGCGCATGAACGGAACGGCTCTCTATCAGTTCACGCCGCCGCCCGAGGACGAGCTGCTCGCCGTCAGCGGCAGCGCGTCGATGGGGCGCGTCGTGCCGGCCGGCATCGACACGTCGCACGGCACGATCCTCTATCTCGAGGATATCGAGGTGAGCTTCGACGGGTTTCGTGCGCTCAAGAAATTGTCGCTCGCGATCGACGCGGGCGAGCTGCGCTGCGTGATCGGACCGAACGGCGCGGGCAAGACGACGATGATGGACGTCATCACCGGCAAGACGCGGCCCGATGCGGGCAAGGTGTTTCTCGGCCAGACGATCGATCTCGCGCGGATGAACGAACCCGAGATCGCGCGGGCGGGCATCGGCCGCAAGTTCCAGAAGCCGACCGTGTTCGAACAGCATCCGGTGTGGGAAAACCTCGAACTCGCGATGCAGACCGACAAGGGCTGGCTCGCGTCGCTGCGCGCGCGGCTCGACCGTACCGCGCAGGCGAAGATCGAGGAGACGCTCGCGCTGATCGGCCTCGAAAGCCAAGCGTATCGCGCGGCCGGCGAGCTGTCGCACGGGCAGAAGCAGCGGCTCGAAATCGGCATGCTGCTGATGCAGCGTCCCGCGCTGCTGCTGCTCGACGAGCCGGCGGCCGGGATGACCGACCACGAGACGATGGAACTCGCCGAGCTGCTGAACACGCTGCGCGGCACCTGCTCGATGATGGTCGTCGAGCACGACATGGAGTTCGTCGCGGCGCTCGCGGGCGACACGGGGCGCGTGACGGTGATGGCCGAAGGCGCGGTGCTCGCGCACGGCACGCTCGACCAGGTCAAGCGCGACGACGCGGTGATCGAGTCTTACCTCGGACGATGATGCGATGCTGAAAATCGAAGCGCTGAACCAGTACTACGGCGGCAGCCATATCCTGCGCAACGTGAACCTCGCCGCCGACGACGGCAAGCTCACCGTGCTGCTCGGCCGCAATGGCGTGGGCAAGAGCACGCTGCTGCGCTGCCTGATGGGGGTCGTCGCCGCGAAAAGCGGCAGCGTGTCGTGGCGCGGCACCGCGCTCGGCGCACTGCCGCCGTATGCGCGCGTCGCGGCCGGGCTCGCGTACGTGCCGCAGGGCCGCGACATCTTTCCGCGGCTCACCGTCGAGGAGAACCTGCTCGTGGGCGCGGCGAGCCGCAAGGCGCCGTCGAAAGTGCCCGATCGCATCTACGACCTGTTCCCGGTGCTGAAGGACATGCGTGCGCGGCGCGGCGGCGACCTGTCGGGCGGTCAGCAGCAACAGCTCGCGATCGGCCGCGCGCTGATGAGCGAGCCGCAGCTGCTGATCCTCGACGAGCCGACCGAAGGCATCCAGCCGTCGATCATCCAGGACATCGGGCGCACGCTGCGCCAGCTCGTCGACGAATCGAAGATGACCGTGCTGCTCGTCGAACAGTATTACGATTTCGCGCGATCGATCGCCGATCGATATTGGGTGATGAGCCGCGGTGAGATTGTCGCGGGAGGGGACGCGCGGGACATGGAGGCGAACGGCGTGCGCGAGTTGATCGCGGTGTGACGGTAGGCACGGCGGTAGGCACGGCGGTAGGCACGGCGGGGAACACGTACGGCCGACTCGCGGGACGCCCGCACGCGGCACTTCCTGCGAACGCGGCATCTGCATTATTGTTCCGGTAGCATCCACGTTCTTCGCACCCGCTTCCTCGTTTCCCGTTCGCCGCCGATGTCCGCCCCCGATTCGCACGCCCCGCTGTCCCGCCCCGCCGTCGCCAAGTCGTGGCGCGGCCGCCTCGAACTCGGCTTCGAGCGGCACGGTGCGCGCACGACGCTCGCGCACCGGCTGCACGACGGCCCGTTGCGCGTGCAGCGGCCGCTGTACCCGGAAGGCGACGCGGTCTGCCACGCGGTGATCGTGCACCCACCGGGCGGCGTCGCGGGCGGCGACCGGCTCGACATCGACATCGCGCTCGGCGACGGCACGCACGCGGTGCTGACGACGCCCGGCGCGACCAAGTGGTACAAGTCGAACGGGCTCGACGCGACGCAGCGCATCGGCATCGCGGTCGGCGCGCACGCGAAACTCGACTGGCTGCCGCAGAACAACCTGTTCTTCGACGCGGCGCACGCCGCACTCGACTTCACGGTGACGCTCGGCGCAGGCGCGAGCGCAATCGGCTGGGACGCGACGCAACTGGGCCGGCAGGCGGCCGGCGAAACCTGGTCGGCGGGACGCATCGTGTCGACATCGGCGCTCGTCGATGCCGACGGCCGACCGCTGTGGACCGAGCGCGCGCTGCTCGACGCGCACGATCCGCTGCGCGGCGCGCTGCAGGGCCTCGCCGGTTTTCCCGTGTACGGCACGCTGTGGGCGGCCGGCGCCGCGTGCGATGCCGCGCTCGCCGAATCGCTCGCCGCGCACATGCCGTTCGACGACACGCTGCGCGCGGGCGCCACTTGCGTGACGCCCGGCGTCGTACTCGTGCGCGCGCTGGCGACGTCGATGGAAGCGCTGCAGCGCCACTTCACCGACTCCTGGCTGCAGTTGCGACCGATCGTGCACGGCGTCGACGCGCGGCCGCTGCGTCTCTGGCAAACCTGATCGCGGTCGCGCCACGCACCGTTTCGGCGCAACGCCACCCCACACCGCGCACCCTGTACATGCATCGCGCACCATGAATGCGCACGACAGCACGCCGGATGCACATGGCACGGCCCTTGCTGCTTACATAAGCGATACACGACGCACGCCAAACAGCGCGGTGCTACGATGATCCGCCTCCTGCCCGGTTGCGTGCGCACCGATAAAAATTACGTTTTCCTGAACGCCTGCCTTCATGAAACTGACTCCCCGCGAAAAGGACAAGCTGCTGATCTTCACGGCGGCGTTGCTTGCCGAACGCCGCCGCGCGCGCGGCCTGAAGCTCAACTATCCGGAGGCGGTGGCCTTCATCACCGCGGCGCTGATGGAAGCCGCGCGCGACGGCAAGACCGTGGCCGAGGTAATGCATTACGGCACGACGCTGCTCACGCGCGACGACGTGATGGACGGCGTGCCGGAAATGATTCCCGACATCCAGGTCGAAGCGACCTTCCCCGACGGCACGAAGCTCGTGACCGTCCACCACCCGATTCCGTGAGGCCCCGCATGATCCCCGGCGAAATCCTCACCGACGACGGCGAACACGAATTGAACGCGGGCCGCGCGACGCTGTCGCTCGTCGTCGCGAACACCGGCGATCGCCCGGTGCAGGTCGGCTCGCACTACCACTTCTTCGAAGTCAACGACGCGCTGTCGTTCGATCGCGTGGCCGCGCGCGGCTTTCGCCTGAACATTGCGGCCGGCACCGCCGTGCGCTTCGAGCCGGGCCAGACGCGCACCGTCGAGCTGGTCGCACTCGCGGGCGATCGCGCCGTCTACGGTTTTCAGGGCAAGGTGATGGGGCCGCTGTAAGCCGCCCCGCTCTTCAGGAACAGCAACATGACACTACGCTTGAGCCGCCGCGCGTACGCGGAAATGTTCGGGCCGACGACGGGCGACCGCGTGCGGCTCGCCGATACCGAACTGCTGATCGAGAT
The DNA here is from genome assembly GCF_902833245.1 of Burkholderia sp. BCC0398. Lineage (NCBI taxonomy): Bacteria > Pseudomonadati > Pseudomonadota > Betaproteobacteria > Burkholderiales > Burkholderiaceae > Burkholderia > Burkholderia sp. BCC0398. The sequence goes on from NZ_CADFEM010000002.1 coordinate 16,337, forward strand.
CGAACGCGACTTCACTACTTACGGCGAGGAAGTGAAATTCGGCGGCGGGAAAGTGATCCGCGACGGGATGGGCCAGTCGCAGCGCGTGGCCGCCGACGTGCCCGATACCGTCATCACGAACGCGGTGATCCTCGATCACTGGGGCATCGTGAAGGCCGACATCGCGATCAAGCACGGCCGCATCGCCGCGATCGGCAAGGCCGGGAACCCCGACATCCAGCCGGGCGTGACGATCGCGATCGGCGCCGCGACCGAAGTGATCGCCGGCGAAGGGCTGATCGTGACGGCGGGCGGCATCGACACGCACATTCACTTCATCAGCCCGCAGCAGATCGACGAGGCGCTGGCCTCGGGCGTCACGACGATGCTCGGCGGCGGCACGGGGCCGGCCACCGGCACCAACGCGACGACCTGCACGCCGGGCCCGTGGCACATGGAGCGGATGCTGCAGGCGGCCGACGGCTGGCCGATCAACCTCGGCTTCCTCGGCAAGGGCAATGCGAGCCTGCCGCAGCCGCTCGTCGAGCAGATCGCGGCCGGCGCGATCGGCCTGAAGCTGCACGAGGACTGGGGCACGACGCCCGCTGCGATCGACAACTGCCTGTCGGTCGCCGACGACACCGACACGCAGGTCGCGATCCACACCGACACGCTGAACGAGGCCGGCTTCGTCGAATCGACGGTCGCCGCGTTCAAGGGCCGTACGATCCACACGTACCACACCGAAGGCGCGGGCGGCGGCCATGCGCCCGACATCCTGAAGGTGTGCGGCGAGATGAACGTGCTGCCGTCGTCGACCAATCCGACGCGCCCGTACACGATCAACACGCTCGACGAGCATCTCGACATGCTGATGGTGTGCCATCACCTCGATCCGTCAATCGCCGAGGATCTCGCGTTCGCCGAATCGCGCATTCGCCGCGAGACGATCGCGGCCGAGGACATCCTGCACGATCTCGGCGCGCTGTCGATGCTGTCGTCCGATTCGCAGGCGATGGGCCGCGTCGGCGAAGTGATCATCCGCACGTGGCAGACCGCGCACAAGATGAAGGTGCAGCGCGGCGCACTGCCGGAGGACGGCGCGCGCAACGACAACTTCCGCGCGAAACGCTACGTCGCGAAGTACACGATCAACCCGGCGCTCACGCACGGCATCGCGCATGAAGTCGGCTCGATCGAGCCCGGCAAGTGGGCCGACCTCGTGCTGTGGGAGCCCGCGTTCTTCGGGATCAAGCCGTCGATGATCCTGAAGGGCGGGATGATCGCGCTCGCGCAGATGGGCGACCCGAACGCGTCGATCCCGACGCCGCAGCCGGTCCACTACCGCGAGATGTTCGCGACGCGCGGCGGCGCGCTCGCGCGCACGTCGCTGACCTTCGTGTCGCAGATGGCGGCCGATGCGGGCATCGCGGAGCGCTACGGCCTCGCGAAGCGGATCGTGCCGGTGCGCAACTGCCGCAACGTGACGAAGGCCGACATGATCCACAACGCATGGCGTCCGTCGATCAGCGTCGACCCGGAAACCTACGACGTGATCGCCGACGGCCAGTTGCTCACCTGCGAACCGGCAACGGTGCTGCCGATGGCGCAGCGCTATTTCCTGTTCTGATCCGGAATCCTCAGTGTCATGCGCACCCTCGACAAACGCATTGCCCCGAACGTGAAACTCGCCGCGTCGCTCGTCGCGCGCGCGCCGACGCTCACGCTCGCCTATGACGCCCGCTGCAAGAGCCGCCTCGCGGCGACGCTCGACACCGGCGAGGACGTCGCGGTCCTGCTGCCGCGCGGCACCGTGCTGCGCGACGGCGACGTGCTCGTCGCCGACGACGGCGCGCTCGTGCGTATCGCCGCGGCATCCGAAACGGTGCTGCTCGTGCGCGCCGCCGATCCGCTCACGCTGATGCGCGCCGCCTACCATCTCGGCAACCGCCATACGCCGGTCGAGATCGGCGACGGCTACCTGAAGCTCGAAGCCGATCCGGTGCTCGCGGACATGCTGCGCCGACTCGGCACGCAGGTCGAAGAGGCGCGCGCGCCGTTCCAGCCGGAAGCCGGCGCGTACGGCGGCGGCCACAAGCACGGGCACGACGCGACGTTCGCCGAGGACTATGCGCTGGCGCAGCAGGTGTTCGGCGAACACCATGGACATTCGCATTCGCACGATCACGATCACGATCACGATCACGACCACGATCACGATCACGGCCATCAGCATGGTCCCGGCTGCACGCACGGCCACCACGGTCATGACCACCACTGAACTCGTCGCGCTGCTGCACCTCGCGTCGCCCGCACTACCGATCGGCGCGTACAGCTATTCGCAGGGCCTTGAAGCCGCGCTCGACGCGAACCTGATCCGCGACGCCGATTCCGCGCGCGACTGGATCGCGAGCGGCCTGACCGACGTGCTCGCGCACGGCGAATTGCCGTTCCTCGCGCACCAGCTCGCCCGCTGGCAGGCGCACGACACGCACGCGCTCGCCGCCGACAACGCGTGGTTCGTCGCGAGCCGCGAATCGGCCGAACTGCGCCGCGAAACCGAACAGATGGGCTGGTCGCTCGCGCAACTGTGCGCGTCGCTCGAATGGGGCGACGCCGCACGCCGCGCGACGCTCGCGTCGCTGTCGCCGATCGCACTGCCGACCGCGTTCGCGTACGCGGCCGCCGCACACGACGCCAGTGCCGACGCGACGCTCGCCGCGTATGCATTCGGCTGGGTCGAGAACCAGACGTCCGCCGCGCTGAAAGCCGTGCCGCTCGGGCAGCTCGCCGGACAACGCATCATCGTCGCGCTGCGCGGCGCGATCGACGCCGCCGTGCGCCGCGCGCTCGCGACGCCGCCCGACGCCGTCAACACGTTCGCGCCGCAGCTCGGCATCCTGTCCGCGCGGCACGAAACCCAGTATTCGCGGTTGTTCCGCTCCTGAACCTCTTCGCCCGACCATGAACGCACCTGCTCCCTCCTCCGCCCGCCGCACGAAGAAACTGCCGCCGCTGCGCGTCGGCATCGGCGGCCCCGTCGGCTCCGGCAAGACCACGCTGCTCGAAATGCTGTGCAAGGCGATGCGCGACAAGTACGACCTCGTCGCGATCACGAACGACATCTATACGAAGGAAGACCAGCGGCTGCTGACGGTCGCGGGCGCGCTGCCCGAGGAACGCATCATGGGCGTCGAGACGGGCGGCTGCCCGCACACGGCGATCCGCGAGGATGCGTCGATCAACCTCGAAGCCGTCGACCGGATGCTGTCGCGCTTCCCAGATGCCGACATCGTGTTCATCGAGTCCGGCGGCGACAATCTCGCGGCGACCTTCAGCCCCGAGCTGTCGGACCTGACGATCTACGTGATCGACGTGGCCGGCGGCGAGAAGATTCCGCGCAAGGGCGGCCCCGGCATCACGAAGTCCGACCTGCTCGTGATCAACAAGACCGACCTCGCGCCGCTGGTCGGCGCGAATCTCGACGTGATGGCGTCCGACACGCGGAAGATGCGCGGCGAGCGGCCTTACGTGATGACGAACCTGAAGGCGCTCGACGGCGTCGCGGACGTGATCGCGTTCATCGAGAAGAAGGGTTTGCTGACGGTGTGAGCGGCATGGCGGCGGCTCACGTCGCCGCCATGCGTGCGGGCGGCATCGCGCCGCCCTTCGTCTATTCGTCTTCGGAAGAGGCGTCCTGCCCACCCGGCAGCGCACGCGCACCGGCTTCGCCGGCCGGCAGCAACGCGGCGAGCACGTCGACCGTGCGCGCGGTCGCGCCACGGTGACGCGACGCGAACGCCGCGCCGGCCGCGCCCATCGCGATGCGCCGCGCCTTGTCGGCGAACAGCGCATCGAGCACGTGCGCGAGATCGAGCGGATCCGCGACCTGCATCGCCGCACCGGCCGCGACCGCATCGGCGGTCGCCTGCGTGAAGTTGAACACGTGCGGCCCGATCAGCACCGGCACGCCGACCGCGCACGCTTCGATCAGGTTCTGCCCGCCGAGCGGCAGCAGGCTGCCGCCGATGAACGCGATGTCGGCCGCCGCGTAGTACGCGCCGAGCTCGCCCATCGAATCGCCGAGCAGCACCGTCACGTCGCCGGCCAACGGTTCGGCGGCCGGCCGGCCGGCCGCGAGCGCGGCCGCATCGGCCGCCCAGGCGGAGCGCCGCACGCACTTGAGCCCGCTGCGCGGGACGAGCGCCTCGACTTCGGCGAAACGCTGCGGATGACGCGGCACGAGCACCAGCAACGCGCCGGGCGTGCGCATTTCCGCGAACGCCTGCAGCACCAGCGCTTCCTCGTTCTCGCGCGTGCTGGCCGCGACCCACACCGGCCGCGCGCCGATCGCGTCGCGCCATGCATGGCCGCGTGCCGCAAGCTCCGGCGGCGTCGTCATGTCGAATTTCAGGTTGCCGAGCACGGTCACGTTGCGGGCGCCGAGCGACGTCAGCCGCTCCGCATCGGCCGGGCTCTGCGCGAGCACGCGCGAGAAGCCGCCGAACACGTCGCGCGTCGCCGTGCCGAACTTCGCCGCGCGCCGGAACGAACGCGCGGACATCCGCGCATTGGTCAGCACGAGCGGCACGTCCGCGCGGCGGCACTCGTCGATCAGCGTCGGCCACACCTCGGTTTCCATCACGAGGCCGAGCGTCGGCCGCCATGCGCGCAGGAAGCGCCGCACCGCGCCCGGCATGTCGTACGGCAGGTAGCAGCGCAGCACGCGATCGCCGAAGATCTGTTCGCCCGTCGCCCGGCCGCTCGGCGTCATGTGCGTGAGCAGGATGCGCGCATCGGGGCGCGCGTGCATCAGCGCATCGATCAGCGGCTGCGCGGCGCGCGTCTCGCCGACCGACACCGCATGCACCCAGATCAGCGGCGCGCGATCGTCCGGCGAACGGCCCGCGACGTGGCCGAAGCGCTCGCCGATATGCTCGCGATAGCCGCGCTCCTTGCGCGAACGCACATAGAGCCGGATCACGGCGGCCGGCGCGACGAGCCACCACAGCGCGCGATAGATCGCCCTCAGCATGCGGCCGCCCTCGAGTGACGTCGAAGCAGGTGCGCGCTCAAACCAGCGCCCTGCCCGTCAGGCGTTCGAGAATGCCGAGCGGCGCGCACTCGCGGCGCACCATCGCATCGACCGGCAGGAAGAAGGTCTGCTCGAGCATGAACTGGCCGGACATCACAGCGTGCGAAGTCTGATCGGAGAAACATATCCACACGCTGCCCGGCGGAAACGGCATCGTTTGCTGTGGACACGTCTTCTGGTAATCGAGGTCGGCCTTCATCCCGTCGTGCAGGTTCAGCATCAGGTGGTCGTATGCGCTGCGCGGCGACTTCGTCACGTGCAGCAGGTTCAGCAACCACGCCGAGCCCGGGAACTGCGGCCGGATCTTCGGCAGGAAGCGCTTCGCGACGTCCTCGAACGGCTCGCCGACGCGCCACACGCGCGGCGCGCCGGCCGGGTTCACGTTCGTGAACACGCGCAGGATCCGCTCGCCGTAGTTCGGCCGCGACGGGAATGCGTCGACGTGCAGGCGGCTGTCGTCCTTGCGCCACGACGTCTGGCGCGTCTCGACCTGCATCAGCCGCAGGCTCGTCGGCGCGACGCGCAGCTTGCCGCGATATTCGGGAAAGAGGCCGTCGACGAGCGTGCCGGCCTGCTGCTGGAAGCGCGCGACGAGCGCGCGCACGGCCGACTGCGTGACGCTGTCGCCGAGCACGCCGGCGAGCGCGCCGCCGTTCGGCGCGAGGCTGATGTTCTTGCGTTTCGGATCGGCGAGCGCCGGATCGAGCAGCGCTTCCTCGCCGCCTTCGATCGCGAAGCGCAGGTGCGGGAAATACAGCACCTTGCCTTCCTCGACCGCGGCGAGCAACTGCTCGCGCGGCGCCGACAGGTTGTGTCCGCTCCAGTCGGCGGACGGGACTTCGATGATCTGGGATTCGCTCATGATCGGTTCGCGTGTGGACAGCGTTACAGGAGACCGAAGCCCGCGAGCGTCGACTTCACCTGCGCGATCGACGGGGGCTGCCCCGCCGTGCCGAGATTGACGACGTTCGGCGACCAGTAGCCGCCGGTCCGCCAGGCCGTCGCGAAATTGTACAGTTCGACCGTCGGACGCTTCAGCGCGGCCGCGATGTGAACCAGACCTGTATCAACCCCGACCGTCGCGGCCGCGCCGTCGATCAGCCCGACCACGGCCGGCAGCGACAGCTTCGGCGGCACGATCGCCGCCGCGCCGAATTCCTTCGCGAGCCGCTCGCTGGTCGCGCGTTCCGCGTCGTTGCCCCACGGCAGCACGAGCGACGCGCCGCGCCGCACGAGCGCCTGGCCGAGCTCGATCCATGCGGCGTCCGGCCACTGCTTGTCGGCGCGCGACGTCGCGTGGACGAACACGACGTACGGCACCGGCAGGTTCAGGCCGAGCGCGGCCACCGCGAGCGCCGCCGCCCGCGTGTCGAGGCCGAATTCGACCGGATCGGCCGGGGTCGGCGCCGGGTCGTCCAGCGCGGCCGCGACGAGCTGACGCGAGCGCTCGACCACGTGCGTGCGCGGCGCGATCGGCACGCGCTTGCGGTAGAAGAAGCGCACCGGCCATTCGTAGCCGGCGCCGTCGGTCCGGTTGCCGAGCCCGACGAGCGGGCCGCGCGCCCAGCTCGCGACCCACGCCGTCTTGATGAGGCCCTGGCAGTCGATCACGAGGTCGTACTGCTCGGCGGCGAGGCGCCGGCGAAACGCGCGGATCTCGCGCCACGTCGCGCCCGAGAACGGCTTCTTGCGCCAGCGGCGCAGCGAGAACGGCAGCACGTTGCGCACGCCGTCGACGAGCCGCACGAGGTCGACGAAGCTTTCCTCGACGAGCCAGTCGATCTGCGCATCGGGGTGGCGGCGCCGGATATCGGCGATCACCGGCATGTTGTGCACGACGTCGCCCAGCGACGACACGCGCACGATCAGGATCTTTTGCACGCTGAAAAAACGCCGGCTGACAGCCGGCGACAGACATAAAGGGGGGATTTTATCCCGGCCGAAGGGCCGGACAGACAAAAAGCGGCCGCGCGCCTGGGGCGCGCGCCGCTTTTCGGGACCAGCACGGCCGAGGAACGGGCCGTCGCATGAGAGGCGGCCCGCCGGCCGCCAACGCTCAGAACGGCAGTTTGACGTCCGGCTTCGCGGCCGTCAGCACGCGGCGGAAGTCTTCCTGGATACGCTTGAGCCCTTCCTGCGTCTCGGCTTCGAAGCGCATCACGACGACCGGCGTCGTGTTCGACGAACGCGCGAGACCGAAGCCGTCCGGGTACTCGACACGCAGGCCGTCGATCGTCACGACTTCGTCGGCGCCGTCGAACTTCGCCTCTTTCTGCAACTGCTCGATCAGGCGGAAATTCTCGCCTTCGTCGAGCCAGAGCTGCAGTTCGGGCGTGCTCATCGCGTCCGGCAGGCTGTTGAGCAGCGCGCTCGGATCGGCCGTCTTCGCGAGAATCTCGAGCAGGCGCGCGCCGGTGTACAGGCCGTCGTCGAAGCCGTACCAGCGATCCTTGAAGAACACGTGGCCGCTCATTTCGCCGGCGAGCGGCGCACCCGTCTCGCGCAGCTTCGCCTTCACGAGCGAGTGCCCCGTCTTCCACATCAGCGGCTCGCCGCCCTTCGACTTCACCCACTGCGCGAGGTGGCGCGTGCACTTCACGTCGTAGATGATCTGGGCGCCCGGGTTGCGCGACAGCACTTCTTCCGCGAACAGCATCAGCTGGCGGTCCGGATAGATGATCTGGCCGTCCTTCGTGACGACGCCCAGGCGGTCGCCGTCGCCGTCGAACGCGAAGCCGAGCTCCGCATCGGTGTCCTTCAGCGCCTGGATCACGTCCTGCAGGTTTTCCGGGTGGGCGGGATCGGGGTGGTGGTTCGGGAACGTGCCGTCGATGTCGGTGAAGCGCTCGACGAGCTCGCAGCCGAGCGCCTTGAACAGGCGCGTCGCGAGCGGGCCGGCGACGCCGTTGCCGGCGTCGACCACGAGCTTCAGCGGCCGCGCGAGCTTCACGTCGCCGACGATGCGCGCGATGTATTGATCGGCGACGTCGATTTCCTCATAGGTGCCGCTGCCCGTCTCGAACCGCTCGTCGACGATGCGGCGATACAGCGCCTGGATCTGCTCGCCGTAGATCGCGGCGCCGCGCAGCACCATCTTGAAGCCGTTGTAGTCGGGCGGGTTGTGGCTGCCCGTGACGACGATGCACGAATCGACGCGGCGCTCGCCGCCCTTCAGCGCGAGCGGCACGTTCGCCGCGAAATAGCCGACCGGCGTCGGCACCATGCCGACGTCGACGACGTCGACACCGGCCGCCCGCAGGCCGTCGGCCAGCGCGCCGACGAGTTCCGGCCCGGACAGGCGGCCGTCGCGCGCGACGACGACCGCATCGCCGCCCTGCGCACGCACTTCGCTGCCGAATGCGCGGCCGATCCCGCGCGCCGTGTCGACGTCGAGTGTCTTGCCGACCACGCCACGGATGTCATATGCCTTGAAGATGGATTGGGAGATCATCGATTCTCTTCTCTCTCAGTTGCGTGCATGGAAAATTGTCTGGCTTGGCTGGCCGCCTCTCGCCGGTGCCGCGCATGATACAGGCGGCCCCGCAAAACAAGGAACGGAACGGCTGGAGCGGTCGCGATCCCACTTATAATCGCGGGTTTTGATGACGCGCATACCGCCTATTTTAATGCCTAGCCGTCCCGCCGCCGCCCACCCGCCGCTTTCGGCCGCCCCCCGCGCGCGCCGTCGCTGCCGCGCATGCTGAAGCGCTTCGGCAACCCGGACGTCGCGAAAGCCGTCGCGAACCTCGTCTGGCTGGGCCTCGAACGGCTCACGCAGATCGGCGTCGCGATCGCGATCAGCGGCCTGCTGGCCCGTTATTTCGGGCCAGATGTGTTCGGCAAATGGCAGTATGCGAATACGCTTCTCCTGGTACTGGCGCCGCTCACCTGGGTGTGCGGCGCGGAAATCCTCGTCCCGACCATCGTCCAGCGCCCGCCCGCCCAGCTCGGCGCGGTGCTCGGCAGCGCGTTCGTGCTGCGCATCGCCGTGTCGGTCGCCGCGCTCGCCGCGACCTGGATCGCGATCGCCGCGGGCGCCTTCGACCCGCTGGTCGGCGCGATGCTCGCGGGCCTCGCGGTCACGATGGTGTTTCGCGAGCCGTTCGTCGGCGTGATCAACGCGTGGCTACAGAGCATGACCTACAGCAAGCCGCAGCTCGTCGCCAGCATGGTCACCGCGCTCGCCAAGGCGCTGCTCGTGTGGCTGCTGGTGCGCGCGGCCGCCGGCCCCGCCCGCTTCGCGTGGCTGTGGGCGCTGGAAGCCGCCGCGATCGGCCTCGCGCTGCTGCTGTACTACCGCCATCGTAACGGCGGCGCGCTCGGCTGGAGGTTCGACACATCGCTGTTCCGGCACTTTGCCACGGCCGGCACCGTGTTCTGGCTCGGCCTCATCTGCATGTACCTGTTCCTGAAACTCGACCGCCTGATGCTCGAGCGCCACGTGTCGTTCGCCGATCTCGGCCGCTATTCGGCCGCGCAGCAACTCAACGAGAACTGGATCACGCTCGCGCTGATGCTCGCGCAGACCATCGCACCCGCGTTCGTGTACCGCGTGCAGGACGTCGCGCGGCTGCGCCGCAACATCGTCCGGCTGATCGCGATGACGGCCGGCCTGATGACGGCCGGCGCGCTCGTGCTCGACGCGGCCGCCCCGCTGATCGTCGGCAAGGTGTTCGGCCGCGGCTACGAGGCGTCGGTCGACATCTTCCGCTGGGCCGTCTGGCTGTCCGTGCCGGCCGGCATCGAGGCGATAGGCAATCTTATCGTTCTCAAATATCAAGCAAAATTCGTGTTGCTGTCGAAATGGCTGCTCGCGCTGGCGATCGCCGTGCTCGTCAACCTGTTCGCGATCCCGCGGCTCGGCCTGTACGGCGCGCTCGTCGGGCTGGCGGCCGGCTACCTGGCTGCTGCCGCCGTCAACTTTTATTACATCCGTTTCAAGCTGCGAACATGACGTCCCCTGATTGCCCGCCCCCGCTCGACGACGTGGCCGTGCTGATGCCGGCCTACAACGGGCACGACGATGTCGCCCGGACCCTCGCGTCGTTTCGCGAGGATGCACCCGTGCACGTGCTGATCGTCGACGACGGCAGCACGCCGCCGATCGTCGCGCCCGACCTGCCAGGCCTGTCGATCGACGTGCTGCGCATGCCGCGCAACGGCGGCATCGAACGCGCGCTGGCGGCCGGCATCGACGCGCTCGCCGCGCGCGGCTTCCGCTATGCGGCCCGCATCGATGCGGGCGATCTGGCCACGCCGCAGCGCCTGGCGAAAGAACGCGCGTATCTCGGCGCCCACCCGCGCGTGGCCTGCGTCGGCATGTGGACGCAGGTCGTGTCGCGCGCCGGCGAGCCGCGCTTCATGCTGACGCCGCCCGCCGACCCGCGCACGCTGCGCCGCACGCGCTTCCTGCGCTCGCCGCTCGTGCATCCGTCGGTCATGTTGCGCATCGACGCCGTGCGCGAAGTGGGCAACTATCGGGCGAAGTACCGCGCGGCCGAGGATCTCGATCTTTTTTTACGGTTAATGCAACGCTACGATTGCGCGAACCTGCCGGAACTCGGCCTGTATTACGAGCTTAACGAGGGCGGGATCAGTGCGACCAAACGCCGGCGCCAGCTGGTGTCGACGCTCACGCTGCTGCTGCGCCACTTCAACGTGCTGAACCCGTACGACTGGGCCGGCCTCGCCAAGAACCTGCTGCATTTCGTGACGCCGTACCGTACGCTGCAGCGCATCAAGCAGACGCTGTTCGCCGCGCGGCCGTCCGCCTGACGCGCATCCGGCCCGTCCGGCAATTACGACGCTTTATTTTTTCTTTTTTTCATGTCCACCACGTCCCCGCTGCGCATCGCGCTCGTCTGCAACACGGCCTGGGCGATCCATACGTATCGCCACGGGCTGATCCGTGCGCTCGTCGCGCGCGGCGCCGAGGTCGTCGTGATCGCGCCGCACGACCGCACGGTGCCGCTGCTCGAGCAGATGGGCTGCCGTTACGTCGCGCTTGCCGTCGCGTCGAAAGGCACGAGCCCGCGCGAGGATCTCGGCACGCTCGCCGCGCTCGCGCACCACTACCGCGCGCTGCGGCCCGATCTCGTGTTCCACTACACGATCAAGCCGAACATCTACGGCTCGGTGGCCGCGTGGCTCGCGCGCGTGCCGTCGATCGCGGTGACGACGGGCCTCGGCTACGTGTTCATCCAGAAGAGCCGCGCGGCGAGCGTCGCGAAGCGCCTGTACCGGTTCGCGTTCCGCTTCCCGCGCGAGGTGTGGTTCCTCAATCGCGACGATCTCGCGACCTTCACCGACGAGCGCTTGCTCGCGCATCCCGAGCGCGCGCGGCTGCTGCACGGCGAAGGCGTCGATCTCGAACAGTTCTCGCCCGTGCCGCTGCCGGGCGGCGACGCGCCCGTCTTCATCCTGATCGGCCGGCTGCTGTGGGACAAGGGCGTACGCGAATACGTCGAGGCCGCGCGTCTCGTGCGCGAACGCTTTCCGAACGCGCGCTTCCAGCTGCTCGGGCCGCTCGGCGTCGACAATCCGAGCGCGATCGGTCGCGCGGACGTCGACGCGTGGGTCGACGAAGGCATCGTCGAGTATCTCGGCGAAGCGCACGACGTGCGCCCGCACATCGCGGCGGCCGATTGCGTCGTGCTGCCGTCGTACCGAGAGGGTGTGCCGCGCACGTTGATGGAAGCATCGGCGATGGGCCGCCCGATCGTCGCGACCGACGTGCCGGGTTGCCGCGACGTCGTCGCCGACGGCGAAACGGGCTTCCTGTGCCGCGCGCGGGACAGCGCGAGCCTCGCGGAGCAGCTGATCCGCATGATCGAGCTGGGTACCGCCGGACGCGACGCGATGGGTGCGCGCGGGCGCCGCAAGGTGGCCGCCGAATTCGACGAGCAAACGGTCGTCGAACGTTACCGGCGTACCATCCATACGTTTACCGGATTCACATTTTGAAGGAGCACGTAAGCAATGAGCGCTAAAGGCACCATCCTCGTCACCGGCGGTGCGGGCTACATCGGTTCGCATACGACAGTCGAACTGCTCGACAACGGCTATGAAGTCGTAATCGTCGACAACCTCGTCAACAGTAAAGTCGAGTCAGTGCGCCGGATCGAGCGCATCACCGGCAAGACGCCAGCATTCCACCAGGTCGACGTTTGTGACGAAGCCGCGCTCGCCGCGGTGTTCGATGCGCATCCGATCACCGGTACGATCCACTTTGCGGCACTCAAGGCCGTCGGCGAATCGGTAGAGAAACCGCTCGAGTACTACCACAACAACCTCGGCGGCCTGCTGACCGTATTGAAAGTAATGCGCGAGCGCAAGATCAAACAATTCGTGTTCAGTTCGTCCGCCACCGTGTACGGCGTGCCCGAGCGCTCGCCGATCGACGAATCGTTCCCGCTGTCCGCGACGAACCCGTACGGCCAGTCGAAGCTGATCGCCGAGCAGATCCTGCGCGATCTCGAAGTGTCGGACCCGTCGTGGCGCATCGCGACGCTGCGCTACTTCAACCCGGTGGGCGCGCATGCGAGCGGGCTGATCGGCGAGGATCCGGCCGGCATCCCGAACAACCTGATGCCGTACGTCGCGCAGGTCGCGGTCGGCAAGCTGGAAAAGCTGCGCGTGTTCGGTTCGGATTACCCGACGCCGGACGGCACCGGCGTGCGCGACTACATCCACGTCGTCGATCTCGCGAAGGGGCACATCGCCGCGCTCGACGCGCTGGCGAAGCGCGACGCGAGCTTCGTCGTGAACCTCGGCACCGGGCAAGGCTACAGCGTGCTGGAAGTCGTGCGCGCGTTCGAGAAGGCGTCGGGCCGGCCGGTGCCGTACGAACTCGTCGCGCGCCGCCCGGGCGACATCGCCGAGTGCTATGCGAACCCGCAGGCCGCTGCCGACATCATCGGCTGGCGTGCGACGCTCGGCATCGAGGAAATGTGTGCCGACCACTGGCGATGGCAGGAGGGCAACCCGCGCGGTTTTGTATAATCCGCTGTCCATTTTTCGAGCGACCCCATGCTCAGCTTCGCGTCCGGCTTCATCGTCTCCTTGCTCGTCACGCTGTTCATCGTGCGCTACGCGCACCTTCACGAGAAATTCTCGATCGACAGCGACCTGGCCGGCGTGCAGAAATTCCACGTGCGGCCCGTGCCGCGCGTCGGGGGCATCGGGATCCTCGCCGGAGTCGTCGTGGCCGCGCTGCTCGTGTCGCGGCGCTATCCGACGATCGCCGGCAGCATTCTCGGGATCGTCGCCTGCGGGATGCCGGCGTTCCTGTCGGGCCTCGTCGAAGACCTGACCAAGCGCGTGTCGCCGCGCGCACGGCTGCTCTGCACGATGGGCGCGGCCGCGCTGGCGTTCTGGCTGCTGGGCATCGCGGTCAAGCGCATCAGCGTGCCGCCGCTCGATTTCCTGCTCGGCTACGTGGCCATCTCGGCGTTCATCACCGTGCTCGCGGTCGCGGCGCTCGCGAACGCGATCAACATCATCGACGGGTTCAACGGGCTCGCGTCGATGGTCAGCTTCATGATGTTCGCGTCGCTCGCGTATGTCGCGTTCCATGTGAACGACCCGGTCGTGATGTCCGCGTCGATCATCATGATGGGCGCGGTGCTCGGCTTCTTCCTGTGGAATTTCCCGGCGGGGCTGATCTTTCTTGGCGACGGCGGCGCGTATTTCATCGGCTTCATGCTCGCGGAGCTCGCGATCATGCTCGTGATGCGCAACCGCGAGGTGTCCGCGTGGTATCCGGTGCTGCTGTTCATGTATCCGATCTTCGAGACGTGCTTCTCGATTTATCGGAAGAAGTTCATCCGCGGGATGTCGCCGGGGATTCCGGACGGCGTGCATCTGCATATGCTCGTGTACAAGCGGCTGATGAGATGGGCCGTGGGGACGAAACACGCGCATGATCTGACGCGGCGGAATTCGTTAACTTCACCTTATTTGTGGCTGCTGTGCCTCGTCGCGGTGATTCCGGCGACGCTGTTCTGGCGGCATACCGTGCATCTGTTCGTGTTTGTTGTGCTGTTCGCTCTGACTTATGTCTGGCTTTATCTCAGCATCGTGCGGTTCAGGGTGCCGAAGTGGATGGTGGTGAGGAAGGAGCACCAGCGGCATTGATCGGACCAGGGCCAACAGCAACTCTGGGACCGTGCTCGAATGCGATATATTCGTCAGGTCGGAAACGCGATTTCTCGCGCCAGTTCGCCCATCGCTGCGGCTTGATGACCGCGCAATGTGGCAAGTGATGTCACCGATGGCGTGTTCCCACCAACGACAAGACGGAGACCGCAAAGGCGGCTCCGCGCCCAGGAAATATAGCTAAACCTTTTGCGGGCGCCCGCGCGGCGCCCGCTTCGACTGACAGGATTGACCATTCATGTGCGGCATTGTCGGCGCAGTTGCGCAGCGTAATATCGTTCCGGTGCTGATCGAAGGATTGCGGCGCCTCGAATACCGTGGCTACGATTCGTGCGGCGTCGCCGTGCTCGAACCGGGCGCGCCGAAGCGCGCGCGCAGCGTCGCGCGCGTCGCCGATCTCGATGCGCAGGTGCGCGACACGCACCTCGAAGGCACGACCGGCGTCGCGCACACGCGCTGGGCCACGCACGGCGCGCCGGTCACGCACAACGCGCACCCGATCTTCTCGTCGAACGCGCTCGCGCTCGTGCACAACGGCATCATTGAGAACTTCGAGACGCTGCGCGAAACGCTGCGCGCAAAGGGCTACGAATTCGTGTCGCAGACCGACACCGAAGTGATCGCGCACCTCGTGCACAGCCTGTATCGCGGCAACCTGTTCGACGCCGTGCGCGAAGCCGTGCAGCAACTGCACGGCGCGTATGCGATCGCCGTGACGCACAAGGACCAGCCGCACACCGTCGTCGGCGCGCGCCAGGGTTCGCCGCTCGTCGTCGGTCACGGCGACGGCGAGAACTTCCTCGCGTCCGACGCGCTGGCGCTGGCCGGCAGCACCGACCGTTTCACGTGCCTCGAGGAAGGCGACGTGTGCGAGCTGTCGCTCGACGGCGTGACGATCGTCGATCGTCACGGCGCCACCGTGCAGCGCGAGATCCGCGTGGTTAGTGCGTACAGCGGCGCGGTCGAACTTGGGCCCTATCGCCACTTCATGCAGAAGGAAATCTTCGAGCAGCCGCGCGCGATCGGCGACACCGTGCCGCAGACGGAAGCGTTCGACGCGACGCTGTTCGGCGACGCGGCCCCCGCCGCGTTCGCGGAGATCGACAGCCTGCTGATCCTTGCGTGCGGCACGAGCTACTACTCGGGCCTCACCGCGAAGTACTGGCTCGAATCGATCGCGAAGATCCCGACCCAGGTCGAGATCGCCAGCGAATACCGCTACCGCGAGTCGGTGCCGAACCCGCGCCAGCTCGTGCTCGTGATCTCGCAGTCGGGCGAGACGGCCGATACGCTCGCGGCGCTCAAGCACGCGCAGTCGCTCGGCCACACGCATACGCTTGCGGTGTGCAACGTCGCGACGAGCGCGATGGTGCGCCTGACCGAAATGCAGTTCCTGACGCACGCGGGCACCGAGATCGGCGTCGCGTCGACGAAGGCGTTCACGACGCAGCTCGTCGCGCTGTTCGTGCTGGCCGCGACGCTCGGCAAGCTGCGCGGGCACGTCGACGCCGCGCAGGAAGCG
This sequence comes from Burkholderia sp. BCC0398, assembly GCF_902833245.1. Classification (NCBI taxonomy): domain Bacteria; kingdom Pseudomonadati; phylum Pseudomonadota; class Betaproteobacteria; order Burkholderiales; family Burkholderiaceae; genus Burkholderia; species Burkholderia sp. BCC0398. The sequence continues at coordinate 32,089 of NZ_CADFEM010000002.1, forward strand.
CAATTCCTGAAGGAGCTGCGCCACCTGCCGGCCGCGCTGAACAGCGTGCTCGCGCTCGAGCCGCAGATCATCGCGTGGTCGGAGGAATTCGCGCGCAAGGAAAACGCGCTGTTCCTCGGCCGCGGGCTGCACTATCCGATCGCGCTCGAAGGCGCGCTGAAGCTGAAGGAAATCTCGTACATCCACGCCGAGGCCTATCCGGCCGGCGAACTGAAGCACGGGCCGCTCGCGCTCGTCACGGAAGCGATGCCGGTCGTCACGGTCGCGCCGAACGACACGCTGCTCGAGAAGCTGAAGTCGAACATGCAGGAAGTGCGTGCGCGCGGCGGCGAGCTGTACGTGTTCGCGGATGCCGACACGCAGATCGTCAACGACGACGGCCTGCACGTGATCCGGATGCCGGAGCACTACGGGCAACTGTCGCCGATCCTGCACGTCGTGCCGCTGCAACTGCTCGCGTATCACACCGCGTGTGCGCGCGGCACCGACGTCGACAAGCCGCGCAACCTCGCGAAATCGGTGACGGTGGAGTAATGCCGACTTGCCGGGACGACAATCGACTTACCGTCCCGGCACCCTATCGATTCGAATCAGATCGTTCGGCCACGAGGCTGTCAGCTCTCGACTACACCACTCTGTTACCAGAACTGGCTCGACGGTAAACCAGGGTCATTCATTCGATACTGCTCGCATCCCAGCTGGCACGCTCTGCAGCACTGGCAAGACGGCCGTCTGATATTCCGGCACCCAACGTCGCAAATCCCGTCGAACCTCGTCGTCGCTAAGCACACGATGCTGCATTAGCCATGGCAACAATTCATCAAGCAGATGGTCTGGTACTTCCCGAGCGCGGGCTATCCGCAACTTGGGATGCGGCGTACGCGTGGTCGTCTCATCGTCCGCAAGCAGCTCCTCGTAGAGCTTCTCGCCCGGCCTCAGACCCGTGAACTCGATCCGAATCTGCCCTTCCGAGAATCCATATAAGCGAATCAGGTCACGCGCGAGATCGACGATCTTGACCGGCTCGCCCATGTCGAGAATGAAGATCTCGCCGCCGCGCCCCATGCTCGACGCCTGCAGCACGAGTTGCGACGCTTCCGGAATCGTCATGAAGAAGCGCGTGATCTCGGGATGCGTGACCGTCACCGGACCACCCTTCGCGATCTGCTGCTGGAACTTCGGAATCACGCTGCCGGCGCTACCAAGCACATTGCCGAAGCGCACCGTTTCGAACTGCGTGCGCCCGCTCGTCTGCTGCAATGCCTGGCACGCCATTTCGGCAAGGCGCTTGCTCGCACCCATCACATTGGTCGGATTGACGGCCTTGTCGGTCGAGATCAACACGAAGTGACGCACGTCGTGGCGAATCGCCGCGCGGGCCACGCGATAGGTTCCGAGCACGTTGTTGCGCAGCGCCTGCCACGCGTTGTGTTCTTCCATCAACGGCACGTGTTTGTACGCAGCCGCATGGAACACGATGTGCGGTGCGTGGCGCGACATCACCTGGTCGAGCAGCAGCGAATCCTTCGCATCGCCGATGATCGGCAGGACGGGCAGATCGGGGAAGCGCTCGCGCAATTCCTCGGTCAGCCGGTACATCGCGTATTCGGACAGGTCGAACGCGACGAGTTGCGCCGGAGCGAAGCGGAGGATCTGCCGGCACAGTTCCGAGCCGATCGAACCGCCCGCGCCCGTCACCATCACGACGCGGCCGCGCAGCAGGGCCTCGACATGCGGCGTGTCGATCGTCACCGCGTCGCGGCCGAGCAGATCCTCGAGATCGATGTTCCGTACCTGCGACAGAAAGCCCTGCCCCGGCATCAGTGCGGTCAGCGACGGCAGCACCATCGCCTTGATGCCGGCGCGCACGCATAGCGTCGCGACACGGCGCTGCGTTTCGACCGATGCCGACGGAATCGCGATGATCGCGTATTCCACCTTCAGCGCGTCGGTCCAGTGCTTCAGGTCGTTGAACGAGCCGAGCACCTTGTAGCCGTAGATTTCGCGGCCCTGCTTGGTCGGATCGTCATCGAGCAGGCCCACCAGACGCCATTCGCCCGAACGCGACAGCTCCCGCGCGAGGCTCGCGCCGGCCGTGCCGGCGCCGAGCACGAGCACCGGCTTGCCCTGCCCGACCAGCCCGCCGTACAGGTAGAACTCCTTCGTCGCGCGGTACAGCGCGCGGGCGCCCCCCATCGCGAGGAACAGCATCAGCGGCGACACGAGCAGCACCGAGCGCGGGATGATCGGGATCGGCTGGAACATCACCGCGCCGATCATCACGATCACGCCGCCGCCGATGACTGCCTTCGAGATCCGCATCAGATCGGGAAGGCTCGCGAACACCCACAGCCCGCGATACAGCCCAAACAAGTGGAACATCAGCGCGTAGACCGGCAACACCCAGACGAGCGCCGTCAGTGCGCCGCCCATGAAATCGGACGGAACGCTGCCGTTGAATCGGACAAGATAGGCGAACAACCACGCGGCGCTGACCGCCGTCAGGTCAAACAGGAAAGCGCTCAGCGAAAGCCATGATGCTTTGGATCGCAACATCGGCAGGAAACCTCAAGAGTTATTTTCGGCGGCGGACTGAAACCGGCGCCAACGCATGTCGATCAACAACCCGAACCATGCCAGGACGCCGTACCACGCGAAGAACGACAGCCACTGCTGCAGTTCCGGGCGGCCCGTTGCCCACACGGCGACGATTATGCCTGCGAGCATGATGAGGTACCAATAAAGAGCAGTCCGGCGGTGACCTACGCCCGCCCGGACCATCCTTTGATAATAGTGCTCCCGGTGCGCCTGCCAGAACTTTTCGCCACGTAACAGACGTCTCAAAAGTGTTACAGATGCGTCGGCAATAAAGGGCGCGAACACCAGCGCCGGAAACCAGATCGGCCACACGCCGCCGCGCCAGCCCCAGTAGCCGAGGGCGCCGGCCAGGAATCCGAGCGGAATCGAACCGGCATCGCCGAGAAACAGCCGGGCCGGGTGGAAATTCAGCAGAAGGAAGCCGAGCGCGGCGCCGGCGACGGCCGAGCCGGCCACGGCCAGATCCGGCGACGGCGTCGGGGCGGTCAGCGCCGCGACTGCGTACGCGCCGAAGCCGAACAGCGCCATGCCGCCCGCGAGGCCGTCGGCGCCGTCCATGAAGTTGTACAGGTTCGTCAGCCAGACCATCACGAAGCCGATGCCGACCAGCAGCCACCACGGTGCGTCGGCCGGAAACACGGCGATCAGCGCGACGACCGCCGCGAGGTGCGCCGAGAATCGCACGCGGGCCGGCAGCCCGCTCCGGTCGTCGATCTGGGACATCGCGGCAAGCCCGGCGGCGCCGATGGCGATCAGCCACAAGTGCGGCGCCAGCACGAGCAGCGCGACGACGCAGACCGGTACGATGCCCCACCCGCCGACGCGCGGCGTCGGCAGCGTGTGGAGCGAACGGTCGTTCGGAATATCGGTGGCAAGGCGCCATGCAAGGCCGGTCGCGAGCAGCATGCGCAGGATGGCCGTCGACGCGATGGCAGCAGCCAGCGCCACCGCGGCCGCGTCGGGCCAGGTGGATATCGGGAAATGCATGTCAGCTATTGTTGTGTATCGCGCGAACGATACCATGCGGCAGTCGCTTCGAGGCCCTGTCTCGTCGTATAGGGCGGATGCCAGCCAAGCACGCGCGTGATCCGGCCCGTATCCAGTTGGAGGCTGCCGGTCAGGCGGTCGATCGCCGCGCGGCGGCCGGTCAGCGTACCGAGCGCGCGCAGCACGGCGGACGGGACGGCGATCAGGCGGGCCGGCTTGCCGAGCGCGTCGCCGACCAGCCGTAGCAGGCCCGTGACCGACGGCGCATCGTCGTCGGCAACGTGGAAACATTCGCCGGCGGCACGCGGATCGATCGCGCATTGCAGGAGTGCGTCAGCCAGGTTGTCGACGTAGACGATGCTGCGACGAGCCGCGATCGAGCCGAGCGGCAGCGGCATCCCTCGCGCAACCGCGTCCATCATGCGCAGGAAGTTCGCGCGGACCGCCGGACCGTAGACCAGCGGTGGCCGAACGACCACGACGTCGAGCCCGTTCGACGCACCGAATTGCGCGAGTTCGCGCTCCGCACGCAGCTTCGAGCGACCGTAGGCGTCCTGCGGATCAGGACTCGCCGCTTCCGACAATGGCGCGCCGCCGTCGCTCTCGCCGACCGCCTTGATACTGCTCGCGTAGACGATGCGGCGCACGCCGTGCTGGCGTGCGGCTTTGGCGAGACGCAAGGTACCGGCGACGTTGGTCGCGTCGAACGCGGCGTCGGGATCCGGCGACTCGTCGCGCATCACGTGTACGCGAGCCGCGAGATGGATCACGCAGTCGGCTGCCAGATCCGTTGGCCATCCTTCGTCGAGGCCATCGAAATCGGCGGCGCCATGCACCCATTCACGCACGCCTTCGATGGATCCGCCCGGGCGCCGCACCATGGCGGTCACGGTATGTCCGGCCTCCAGCGCGCGGCGGCAGACCGCACGGCCGACGAAGCCGTTCGCGCCCGTGACGATGAGGTGGCTCACCACAGCCTCCAGCCGAAACGGTTGTAGAACTTGAAGGCCGACGCGGCGAACATGCGAATGTGGGCGAAGCCCTTGCGAGACGCGCCGCCGCCGTGGTGAATTACTCGTACTGCGGGAACGTAAGCGACGCGTGCGAGATCGTGCGTGCGAAGGCTCAGGTCATAGTCTTCGAAGTACAGAAAGTAGCGGGGATCGAATCCGCCCAGGCTTTTCAGGACATTGGTACGAAACAACATGAAGCAGCCGCTGACGATTGGGGGATCCCAGACGATGTCGCGGTCGTTGATGACATCGCGCATTTCGTAGCGCGCAAGGCGGTTCGTGAACGGCTGTCGGTACTGCGCCGGCAGGAAGCCACGCACGAGCAGGTCGATGATCGATGGATAGCGCCGGCAGAGATATTGCAGTTCGCCTGACTCGTCGCCGATACGGGGAGTGAGCGCACCTGCATCGGAATGCGAATCGAAGAACTGACGTGCGGCAACCAAGGCCTGAGCGTCTATATCGATATCCGGATTCAAGATCAGGTGGAGCGGACGCACCGATAGGTCGATCGCGAGATTGTGCCCGCGCCCGTAGCCGACATTGCCGTGCCCGGTCAGTATCCGGCATGTGACGCCCTGCGCGTCGAGCCGGTGTATCACGACGCTAACATCGCCCAACCCACCATTATCGACCAGATACAGGTCGATTGGACACCCGCGGGTTGCTTTGCGCAAGCGCGCGCACGCTGCGCCCAAGCTGACGAGCGTCTGCTCGAGTTGAGCGGCATCGGGACGATATACGACTACGGAAACCGACAGGCCGTCGGCATCTCGAGACTGCGCGCTTATTACATTCATCCGTGAGCAAAATCGTTGCGCGGCGATCGCGCGTGGCAAACCAGGCAGAGCGCCTAACTGCTAAATCTGTATGACGCGAAAAGCTCTGAACTCGATCGAAGATTGATGGGTGAGTCAGCAAATTTCTAACGACTCGCAGCGGCAGAATCGGCTGCAACAACGGTCGATACAGAGCAGTCCACCCTCCCGACTGAACTTACGATTATCGCAAAGGAGCGCGTTCACATAGCGCCACTAATCGGCTTGTTCTAGAAGGAGTCGCTCATCTTCCTTGGTCGCGCGGTTCCGGATCGCGTTGCGAAACAAATCGGACGGCCTCGGGATGCAGCCCGCAGCCGTCGTCTGCTTCACGAGGGACGTGTGCCGGGTCCGGATTGCATGCGACGTTTTTGGAACGATCTTATGGATGCCGCCACTATTAATGACGGAAATGTTCCACCCCCAGTCTTCATATCCGATGTGGTTCTTGAAGTCAGTGCCCGTATACGGCACGGACCTCAGGAAATCCTTGGATGTGAAGACGAGGGACGTCCACGCATTGGTAAATGCAAGCTGCGCGACATGGAAGCTGGGATCTTCCATGTCCACGTGCAGGAAGATGTTCGGCGTGGCGCCGAAACACACGTTCACTTCCGGATGCCAGGCGACGTTGCGAGGATCGGCCTCAGCGGCCTTGTACGCCGCGACGAGCCAGTCGGCACACCAGATGTCATCCGCGTCGAGAAACCCGATCCATTTCCCGTTTGCTTCGTCGGCCGCGGAATTTCGCGCATAGCCCAGGTCGCCATGCTCAACCCTCACGATTCGAAGATCTTCGCGCCGCGACGCGTATTCTTCGAAAATTTGCAGCGTCAGCGCATTCGGCTTGTCGAGAACGGCGAGCATTTCGACACGTAATCCGGCCGCAGCCGCAACGTCCGCGCTGCGCGAAAGACTGTTGAGCGAGGCATGCGCAAGCAACCCCTCGCCGTGGCCGTTGATAACAGCAGTGATATCGAACTTCGGCATAGTCAGTTGATAAACGACGGAGATACACGAAGGGTTGCGCAGAACTGCTCCCACGAGTGCTCGCTTTGCACCCAGTCAATCATGCGCTCTGCGCGCTGCCTTGCTTCATCGGGACGACGGATAATGTCCCGCAACGCGGCAACGTATGGATCGGCGTCCTTATACGACTGGATAAGCCAGCCTGTCCGCTCCGTCACGAGATCCGGAATTCCACCGACCGCGGACGCGACCATGGGAATGCCAGTGCACGCGATATCGGCCAGCGTGAGCGGCAAGCCATCCCAGAGGGACGTGTACAGGAACGCATTGTAATCACTGACCGGCAGGCTCGCCGTCGACGGGAAGGAGCCCTTGACCGTCAAATTGCCGAGCACACGTTCCGCCTCGGCCAGCTTCGTCGCATACGCGTCATCCCCATAGCCGTAAATGTCGAAGTGGAAGTCTGGCGCACGCCGGACGATCTCGATCAGGAGATCGACGTTCTTCTGCTTGCAGAAACGACCGGCCCACATCACCCGGTTGCCCGCTTGCGCCCCGCCCTTATACGTCCCGACCGCCACGTTGCTGACAGGCTGATGAAGCACGACCAGCCTCGATCGCATAATGGCCGGAACGCCGTAATCCGCAGCCAGCTCATCCATGAAACCGGCATTGTCGAAATAGACCTTCGTCAGGTACGGTACGCAGTCCCGAAAGTGTGTGTCGGCATAGCCAGCGGCGCGACCGTCCGGCGTATAGTCGCGACAGAACAGGCAGGCATACAACTCGGTCAACTTGCCCAACGCGGCGCCCTTCTTTGCGATGGCTTCCCAGCAAGCGCCACTATTGACGTTCATGACCGACTTCGGACGCAAGGCAAAGATCAGCGACTCCACTAACTGAACGCGATCCGCGCGTGTGAGCGATGGCTCAATTTCGGAGAGGATGCGCACATGAGTGCCGGCCGGTAGCCATTCGACTGCATCGCTACGATCATAATCGGTCAATACGATCAGCGTGGAGTCGATGCCGTTTTCCTGGATGCTCGCGCGAACGACATTTGCCGCGGCCAAGTCGGCACCTCCGCGCACCAGCCACGGAACGAACACGATATGCTCAAACGCGCACGGCAATGAATCGAAAAGCTGTTGCCAGGCACCGATTCCAGACCACGCCTGTCCGCCGTAACTGAGCGGGAGCAATGCCGGCTCGGCAAAAGCGGGGTCAAGCAGAATCGGGGATTCCAGTGCACCAGCTTCGGAGATCATTTTCTCGATCGTACCCAGCACGTGAGCGGGCAACCCACCGTGCCGCCCTTGCGGCCGGCCGATCATCATGTAGTGGACGAGCGGATGCAGGCCACTTGCTGCGACATCGGGATAGGCCCACGTGTACCAACGCCCGTCGAAGAACCGATGGGCACGCCGCCCCTCGAATCCTCCGTGCCTAACGTAGTGCTCGAGCGGGTCGGGCAGACTTGCGAGGTCGGGATTGAGCCGGCAATACAGTTCGAGGTCGAACAGACCAGACTGTTCGATGATCTGCCGGGTTTCGTCCGGGGAATCTTTCCTCGTGCCCGCGACCAACTGTTCCGCCACGTCGCAGGCGCTGGAATCGCACGGCTCGACATGGGAATCCGGTTGGGCCGCCGTGAGCGCCATCACAGGCGTGGCATGGCGCCCCTCTCGACTGCCGAATGTCAAGTAGTGGACAAGCGGATTGACGCCAGCGGCACGGACGTCAGGGTAGTCGTCAAGATAGCGGTTACCGTCGAACGACATGCTCGGCTGCCGGGCTTCCGCCCACCCGAACTGCAGGTAATGAACAACTGGATCGATGGCCGCATCCGCCACGTCGGGATAGGTCGCCAGGTAGTAAGCACCATCGAACAACGGCGATGTACGCAGCAATGCGGCTTCATCCACCGATACATCCGGCGATCCAGTGAACCGTTTTGCAATTCCCCCTACGCGTCGCCGCGCAGCCCGAAATAGATTAATTGGCATAGTTGATGTACTGCGCCCCGACTGTGCGGATCGATCCGAGACGGGCTCTGAGGCCAGCCTGATCTCTGCCTTTTGTTGCGCGAGCGATTCCTTCAGATTCCGGTTTTCCAGCTCGGTTGCAGCATTGATTTCGCGACATTCGCCCCACTTTTTCTCTAGCCATTCTTTCCCGGTAATAAGTTCATTGATGTCGCTTTTGAATTTCGTCACCATTGCTTCGAGCCGTTCAATCTCAGCTCGGTGGCCGGCAAGAGCTGAAATAAGATGTTGCTTGTCCTGCTCCAAGGCAACGTTGGCCGTCTTATAGTTGCTCCACTGCTGTTCCAACCATTGCTTGGCCTGCGTCAGCGATCCGGTATCGTCTTTGAGCCGGCGGGCAATCCCTTCGAGACGCTGAATTTCCTGTTCGTGCTCCTGCTGCGATTCGACCAAGCGCAATCGCTCCTGCCCGAGGGCGACATTCGTCGAATATATCTCTGCCGACGTCTGGATCAGCAATTGAATTGCGCCGGCCAATTGCTTGGGAAAGGCCGCCATGTTCTTGGCGAGCGTCGCCTCAGCCGTAGAGCGCATGTGCGCCGAATCCTTGCTCATCGACTGATCATGGAGCCGGTAGTAGCAGAGTCCTCGTGGCACGAATCGCGCCGTAAACCCGGACGCTGCGATCCGGATCCACAAGTCCCAATCACAACACCCCCCGAGCAACTTATCAAAGGTGCCCACCGTGTCGAGGGCGGACGCACGCACCATTACGCAGGCCGGCGGAAAATATCCGCCGAGTATGAGCGAGGGCAAGATATTTCCATTCAGTTCGGTTCGTGCATCCGCAACTTTGTGCGCATCCGCCACGTCCCCCTGCTCATTGACGCGGACGATATCGCAATAAGCCATACCGGCATCCGTGTCGTCGACAAGCACCTGTGACAACTCCTCTATCATCGTGGGTGCAAGCCAATCGTCGGCATCCAGGAATACCAGGAACTCTCCGCTGCTGGCCGCAATCGCGTTATTCCGCGCGATCGCCACACCCGCATTCGCTTGCTCGATCAACCTGATGCGAGGGTCGTCTAACGCACGCACGAGTTCCACAGGATCTTCAGCAGAGCCGTCGTTCACAAGCAGAACTTCGATGTCCTTAGATGTCTGCTTCAGGACACTCTCCAGGCACTGCCGGAGATACTTCAACTGATTGAAAAAGGGGACAATAACCGAAACGGTAGCCATCGAGGTCCTTCAGTCCGAACACAGCTGAAATGCCATGTTCTTGGAAAAACAAGCGATCGTCTCGCTCATACCGTCCCGGAAGGACGTCTTCGGCGCCCAACCAAGCACCTCTTTAGCACGCGATACGTCGAGAATGCTGACCGGCACGTCAAATGAACGCGCGGCCTCGTACTTGACGCACACTGGCGTACTTAGAATGTTGCCGATCGTCTCGACGATCTGCTTGAGCGACGTGCCCTCACCAGAGCCGATGTTGAAGATAGGGTCCGCGTTGCCGAACGCGGCGCTCCTCGCATTCATGGTCGCGACGAACGCATCTACCGCGTCTTCGATATACAGGTAATCGCGGACAACCGAACCGTCGCCCCATATCCGAATGTCAAGACCAGCAAGCGCACGCCAAGCGAAGATCGATGCGGCGCCTAACTGGCCATCGACGTTCTGTCCGGGGCCGAACGGATTACTGACTCGCAGAATTCGTGTGTCCACACTGAATTGGCGACGATAGAGCATCGCATAGCCTTCAACCGATGCCTTCGACGCGCCGTACACGCTGAGGGGCCGGAGCGGGTGGGATTCAGAGACTAGTGGGGCTTCGGGCACCCCGTAGACAGTCCCGCCCGAGGAAGCAAAGACGAAGGGAATGCCTGGGCGCTGGCGCATCGCCTCGAGCAGCGCAACAGTACCCATGACATTAGTGGCCACGTCGTCGAGTGGCGCACTATTCGCCGTTCGCGGCACGGTCGACCATGCCAGATGAAAAACACCATCGACGCCGTCAATGGCGTTGAGCCAGGTATCGACCGACGCACCAAGCGAGCACTCGACGTCGTTTGCGCCGTCCACAACCCGTCTCACTGCACGGCGCACGACATGACCGTTCCCTTGTAGCCGCTCGACGAGCGATCGACCGATAAACCCCGACGCACCGGTCACTAAATAAGTTTTCTTTTCCATTTACGTGCAGAAATCGCCCCCCGCGCTTGCAACTGTAGGTTTGGCCGCAAGTGCTGTCAATGCTGTCCAATACCTGCCCACATCGTTCAACGCCCACATCGTTCAACGATTTGCCGAACGCCGAATCGGTCCCGCAAGGACTTCGGCTCCTCGCGAATGGCGCAAATGTATTGCAGCGCCCGATCATGCCCCACTCCGTCTTGGGTCTGTTGACACTCTCACCGGGCGCCCAACGAAGCTGGCACGCGCCGAAGGCAAGATCGTGGCCAGCGAGCTTGTCGTATCAAGCTAGGGCGTGGTGAAAATGTCCGATACGATTGAAGAAACGTTGGGCAATGCTTTGGTTCGGTACAGCCCGCGGCGAAGGCGACGCCTGCACATCGAACGTTCAGTCTTACAAGTACAGTAAGAAAGTTATCGCGCAAGCATTGTAGCCGATGAATTTGACGCCCGGGTTCAAGCAAGGTCATATGTTTGACCCGTAGATGAAAATGGAAAGCATTGGCTGGGCAACCAGCTGCGTCGAACGCCTACCCCATGGATCCAGATCCGCATACGCGGGCAATTCCATGCTCATCCCGGAATATTGCGGGCTGGGCGAAGGCAATCGTGCAACCCGGTCATGACTTTGAAGGGTCGGAAGTCGAATTACTGGGCCGAGCACGCTCGCGCCGCGCGCATACGGAGCGATGATCTTGCGTCGGACTTCTTCCTCAAGTCCCGTGCCGCGCTCCCTACGTATTCCGACACGAACCAATTTCCCACTCCGACGCTGGGCAATTGACTGCTACTAGGAACGCAACCGCCTCCGTACCCGCCATGCGCTTTGCATCGCACGCCGCGTTAGATTGATCGCCCATGGCGCTTTGGTCCTAACGTACTCCACAATTTTCCGCGTCGCAAAAATGGCTCTGCTGTTCCGATAGAAGGCAAGCTCCTCTCGCAATGCATGAAGCTCCTCCTCCGATGTGCCGGGCGCCACATGCGCACCCTGTCCGCCCTCCAGCACATAGAGCGGGAGCTTCACCTGTCCGGCCTCGACCATCTTGCCCGTCAACAACGCGTGGTACAGCGCACGGTGGCGCGCGACACGCTCCGGCGTGTGATACATCGAATTCGCACGACGCCGATAGAAGAAATGGATGCCATTCGTCGCAATGAAGCGCTTTCCGGCGGCAAGCGCCCGAGCATAGAGATCCCAATCCTCATACGCTTCAAGTTCTTCTCGATACTTTAGCTCGCGCAAGACAGTCGTACGGGCCATGCACGTCGCGGTCGAAAAACGGTTCTCATACATGCCCAACGCCCGCGCTTCGCCATAGAACACCGCGTAATCGGCAAATGCAGCCTGTCGACCGATCTGCCCTTCCTCCCGATCTAGGAAGAATCCGGTTTGCGGCACGACGAAATCGAACGCAAGATTGCACTGCAATGCATTGACCGCGATTTCGATGAACTGCGGCTCAATGAGATCGTCGGCGTCGAGCGTGAGGATGAACTCGCCGCGTACATGCCGAAGTGCAACATTTCGGGTCGCCGCGAGCCCGATATTCATAGGGTTCCGAATGATCCGTATGCGCCCCCCCAACGTCTGAATACGTTCAATCGTGACGCAGCTCAGCGCGTCAGTCGAACAATCATCAACGATAACGATTTCGACGTTCTCGTATGTCGACGCCAGGATCGAATCCAGAGTGCGAGGCAAATATTCGCCAAGGTTGAAATGCGGTACGACTACCGATACGAGCGGGCGATTCTCGACCAGCTTCGGAGTTGGCCGCGCCTGCAGTACGTTACACGGCGACGGACCAGAAGGTGTTTTCACGACTTCCCGAACGCCACCGGCATAGGCAACGGCAAGCGCGGCAGCAAGTCCCTCCGCGGTACCGTCGAACTTGCAACAATTGATGCCATCGCGCCATGGCGAACTATCACCGAATGCGGGATTGTTGCCATTCAACACGCAAATGGCACCGGCGAGCGAAGCCTCATACGCGGACAAACAGAATGACTCGAACTGCGAAGCCGTCACGCTGATCGACCGGGACAGCAGATGTGCGCGCTCGACCGGGCTGGCATTTTCCAGAAAGACAAAGCGTCCTTTCAGATCCGGCGGAACCATCCGCTGCAGCCGCGCCATAGCATCCGGCGACGAATGCGCTACAAATACGATGTTTCCGCGATATTCCGGGTGGGCATGCAAGAATCCGCACGCCCCGCGAAGAAAGAGATCCGGCCGCTTCAGATGCTGGATCTTCGACGGGAATACGATCGGCGTATCCGCGCAAGGCGTGATCGATTCTTCCGCGCCCCCCCCGAAATCGAGGGTTACGGGAGGCGCGTGGACATGCATGCGAGGCAGCCATTCTTCATCGGAAAAGCCGAAGAATGCCTTGATCGCGTGTCCGACTTCCGGAATCTGAGCGATGACGTAATCACAATCAGCCAGCGCCTTGCGCTCAAGATCGTACGTCGCAAGCGCATGCTTGTCGACCAGCCGGCTATCGACGTCGGCAAGCAGGCTGTCCACCGTATGCAACCGGACCGCGACGACGCTGTCGTCGAATTCGCGGCCTAGCAGCTTTTCCTGTGTCGTCGCGAAGCCGAGTCCACCCCAGTCGGGAAATTCAATGTAGTCCAGTGTACCGACTTCACTTGCGAGCTTGCGGAGCCCCTGTAGAGCGCACACCGACCGCCAGTGCCATTCCGTGTCCGTGAACGCCCATTCCGGCGGATAGCAAACGCCGCTCGCATCGACAAGCTCATAATTTAATTTCGATGCAACTATGAGCTTGATCTGCGGATATACCGACGCAAATCGATTCGAATCGAGATTGTCGCCGACCCAAACAATGGCCGTGCGCGCCGCCTGCTCGGAATCGAACGACGACAACATGTTGGCGATGGCGCGACCAATGCCCCCGTGCGTAAACGGAAACAGCTCGGTGGTTACGAAAACTCTCATTGGTCCCTCGTCCTCAAATTGCCAGGAATTCGGCATAGCGTTGCGCCGACAGCTCGTGAAGCTGACGCTTGTAGTCATCCATCATGCCGATGAGCTCACTTTCATTCGTATCGAGCACCTCCCCGATACAGTGCGCGACATCTTCGACACTCATCGGATTGTCGACGGCAGTGAGACGCACGTACGGGTGGCTTTCAAGACCATCGAGAAACAGCGGCCCACGTACACACGGCGTGCCCACCGACATGGCCTCGAGGTCGACCATCGGATGGCAATCGATGGTCGTTACGTTCAATACGATGTCCATCGTCGCCATCAGTTCGAGCATGCTCGCGTGATCGCGATATCCCACCTTCTTCACTTTCGTGGAAATCCACTTCGGCAATTCGAAGTCCTTTGCAACTACATAGATGGAATCCACCGAGTTCACGGTGTGCGCAGCGAGAACGTTCGTTGCAAGATTCTTCCGTAAGTCATTCCATGACGGCGCGAGCGCGCTATAGCTCCCCGAGCGGGGCGGCCGCCGTCGCACCTGACCGTTGTTGACCCTGGGCGGCATGTTGACCAATTGCGGCGCGAAATTGCGCTGCCCGACGACCGGCCCAAGGCCGCGCCGAATTGCGCTGAAGCGTTTGACTCGACCTTCACGCGCCATGCGAATCGCCATCTGCGCGTAGCGCCGCTCGTCCTCCCACACCCATTGCGCCGTCGTACCGTGCCAGACGAGATACTGCTCGCCAAATCCGTTGGCTGCGAGCGCGTGCGTCAATGCGTACATGGAATCGGAAACGCCGTGCAGGACGATCTTCTCGATCCCGTGATCCTGCAATCGTTGCATGACGACTTCGATCTCGTGCACGGGGATTCCCGTCGATGACGGAATCGCAAGCTTGTAACCAGGTAGCGCACCGACAGCCGAACGGATACCCATCCAGTCGTTATGGAAGATATGGCATACACGGTCGAATCGCGTGTCTGCGTTGGCGTACATCGTATCGCGCGGCGCCTGCCATTCCGCAATCCGCACGTCGGGGAACGTGTTCGTGAAATTCGTCTGCGGGTCGTCGCTCGTCGCAACCGGCACCACATGAATCGGTGCGATTTCGCGATGCGCATCGGTCATGACACGATGCAGACGTTTGCGCAGGTCCTGCACTTCTCGCAGATCTGCGCATTCCTTGCGCAATCGTTCGATCTCGATCCGCTGGCTTTCCAATGTGCGCTGCTGTCTGTCGATGAGCCGCTGCTGGTTTTCGGTTGTTTCGGCAAAGTCGTGAAGTTTTCCTTCGAGCACCGCAACATCGCTCTGCTCCAACTCGCCCGCGAGTCCTTGAAGAGCGATCTTCAATCTGGGCAGGCTCATTCTCATTCGCTCGCACTCGTCCAGAGGCCGAACCTGGCCATCGGATTGCACGATCGAAACCCGACGGCCATTCGTGCCGACTGGCTCGATCTTGTAAACGTCGTGACTTTGAATGACATCGTGGAAAACCTGCACGTTGCTGTCGACGGCCAGATCACCGACGTAATCATGCACCCAGCAGCCGCCATGCCAATTGTTTTCTCGAAGATCAAACGGCACGAGTTGATTCTCGATCAGCAACAGATAGCCTTCCGCTTGCAGGAGACCCTTCATCTCCGCGAGCAGACGCGCAGCATCCTCGCGCGTGTTGTGAATCAGCACCGACACCGTGAAGACGACGTCGAATGTGGTTCCTGCAAACGCTTCCGTCACGCTTGGCGCGACACGGATGCGACTGCCTGCGTCCGGCAACGTCGCTGGCGGCTCGTCCAGCAACTGCCGGATCATCGTTTCAGAAAAATCGTAGCCGTAGTAGTCGATGAACGGGTACGCCGACAGAACGCGCGTCATGCGCCCGAAACCGCAGCCGAAGTCGAGCACGCGCACCCGCCGACCGAGTTGTTCACTGCGATCGCGCAGGTGCTCGATCAACCAGGCCTCCTGCGCTCGGTACGCGGCGCGCCCTTGCTCCGCGCGCCAGTTCTGCTGACGCTCGTAATCCGCGCCTGACTGATGCAGCCAATAGTTCTGATTTGCCTTTTCCATTGATGACCTCACCTACCTGTCGGCGCGTACGCCAATGATCTGCTCACGCCTTGCCCTTCTGGAAGGCATCATCCAGTACGCCACCCGTTTCAATCCTGCTCGCATCCAGCGCGGAAGCCGATTCAGACGAACCTGCAATGCCAGCGCTACCGCAACGGCAGCGCTCCCTTCGTACGCCGCGAGCTTCGCGCGCATTGTGTCGACGGACTCCCCGTGCACCGTGCCGCTAATTCCCTCGATTACATACATCGGCAGCGCCATGCTTCCAAATGTGACGCGTTTCTTGCGCAGAATGTCGTGGTAATACATTCCGATCCGGCGCGCCGCCGCGTCGGAATGTATCATCGACTGCGCACGCCGACGGTAATAAAAATGAACAGCGTTCGTGACAACGAAACGACTCTGCGCCATCACGGCCCGCATGTACAGATCCCAATCTTCGTAGGCGCTCAGTGATTCGTCATACCCCAACGACCGCAGCACTTCGGCGCGCCCCATCATGGTTGCCGTCGAGAAGCGGTTCTGGCACAACCCGGACGATCTCGCTTCGCCCACGAAGGTGATACATTGGGTCCACACGTCTGCCGCCGGGTCCGCATCGTGCCGATCGTCGAAATAGGCCGTTTGCGGCACGACGAACGACACGCCGGGGTTAAGCGTCAGGGCATCCACGCCGATCGACACAAACTGCCTATCAA
This sequence comes from Burkholderia sp. BCC0398, assembly GCF_902833245.1. Taxonomy (NCBI): domain Bacteria; kingdom Pseudomonadati; phylum Pseudomonadota; class Betaproteobacteria; order Burkholderiales; family Burkholderiaceae; genus Burkholderia; species Burkholderia sp. BCC0398. The sequence goes on from NZ_CADFEM010000002.1 coordinate 48,392, forward strand.
TCAAGTCATCGGCATCAAGCGTCAGCACGAACTCGCCGCGTGCGTGTGAAAGCGCCAGATTCCGCGTGGCGGCCAGCCCGCGATTCTGTGTCGACCAGACAATCCTTACCCGATCATCGTTTCTGGCCTGCAATCGCAGGAGGGCGTCACGGCTTTCGGGATCAGTCGACGCATCGTCAACGACAATCAGCTCGATATTCGGATACGCCGAGCCGAGCACGCTATCGACTGTCTCCTCGACGTAGCCGCCAAGGTTATGGTGCGGAATCAGAACGCTGACGAGCGCAACGCCCGACACCCGCTCAGGCGGGCGAGTGTCCTTCGCCAAGGTCCAGGGCCTTGGCCCCGCTGGAACGACAACAGGGTACAGCGCTCGCGGCACGGCGAACACCATGGACAACGCACGAGCCAAGCCGGCTGGCGATCCGTCGAACTTCGCGCAGTTGATGCCGTCCTGCCACGGCGAATCATTCCCGAATGCTGGATTCGAGTCCGCCAGTACGCACAACGCGCCGGAGAGGGACGCTTCATATGCCGCGAGACAGAATGACTCGAATGTTCCTGGAAAGACGCATACCGACTCGCTGATAATGCGATGACGTTCGGCCGCGTCGGCATCGGTCGCAAAGTGGAATCGATCGAGCAAATCGCCCGGGACAAGACGGCGCACTTCGGCCAGATAGTCCATATCCGTCGCCATCGCGATCAGACGAATCTGCCCGCAATAGCGCGGATTTAGCCGGAGAAAATCGCAGCATCCGCGCACAAAAATATCAGGACGCTTGATGCGTTGTATCTTCGACGAAAAGACGATCGGCGTATCCCACGTGACCGTGATCGACGCCTGCACCGGCGTGCCGTAATCCAGCACGACGGGCGGCGCATCGATATGTAATCGTGGCAACCATTGCGCATCGTCGAAATCGAAGATCTGCTGCATGGCGGCCGCCGTTCCCGACACCTGGCCGATGATCAGATCGCAATCAGCCAGTGCCTTGCGCTCCAGGTCGAGCAGGGAAAGCGCCGCCTGATCGACGGTGCGCGCCTCCATCGAGTTCAGCACGCTGTCCGACGTGTGCAAACGCACGGCGATCGTTGCGCCCTGAAAAGCAAGACCTAATTGCTTTTCTTGCATCGTCGCGAACGCGGCCGCGCCCCAATCCGGGAACTCGATGTAGTCCAGCGGACCATGTTCGCGTTCGAGCCGCCTGAGCGCTTGCATTGCCCTCACGGAGACGGCGTGCAACGGATGCGTCGTGTAAAGATCCGGATGAACGTAGCGAAAACCAGTATCGCTGTCGCGTTCGACATACGTTCGCGGCGTTGCATCAACAAACAGCACGCCTGGAAAGCGTGCGTTGAATCGCCCCTCGTCGAACGACTCGCCCGTGAAGACTACGGCCACCGCCGGTTTGTCTCGGCAATCGCCGGCGCCGGAAAGCTCCGGCAGGTCGAGCAGATTGGCAATGACGCGACCGATTCCACCATGCGTGAATGGAAAGAGTTCACTTGTAACGAAGACCTTTAGCAGCGACATGTGCTCCCCGCGCGCGCGGGTCTCCGCGCGACTGCCGAAAATCGCGCGAACCTTGCCACGCCGTTCCGTCTGGCAGTAGAACGACCGCAACCGGACGCGCGCGACGTTGCGTCGCATACAACGCGTTGCTGAAATGCAATGGCGACGTGAACCGAACTCACAGGATGCATGCCAGAAAACTCAAACCCGCCGTACTTCCTTGACAGCCCCGGCCTCCATCTCGACGATTACATTGCAAAGATCGTCGATGATGTTCCAGTTGTGCGACGCAAGCACAAGAATGTCGGCCTTGCCGACGAAATCCATCATGTGCTTCTCCGCCTTCTTCACGAAATCGGCGTCACCTACACTGAGCCACTCGTCCATCAACAGCACATCGGCATGCACGCTCGTCACGATCGCGAACGCCAATCGGAGCACCATACCGCTCGAGTAAGTCCGCACCGGCATGTTGAGGTAATCGCCTAGCTCCGAGAACTCGGCAATCTGCGGCGTGAGCCGTTGCATTTCAGCTTTGGATGAACCAAGAATCAGCCCGCGCAGCACGATGTTCTCGTACCCGGTCGCCTCGTAGTCCAGCCCGAGCGTCAGGTCTAGCAGACTGGTGACGCGCCCTTGACTACGGAATACGCCCGAAGTTGGCTCGTAAATACCGGCAAGCAGACGCAATAGCGTCGTCTTGCCTGCGCCGTTATGGCCGATGAGTCCAACGCGGTCCCCAGCACGAATGTCGAGGGACACACCGCGCAATGCTTCCACTACCGTCAACTTGTGGCTATCCGATGCGATCCGCCCGCCGGTCACGGACGACAGCATCATTTGCTTCAGCGAGCGGTTGCTTGCGCCATACACCGGCAAGTTGAGGCTGCAATTGTCGAGATTAAGAAATGCCATGACTCAGATCCAGAACGCGATACGGGAACGAAAACGGATGAACAGCGGAATCGCAAGCACAAACAGGATCACCGTCGTGATGATGGCACCCACGTAAACGGAAGCATCCGGCATCGTCCCGTACAGCGGTCCTCGCACGAGTTCGAGAAACATGTAAAGCGGGTTGTAGTGCGCAACGTATGCGCGGTGACCAAGCGCACTGGGCTTCCAGAAAATCGGCGTCAGAAAGAACGCGAGCTGGACAACGCTACCGACGATGGGCTGCATGTCGCGGAACCGCGCGCAGAAAATGCCGAGCAGGATTGATAGCGGCACGGCAGCGATCACGATAATCAGCAGGCCGGGAATGACCATCAGCCACTGCAGCGTCGGCACGATCTTCACGTACAGCATCACCGGCACAAACGCGAGTATGTTGTGCGCGAAGAACAGCACGTTCCGGTAGACCGAGCGGAATATATGCAGCGAGAGCGGAAGCCGTACCGAACGCACGATACTGTCCGAGCCGATGAACGCATTGCACGCGTCGAGGATCAGCGACGAGATCAGTCCCCACGTGATGATGCCGAGCGCGAGATAAGGAACGAACTCTTCCGTCTTGATGTTGAGCAACGCGCCGTAGAGCGGCCCCATGCCGGCGATCGTGACAACCATCGTGAGCGTGATCCAGAACGGCCCCAGCACCGAACGCCGATAACGCTGGCGAATATCCTGCCACGCGAGTGTCGTCCAGATCGGATACGCCTTGATCCCGTCCACCACGTCCCGTATCGCAAGCGTCGCTCTGCTTTCGCCGCCTCGTACTGCAGATAACTGTTGCATGTTTCGTGTGACCCTTTAATCTCAAAAAATAACAATCCACTCACGCTGGCGTGCGTGTATCCCGTCGCATCACCGGCATAACCGTTCCTCATCGCACGCCACGAAAGCAGACTGCATCGCAGGTAGCCGCCCCATGTCGCGGCGGCGCCCATGCCCTCCCGGTTTCGAGGCCGTATTGTAATGGCCCCAACCCCGAAGTTCCATCCTGCGCCGCTCAACAGGCCACATATACCGCTGAATTCATTGGATTTTTCTCGTTTCACGCCAATGTCCTGCACCCGTGCCAACCACGCCGCCCGGCGCGGCGTGGGCACATGCCTCCGCTATAATCGGTCGCCTAATACAGTGACCGCATGGCTGCACGGTCACGGTCCGTACTACCCGTCCAATTCTCACGATCATGCAAACTCCCAGCGATTCGCCCAACGCCGACCGAGAGACGGCATCCCCAAGCCCGGTCACCGTGGGAGGCCAGCATGCCGACGCGCGCATCGCCGAGCTCGAAGCGAACGTTGCCGATCTCCAGCGAAAGCTCGCCGCCGCGGAAACGCGCGCGCAATCGAGCGCGAACAAACAATCCATCATCGAACAGCTCTCGGCTGACCTTGCCGCCATTCACGCATCGGCATCGTGGCGCATCACCGCGCCATTGCGCGCCGGTGTCGATGCCGCGCGTCGCGCCGGACATTCGGCCCGCTCCGTTTCTGGCCATCTGCGCGCGCGCGGCGGCCTCGTCACCGCACTCCGCCACTACTACGCGATATGGCGCAAAGAGGGCGTGCAGGGCATCCGCCGTCGCGCCAACCGGATTCTCGCGCACGATACGTTCGAGGACAGCCCCGAGATCTACGCTCGCTGGATCGCGCAATACGACACCATCGACGAGAGCAAACGCGCCGAGCTGCGGACAGCCGTCTCGGAATTTGAGCGCCGTCCGCTAATCTCGATCGTCGTGCCCACCTACAACAGCGACATCGCACTACTGCAAGAGATGATCGAGTCGGTGCGAGCACAGATCTACCCCCAATGGGAGCTCTGCATCGCCGATGATGCGTCCACGATCGACGCGGTACGCAGCACACTTGCCGATTACGCATCGCGCGACGCCCGCATTAAGGTCGTGCTGCGCGATCGAAACGGCCATATCGCCGAAGCCAGCAACAGCGCACTCGCGTGCGCATCCGGAGAATACGTCGCGCTGCTCGATCACGACGACATCCTTCCGGAACATGCGCTATACATGGTCGCCAAGGCGATCAATGAACATCCCGGCGCTCGCCTCTTCTACAGTGACGAAGACAAGCTGACACCAGAAGGCCAGCGCATTGCCCCGTACTTCAAGAGCGACTGGAACCCGGAGCTGTTCCTCACACAAAACCTGTTCTCCCATCTCGGCGTCTACGAAGCGGCGCTCATTCGCGAGGTCGGTGGTTTCCGAAAGGGCTTCGAAGGAAGCCAGGATCATGACCTTGCAATGCGTTGCATCGAAAAGGCCGGACACGACGCGGTTCACCACATACCTCACATCCTCTACCACTGGCGCGTCGTTCCCGGCAGCACAGCGGCCTCCGGTGCGGAAAAGCCGTACGCGCTGACCGCCGGCATTCGCGCCGTCGAAGCGCACTTGCAGCGCGTCGGCGTCAAGGCCACCGTCTCGCAAACCGCGAGCGACATCGGTCTCATTCGCGTGCGCTACACAATGCCGGCACCCGCGCCGCTCGTTTCGATCGTGATTCCCACGCGCGACGGCGTCGAACTGCTTCGGCAATGCGTCGAGAGCATTTTCGACCGCAGCACATACCCGAACTTCGAGATCGTCATCGTCGACAACGGCAGCGTGAAGCCGGAAACGCTCGCGTACTTTGATTCGCTGCATCAACGCCCGAACGTTCGCGTGATACGCGACGACCGTCCATTCAACTTCTCGGCGCTCAACAACGTCGCAGTCAGCCAATCGCACGGCGAATACATCTGCCTGCTCAACAACGATATCGAGGTCATCACGCCCGACTGGCTCGAGGAAATGGTGTCCCTCGCGGCGCAGCCCGGCAACGGCGCCGTCGGCGCTTGCCTGTGGTACCCGAACGATACGCTCCAGCATGGTGGCGTGATACTTGGTGTCGGCGGCGTGGCGGGCCACAGCCATGCCAGGCTGCCACGCGGCGCATTCGGTTACTTCGGCAGAGCCGTGTCCACGCAGAACGTGTCAGCCGTCACTGCCGCCTGCCTGCTAATTCGTCGGTCGATCTACGATGAAGTGCACGGACTCGACGAGGAGCTCGCTGTCGCCTTCAACGACGTCGATTTCTGCATTCGCGTGCGCAATGCCGGCTATCGCAATGTCTGGACACCTCACGCCGAGCTGTACCATCACGAATCCGCGACGCGTGGCTCCGATCTTTCGCCAGAGAAGGCGCAACGTTTCCGGCGAGAAATCCTCTTCATGGAACAACGCTGGGGCGCGGCACTGTTCAACGATCCCGCCTACAATCCCAACCTCACGCTCGATGCGTCGAAGCATGCCTTTGCCCTTGCCGACGAGCCGCGCATTGGCCAATTCGATTGACGCGCACCCGCGTCGTTCTGCATTCTCACAATTCGTTACAGCATCCCCGTCCGGCCGGCCAACCCGTGCCGGATGCCACGCAGCGCCATCGTCAAATGCGCGCGCGCGTCCGGCGCATACAGCGCGTAAATGACCAACCGCACGGGAAGCTTGATCAGCTCCGTGGACTTCCACGTCCACGGGACATACCTTCGCTTCAGCAACGCCACGGCGTTGCGAAACAGATAGTAGTGACGTACCGGGCTGTGCATCGGATAACCGCGACCCAGCGCACGAATCGGCTCTTCGCCCAGTTCGTGTTGCATTCTCAGCCACGGTATGCCGACCACGCGGTAACCGCGTGAGCGCGCACGTATGCACCACTCGGTGTCGACGAAATCGATGAACAGCGAATCGTCCATGCGCCCCACGTCGCTCCAGCATCCGAGATTCACGCACGAACCCGACGTGATAAGGAAGTCCACGTCGATCGGCTCGTCGCCCAGCGGCGCGATTCGCTTCAGGCGAAAATAGCCGAATCGCACGAACGGCGCCACGCCCCGTAGCCGCGCATCTTCATAGGCCGGCCCAATCACTGCAACCGCCTCGCGCCGCGCAACGCATTCGCTCATCACGCGCACCAGCTCGCGCACCAGCACTTCGGTTGGCTCGCTGTCCTGATCAAACAGCAGCGCGTACTTGCGGCCCTCCGCAATGAGATGCTCCAGCCCCTGATTCAGCGCCGTCGCTATGCCGACGTTGCGCATATTCGCCAGATAGCCGACACGCGCATCGAGTGCACGCTCGACTTCCGCCGAATGGGCTTCCGCCGGCGTGTTGTCGACGACGACACAGCGGCACAGTTTCGCGATCCGATTGGCGCGCTCAATGCAGGCGCGGTCCGGGTTATAGAAAACCACAACTGCTCCGACTTCGTCGGGACCGATACCGCTCAACATGCGCCACCGAGACACAGATCGAGCGCATCACGCCAGTCCGGTGGCGTGATGCCGAACACCTCGGTCAGCTTCGACGTATCCAGTCGCGAATTCGCGGGACGCTTCGCCGGCAACGGATAGTCGGCCGCCGGGATCGGCACGACACGCGGCGCAGATGCCAGATCCGCACACTGGAAGATCGCTTCCGCGAATCCAGCCCACGACGTGCTGCCGGTGGCCGTCAGGTGGTACACGCTGCTTCGCGGCGCCGCCCACTCGTGCAATTCGCCCAATGCGCCGACACCCTGCGCCAACACGTGCGCGGTCAAGGTTGCAACGGTTGCCGACCAAGTCGGCGCGCCGATCTGGTCGGCAACCACACGCAGCTCGGGCCGCTGCTCGGCAAGACGCAGCATCGTCAGCAGAAAATTCTTGCCCCGCCGCCCATACACCCAGCTCGTGCGAAAAATGAAATACGCGCAATCCGCAGCCGCGATCGCCTGCTCACCTTCGAGCTTCGTCGCACCATATACGCTCTGCGGCCCGGTCGTATCGCCCTCGACATACGGCCCGGTCTTGTTACCGTCGAACACGTAGTCGGTCGAGTAATGAACGAATACCGCGCCCAGGCGCTTCGCCTCTTCGGCAAGTATGGCGGGAGCTTCGGCATTGATTTGCCGCGCCGTCACGGGATCCGTTTCCGCCTGGTCGACCGCAGTATACGCGGCCGGGTTGACGATGATCGACGGACGCGCTTCGCGCACGAGCGTCCGGATCGCATCGGGACGTCGTAGATCGAGTGCATTACGATCGATCGCGATCACGCTCCCCAGCCCCTGCAATGTGCGCAACAGTTCGAAACCAACTTGGCCGCTGACTCCCGTGACGAGAATCGTGCGATTACCGTTTTCGGCAACCATCATTCGCCCCTCTGTATTGGGTCACGCATACACGTCTGCATCGGCAAGGCGCTTGCCCGCCGCATCCTTCGCGGCCAGCACCGGCTCACCCTCGATCGGCCATGCGATTCCGATGTCTGGATCGTCCCAAACGATGCTGCGCTCATGCTCGGGAAACCAGTAGTCGGTCGTCTTGTAGAGAAATTGCGCCGATTCGGACAGCACGACGAAGCCGTGCGCGAACCCCGGCGGAACCCAGAGTTGCCGGTAGTTGTCGGCAGATAGATTCGCGCCGGCCCATCGGCCGAAATTCGGCGAACTGCGGCGCAAGTCGACCACGACATCGAACACCTCACCCTCGACTACGCGGACCAGCTTGCCCTGCGCATGCTGAATCTGATAATGCAGGCCGCGCAGCACGCCCTTCGCCGAACGCGAATGATTGTCCTGCACGAATTCGATACCGGGCGCGACAAGTTCGGCAAACTCACGCGCGTTGAAACTCTCGTAAAAGTAACCGCGGGCATCGCCGAACACCTTCGGCTCGATGATCTTGACTTCGGGCAGCGCCGTCGCCGTTACTTGGATGGCCATGCGACTTGATCCGTGAGAATGTTCTTCAGGTACTGACCGTATGCGTTCTTCGCGAGCGGCTGTGCCAGCTTCAGCACTTGCTCCGCGTCGATCCAGTTGCGGCGATAGGCGATTTCTTCCGGACATGCGACCACGAGACCCTGCCGCTTCTGCAGCGTCGCGATGAAGCTGGCCGCCTCGATCAGCGAATCGTGCGTGCCGGTATCGAGCCACGCATAGCCACGCCCCATGATCTCGACGTTGAGCGCGCCATCCTTCAGGTACCGCGAATTGACGTCGGTGATTTCCAGCTCGCCTCGCGGCGACGGCTTGATGTCGGCCGCGATGTCGCACACGCGGTTGTCGTAGAAGTACAGGCCCGTCACCGCGTAATTCGAACGCGGCTTCGCGGGCTTTTCCTCGATCGACAACGCGCGGAACGACTTGTCGAATTCGACGACGCCGTAACGTTCCGGATCATGTACGTGATACGCGAACACGGTCGCGCCGACTTCCTGCGCATGCGCGCGCTCGAGTTGCTTCGCGAGATCGTGGCCGTAGAAGATGTTGTCGCCGAGGATCAGCGCGGACGGATCATTGCCGACGAATTCCTTGCCGATGATGAACGCCTGCGCGAGACCGTCGGGCGACGGCTGCACCGCGTACTGGATGTTCATCCCCCACTGGCTGCCGTCGCCGAGCATCGACTCGAAGCGCGGCGTGTCTTGCGGCGTCGAGATGATCAACACGTCGCGAATGCCCGCGATCATCAGCGTCGACAGCGGGTAGTAGATCATCGGCTTGTCGTACACCGGCAGCAGCTGCTTCGAGACGACGTGCGTGATCGGGTACAGCCGCGTACCCGAACCGCCAGCAAGGATGATGCCTTTACGTGCCATCGCGTGTCTCCTCAAGCGCGCTTCGCGTAGTTCGTCTCGACCCACTTGCGGTACTCGCCCGACGCGACTTCGTCGGCCCACACCTGGTTATTGAGATACCAGTCGACGGTCTTCGCGAGGCCGGTCTCGAACGTCTCCGCCGGCTTCCAGCCAAGCTCGCGTTCGAGCTTGCGCGCATCGATCGCGTAGCGGCGATCGTGACCGGGCCGGTCGGTCACATAGGTGATTTGGTCGCGATACGACCCTGCTGCCTTCGGCCGCGCCTTGTCGAGCAGGTCGCACAGCGTATGCACGACTTCGAGATTCTTCTTTTCGTTCCAGCCGCCGACGTTGTACGTCTCGCCCGGCACGCCGCGCGCGAGCACCTCACGGATCGCGCTGCAGTGGTCGCCGACATACAGCCAGTCGCGCACGTTCTGACCGTCGCCATACACCGGCAGCGGCTTGCCCGCGAGCGCGTTCGCGATCATCAGCGGGATCAGCTTTTCCGGGAACTGGTACGGGCCGTAGTTGTTCGAACAGTTCGTCGTCAGTACCGGCAGACCGTACGTATGGTGGTACGCGCGCACGAGGTGGTCGGAGCCCGCCTTCGTCGCGGAATACGGGCTGTTCGGCGCGTACGGCGTCGTCTCGGAAAATTGCGGGTCGGTGGCCGACAGTGAACCGAACACCTCGTCGGTCGACACGTGCAGGAAGCGGAACGCCGCCTTGTCGGCGTCGTTCAGGCCGTTCCAGTACTGGCGGGTAGCCTCGAGCAGCGTGAACGTGCCGACGACGTTGGTCTGCACAAAGTCCGCGGGACCGTGGATCGAGCGATCGACGTGGCTTTCGGCGGCGAAATGCAGTACCGCGCGCGGCTTGTGTTCGGCCAGGAGTGCATCGAGCGCGTCACGGTCACAGATGTCGACGCGCGCAAACACGTGCTTCGGGTTGCCGTCCAGCGACTGCAGCGTGCGCAAGTTCCCTGCGTACGTCAGCTTGTCGACGTTGAGCACGGCTTCGTCGGATGCGCGCAGCCAGTCGAGTACAAAATTGGCACCGATAAAACCCGCGCCGCCCGTAACCAGGATCATGAGGCTCCCTCAAGTAATGCGCGGCAGGCACCGCAAAGTGCCTGCCGCATCAGATTCGTAGCGAATCGATATGACCGCCGTGTCCAACCGGGAATTTTAACCGGTCGACATGGCCTCCAAAGTCATGAAATGCTAATTTTATCGGGGAAGGCGACAATTATAGAGAGCCGGGGGGCGCAAAGGCCATGCCGCTAACAAGTTGATACAGCGCTACGGCCCCGGCTTGCGATGAAATTTCATGCTACATCTATGCCAAGTAGGGGAATCGGCATTTCACAATCCGAGAGAAATGCGGTTTTCCTCCCCTTTCATCCAAACCTTGCGATATTCGCCTCTTCATGACCTCTCCCCCCCTCGCCATCGGCGACATCCAAGGCTGCCATTCCGCTTTCCAGTCGCTGCTCGACCAGCTCGCGCCCCCCGCCGACACGCCCCTCTGGATCGCCGGCGACGTCGTCAACCGCGGCCCGGGCTCCCTCGCCGCGCTGCGCGCGGTCGTCGATCTCGGCCCACGCGCGACCGTCGTGCTCGGCAACCACGACCTGCACCTGCTCGCGGTCTCCGCCGGCCTGCGCACCGAACGCCCGGGCGACACCATCGGCGAGATCCTCGACGCGCCCGACGCCGACGCGCTGCTCGACTGGGTGCGCCACCGCCCGTTCGTGCATGTCGAAGACGGAAAGCTGCTTGTCCACGCGGGCGTGCTACCGCAATGGGACTCCACGCTCGCGCTCGAACTCGCGGACGAACTCCAGCGCGCACTCCGCGCCCCCGACTGGCGCGACACGCTGCAAGGCCTGTACGGCAACGAACCCAACCAATGGAACCCGAACCTGAAAAAGCGCGACCGGATGCGTGTCGCGTTCAACGCGTTCACGCGCCTGCGCTTCTGCACGCCCGACGGCGCGATGGAGTTCAAGGCGAACGGCGGCCCCGACAGCGCGCCGCCCGGCTACCTGCCGTGGTTCGACGTGCCGGGGCGCCGCACCGCGGACGTGACGGTCGTGTTCGGACACTGGGCCGCGCTCGGCCTGATGCTGCGCGACAACGTCGTCGCGCTCGATTCGGGATGCGTATGGGGAAACCAGTTGTCGGCCGTACGGCTGACGGCCGATCCGGCACAGCGCACGGTCACGCAGGTGCAGTGCGAAGCGTGCCGCTCGCCGGGCGGCGAGTGACGGCAGGCTGATTCACGCGCCCGCCGGTGCATCAGCCCTCGCGCCCCGGCACGGGTGCGTCGGCTGCAGCATCGCCCGCCGCGTCTGCGCCGAGCTCAGTCGCCGGATACGCATGCTTCTGCAGCACGGCGAGCGACTCGGCCGTCGGCTTGCCGACCTTCTCCTGCAGCGTCGCCAGCGCAGCCGCGATCGCATCGCGCGCCGCGGCGGACGTCGCCCGCCGGTCGCCGCCCGGCGCGATCGGCTCGCACACGTACAGATGCGCGACGAGCGGCCCGCCGCGCAGCACCATGTCGAGCGACTTGCCGAGCGACAACTCGCCCGTATAGGCCGGCGCGACCGACTGCCGCCCGTGCGCGTCCTCGTACATCAGGCAGATCGGCTGCACCGCGCAGCCGGCCGATACGGCAGCCTGGAACAGGTTCGCATGAAATGGCAGCAGATCCTGGCCGTCGGACGTCGTCCCTTCCGGAAACACGCACATCACACCGCCGGTGCGCAGGCGCTCGGCCATCTCGTGCATGATCCGCATCGCCTCGGTGCGCTTCTCGCGCTGCAGGAACACGGTGTCGAGCTTCTCGGCGAGCCAGCCGACGACCGGCCACTGCCGCACCTCCGCCTTCGACACGAACGGCGTCGGCCGCCACGCGTTGACCGCATAGATGTCGAGCCACGACACGTGATTGCCCACGACGAGCGCGCTCGCGTCGAGCCGCGCGCCGTCGTTGTGGACGACGAGGCGCATCCCGCAGATGCGCAGCATCTTGACCGACCAGCGGCGTATCAGCTCCGCGCGGCGCGCGGGCGTGACGTGCGAAAAACGCAGCGCGACGATCGCCATGCCGCGCAGCAGATGAAAGACGAGACGCAGCTTGCGAAGAGCGGTCATGGCGAGGATCCGGCGTGGTTCAGTGGCGCTCGAACGCGACCTGCCCGGCCACGAGCGTCGCGCGCACGGTGGCCGGCAGTTCGTAGCCGAGGAACGGCGAGTTGTGGCCCTGGCTCTTCAGCGCTCGCGGCTCGACGCGCCAGTGCGCGCGCGGATCGAACACGCACAGGTCGGCCGCACTGCCTTCGGCGAGGCGCCCCGCCGGCAGTTGCAGCACGTCGGCCGGCGCGGACGTGATGCGGCGCAGCGCCTGCGCGAGCGGCGTGCGCGTCTCGTCCGCCCACTTCAGCGTCAGCGACAGCAGCAGCTCGAGCCCCGTCGCGCCCGGCGTCGCTTCGCCGAACGGCAGCAGCTTCTCGTCGTCGTCGACCGGCGTGTGGTCGGAGCAAATCGCGTCGATCGTGCCGTCGGCGAGCGCCACGCGGATCGCTTCGCGGTCGCGCTCGCTGCGCAGCGGCGGATCGAGCCGGAACTGCGAATCGAAGTAGCCGATATCGACGTCGATCAGGTGGACGTGGTTCACGCCGACGTCGCAGGTCACGGGCAGCCCCTCGGCCTTCGCTTCACGTACGAGCGCAAGCCCGGCCGCCGACGACAGCCGCGCGAGGTGCACGCGCGCGCCCGTCACGCGCATCAGTTCGAAAATCGTGTGCAGCGCGATCGTCTCGGCCGCGACCGGCACGCCGGACAGCCCGAGCCGCGACGCGAGCGCGCCGCTCGCGGCCACGCCGCCGCGGCCGATGAACGCGTCGAGCGGACGCAGCCACGTCGTGTAGCCGTAAGTACTTGCGTACTGCAGCGCGCGCAGCAGCACCTGCGTGTCGCGCACCGGCACGTTCGCATGCGTGAAGCCGACGCAGCCGGATTCGGTCAGCGCGACCATCTCGGTGATCACTTCACCCTTGAGGCCGACCGTCAGCGCGCCGAGCGGATGCACGTTCGCCTGGTGCAGGTTGCGCGCGCGGAACTTGAGCATCTCGACGAGGCCCGGCTCGTCGAGCACGGGATCGGTGTCCGGCGGGCACACGAGGGTCGTGACGCCGCCCGCGACGGCCGCGGCCATCTCGGACGCGAGCGTCGCCTTGTGCTCGTAGCCGGGCTCGCGCAGCCGCGCGCACAGGTCGACGAGGCCGGGCGCGACGATCAGGCCCGATGCGTCGATCGTCTTGTCCGCGTTGAAACCGGCCGGCGCGCTGCCCAGCGCGGCGATCTTGCCGTCCGCGACGAATACGTCGGCCTGCCGTTCGGTGCCGGCGACCGGGTCGATCAGCGTGCCGCCTTGGATATGAATCTTCATGCGCTGTCTGTGAATACGTTGATTGCGTTGAATGCCTGAATGAGGACGCGCGAAAGCGGGCTCAGTCGCTGTTGCCGGCGACGATGCCCATCACCGCCATCCGCACGGCGATGCCGAACGTGACCTGGTTGAGGATCACCGACTGCGGGCCGTCTGCGACCTGCGAATCGATCTCGACGCCCCGGTTCATCGGGCCCGGGTGCATCACGATCGCGTCGGGCGCGGCGAGCGCGAGGCGCTCGGGCGTCAGGCCCCACGTCTTGAAGTACTCCTGCGCGGACGGCAGCAGCGCGCCGCTCATTCGTTCGTTCTGCAGGCGCAGCATGATGATCACGTCGACGCCCTTCAGCCCCTCGTCGAGGTTGTGGAACACCTTCACGCCCATCTGCTCGAGGCCGCCCGGCAGCAGCGTACGCGGGCCGATCGCGCGCACTTCCGGCACGCCAAGCGTGGTGAGCGCGTGGATGTCGGAGCGCGCGACGCGCGAATGCAGGATGTCGCCGACGATCGCCACGCGCAGCTTCGTGAAGTCGCGCTTGTAGTGACGGATCGTGTACATGTCGAGCAGGCCCTGCGTCGGATGCGCATGGCGGCCGTCGCCGGCGTTGATCACGTGCACGTGCGGCGCACAGTGCTCGGCGATCAGGTACGGCGCGCCGCTCGATGCGTGACGCACGACGAACAGGTCGGCATGCATCGCCGACAGGTTGTTGATCGTGTCGAGCAGCGATTCGCCCTTGCTCGTCGACGACGCATTGATGTTCAGGTTCAGCACGTCGGCCGACAGGCGCGTCGCGGCGATCTCGAAGGTCGTGCGCGTGCGCGTCGAGTTCTCGAAGAACAGGTTGAACACGGACTTGCCGCGCAGCAGCGGTACCTTCTTCACTTCACGGTCCGTCACGCTGACGAACTGCTCGGCCGTATCGAGGATGTGATTGACGATCGAGCGCGGCAGGCCCTCGATCGACAGCAGGTGCTTCAGCTCGCCGTTTTTCGTGAGCTGCGGGTTGCCCTTCAGGAAACCGTAGCGGAACCGGTCGGGGCTCGCGGCCGCCGCGGGATTGCCGGTGCGGCCAGTGGTGTCGGTGGTCATGGTGTGCGTGATTCCAACTATGCAAACGGGCCGCGGTGCAAACCGGCGGCCCGGGATACGGTTCGCGTGTCGTTCAGGCGCCGTGCGATTCGACGCGCAGCGTGAAGCCCGCATCGTCGCGCGCGAGCACGAGCGTCGCGTCGGCCGGCACGTCGAGCGTGCCGCCCGCGAAGCGTGCGGCGACCGGCAGCTCGCGGCCGCCGCGATCGGCGAGCACCGCGAGCTCGACCGCGGCCGGACGGCCGTAGTCGAACAACTCGTTGAGCGCCGCGCGCACGGTGCGCCCGGTGTACAGCACGTCGTCGACGAGCACGATGCGCGCGCCGTCGATCTCGAACGGCAGCGACGTCGGGCTGGCCTGGCTGTGCAGCCCCTTCTTCGCGTAGTCGTCGCGGTGCAGCGCGACGTTGACGACGCCGAACGCCTGAGCGCCGAGATCGCGCGCGAGGCGCTCGGCGAGCCACGCGCCGCCGCTGTAAATGCCGGCGAGCCGCGGGCCGCCCGGTTCGGCGAACGCCGTGCCGTAGGCTGCGCGGATCTGGTCGAGCAGGACGCGGTAAAGCGCCTCGGCGTCAATGGTGCTCATGGTCGGACAATTGATCGAGATACTGTTGAAGGATGACGCGCGCGGCTTCGGCATCGAGCATGTCGGTGCGGGCGCGGCCGCGCACGTTGCGCTCGCGCAGCCCGGCCTCGGCCTCGACCGACGAATAGCGCTCGTCGACCCACGTGACGGGCAGCCCGAAGCGGCCGTTCAGCTGGTTGCCGAAACGCTTCGCCTGCTGCGTCATGTCGTGCGGCGTGCCGTCCGGATGCATCGGCAGGCCCACGACGAGCGCGTCCGGCCGCCATTCGGCCAGCAAGTCGCCGACCGCCTTGAAGCGGTGTTCGCGGTTCAGGTTCTGGATCACGACGAGAGCACGGGCCGAGCGCGTCAGCGCGTTGCCGATCGCGACGCCGATCCGTTTTTCGCCGTAGTCGAACGCCAGGAGCGTCGCATCGCGCGCGCTCGCGCCACTCATGCGTGCCCTGCTTCGCCGGACAGCATCGACGAGCTGACGCCGAGCAGGCCCAGTGCGGCTTCGAAGCGCTCTTCGGCCGGCGTGTCGAACACGATGCGCGGATCGGCGGCGACCGTCAGCCAGCCGTTGCGGGAAATTTCTTCCTCGAGCTGGCCGGCGCCCCAGCCTGCATGGCCGAGCGTCAGCAGGAAGCGTTTCGGGCCGGTGCCCGTCGCGACCGCCTCGAGCACGTCCTTCGACGTCGTCATCTCGAGCCCGCCGTCGACGGACATCGACGAGTTGTAGCTCGCGCCCTCGACCGGCTCGTGCAGCACGAAGCCGCGCTCGGTCTGGACGGGGCCGCCGAAGTACACGGGAATGTGCAGCAGCGGCTCGATGTCGAGCTTCAGGTCGATGCGGTTGAACAGCGATTCGAGGTCGATGTCGGTAGGACGATTGATGACGAGGCCGAGCGCACCGCGCTCGCTGTGATCGCAAAGATAGATCACCGTTCCCGAGAACGTCGGATCGGCCATGTTCGGCATGGCGATCAGGAACTGGTTGGTGAGATTGATGCGATCGGAAGGCTTTGACATGGTTTGAATTTTAGCAAAGACGCCGCGACCTGACCGGGCCGCGATCAACAAGCAACGCCGCGCCGCGCTGGCAACGGCGCACGCGGATCACACGGCACTCTAACACGCGCGCGGGCGCTGTCGGCAGCGTGTTGCAGGCCCGTGCGACAAGGGCTGCCGTCGCGTGTTCGTCCCCTTGTTCGTCAGGTCCGGCCGAGGGCCGTGCCGAGCGCTTCGGACGCCGCCGTGAGATCCGGCGGCGCGACGCCGGCCGCGATCTTCAGGAGCGCCGCACGCAGCATGTCGGACGCGTGGCGGTGCGCATCGAGGCCGCCGTCGGCGAGCGGCACGCCGTGGGCTGCACGGCGCCACGCGAGGCCCAGCGTGTCGGCCAGCAGCGCCGCGTGGCCGAGCCCGAGCGCGCACGCGGCCGTGCCGACCCGGTAGGCGGCGGCGGACGCGTGCCATGCGGCGCCGGCGTCGGCGGTGACCGGGTTGGCCGCCAGGTCGGCCATCGACGCATCGGCGGTCTGCAGGAAATCCTCATAGGCATGCGCGTTGACGGTCACGACGCCGAGCGCACGGGTGGGCGCGGCGGCGGCGACCGCATCGTGCTCGGCCCGCGCCGCATCGGCCTCCCACAATGCTTCGGAGGCGGGCGTGCCGGCGACGTGCCAGTCGACCGTCAATCCGTAGTCGTGCAGCACGTCGACGAGCGCGACGTCCTCGGCGGCGGCGCCGAACAGCGCGAAATCGCGCCACAGCAGCGCCACCGTCTCGCGCACCAGCCCGGGCGGCGCGCTGCGCCGGCCCTGCGCGTGTTCGCCGAGCAGCAGGTTGATCCGCGCGAGAAAGCGCTTCAGCTCGGGTGCGCCGCTTGCGCGCAGCGTGCGCACGCACGCGGCCGCGAGCCGCCAGAAATCGTACGGCCCGTCGTCGGTGAGCGCGGCCAGCATCGCGTCGACTTCGTCGAGCGCCGCGCCCGGCACGCCGTGCTCGGCACGCAGCACGTCGAGCAGCGCCTGCTCGTAGCGGGCGCGAATCCGGGGCGCGAAGGCGTCGGGTAGCGCACGCAGCGTGGCAGGCGGCACCGCCCGGCCGACCAGCGCGAGCGCATCGAGCGGCGTGTTCGCGCGCAGGTCGGCGGCGCTTTGCGCACGTAACGCACGGAAATGCTCGAAGAGAACCGGCGAGCACGCGAGCTCGCGCAGGTTGTGGCGCCCGACGGCCGCACGAAAATCGTGCAGCGCCGCGCGCCAGCCGGCCGAAGTCGGCTCGGTGGCGACGAGCGGCACGGCGGCCGACAGTTGCCCGGCAAAACGCGCGGCCGGCAGCCAGCCGGCTTCCGCGAGCACGGCCGCGGCCGCCGCCAGCGGTGCCGCGGCGGCGTCGCGCCGCTCGAATGCGTCGGCGGCCGCCGCCAGCCACGCGTCGGCCGCGCGTACGGCGCCGCCGCGCGGGTTGGGCAATGCGTCAGGGTGGGGAACGTTCGCCGGATCGGACGTCATGGACACGCGCGCCTGTCATCGTCAAGTCGCTCGCGCGAACCGCGGCGCGCAAGCGCCGGGCCGGTGCGAGGCCTGAGCGGGGTGTCCGTGGGCCAGCGGTCCGATCAGATCTGGACCATCTCGAAGTCTTCCTTGCGGGCGCCGCATTCGGGACACGTCCAGTTGATCGGGACGTCTTCCCAGCGCGTGCCCGGGGCAATGCCCTCTTCCGGCAGCCCGGCTTCTTCGTCGTAAATCCAGCCACAAATCAGGCACATCCAACTCTTGTATTCCATCTTAAGCCGCGTCGGGGAAAAGTCGGTAAATTCGGGAGCCATGATGGTACCGTGTCGGGGCCGGACTGCCTAGCAATCGCGCTGGAGGACGGCAACTACGTTGCGCTGCGCTAAAAAATCCGTCGTACCGGCCGGATTCCACCGCATAATGGTTGAAAAGTGCGGCCTGCCGGGCAACACAGGGCCAAACAAGCCCATTCGCCTCGCCGTCCGCATCTCCGTCGCTTGTCCGTTTTTCTCTTGCCCCATTTTTACATGTCCAGCAACGCCCCTCCGATCGTCCTCACCTTCGGCCTGTCCGATCCCACCGGCGGCTCCGGCCTCCAAGCCGATCTGATGACCCTGGCGAGCATGGGCTGTCACGGCGTGTCCGTCCTGACCGGCTATACCGTGCGCGACTCGGCCGCCTGCGATGAAGTCACGGGCCTCGATCCCGACGTCGTCGCCGCGCAGGCGCGCATGCTGCTCGAGGACATGCCGGTTGCCGCGTTCAAGATCGGCGCGGCGACGCGTGCGGAAGTCGTGAGCGCGATCGCCGAAGTCGTCGCCGACTACGACGGCGTGCCGCTCGTGCTCGCACCGGACTTCACGCTCGACGACGAACACGTCCTCGCCGCCGACGACCTGCGCGAGTCGATCGCCGACCTGCTGGCACCGCAAACCACGTTATTGGTGGCCGACCACGCGACACTGATCGCGCTCGCGCAGCCGGACGGCGATGCCGAGGCGCCGAATCTCGACGCGGCCGTGTCGCACCTGCTGTCGCAGGGCTGCGAATACATCCTGTCGTCGGAAACGGGCTCGCACCGGCTCGTCAATACGCTGTACGGCGAGGAAGGCCAGCTTCGCGAAGACATGTGGGATCGCTCGCCGCACCGGCTGATGGGCATCACCGATACGCTCGGCGCGGCCATCGCGGCGCTGCTCGCGAACGGCCAGGAGCCGCCGGAAGCCGTGCGCGAGGCGCAGGAATACCTGTACCAGGCCGTGCGCGACGCGTTCCGGCCCGGCATGGGCGCGTACCTGCCCGACCGGTTCTTCTGGGCGCGCAGCAACGACGAGTCGGACACGCCGCCGGCCGTGAAGGCCGACCTGGTGCCGAGGACATCGCATCGGCATTGAGTCGCGACGCGGCGGGCCGGCGTTTGAGCGATCGAACGCCGGCCCGCCCTCTTGTCATCTGGGCAGTACCCACCCGGCATCGGCGAATCGACGCTGAGGCCCGTAATACCTCAACAGCGGCCGCTGCGCGGCGCCCCCTCCCACCCTTCCGGTTCCCGCCCTGCGCAGCCCAATCCGATTCATCGGCCCGCGCAATCCCGTCCATTCCGTCATCGCGGCCGAATCCGCGTTCGCGCCGCCCTGCTCGCATCGATTCTGGCTCACTGTTGAATCGATGTCGTACTTTTCAACTCCCAGGCTCGCCGAAAATCGAACCAGTCCAATAGATCGGCCGCCAAGCGCGATGCTAGGGTCCATTTCACTCAATGTGACGATGCAAAGGAGCATGCGATGGCGCAGGACATTTTCCTGAAACTGACCGGTATACGAGGCGAATCTCGAGATGCCTCACATCCAGACGAGATCGAGGTATTGGCGTGGGAATGGTCCGCCGACCAGCCATCTGCCACGCGCTCAGGGGCAGGCAGCATGACAGGCAAGTGCGCGGCCAACGATCTGACCATCGAGCATTATGTCGATCGAGCATCGCCGATGCTCATGCTGCATTGCCTCAAAGGAAATCACATCGAGAACGCCGTTCTGGTAGCCCGCAATGCCGGCGGCATGCCGCTCGAATACCTGAAGATCACGCTGCACGATGTACTGATCACACGAATCAATTCGATCGCCAATGTGAACATGGCACGGCGGCGCGAAGAGGTCCAACTCTCATTCGCCCGTGTCCGGCAGAAATATGTCGCTCAGAACGCGCAAGGCGGAAGTGGCGGAACGATCGCGGCAGGATACGACCTTAAAACCGGCAAAGCGACCTGAGAATCGGAGGCAGTCATGCTTTTCATTTCAAAGCAGGGTCATGTCGATGCCGAACGCGTGATCGTAAAAATATATCCGTCCATCGAACGAGGGCCGATGGAACATGTGAACGGAATCGTCGTCCATCAAACCGGAGCCTCCACCGCCTCGAGCACGTTCAATAGCTATCGCAACACTGCACACGTACCGAACGGCGCGCACTTCCTGATCGACAAGGATGGCACAATCTATCAGACGGCCTCCTTGAACAGAATCACCAATCACGTCGGTAAATTGCAGTCACGGTGCATCACCACACTTCAGTGCTCCACCGCGGACCTCCGGGCGGCAAGGCAAGCGTACCGGGCCAGCCCGGCGGCATTCCACCGCCATGAATTCGGAAAGCGTTTCCTGATCGCTACCCGTCCAACTCGGACGCGATCGGAGTCGAGCTTGTCGGCATGTACTACCCCGACGAGAAAACTGCGGAACCGGTCTATGAAAGCATCACGGCCGAACAAAATGCCTCTCTCAAATGGCTGGTTCGCGAATTGTCCGAGACACTGAACGTCGAGATGACAGAGGTGTATCGGCACCCCGAGGTCGGGCGCAAGAACGCCACCGAAGCGAGCACGGCACGATGGGCGTGATGCGATGGATCTAGCCAGATACATTGGCGCGGTTATATTGTGCGTGCCGATCACCCTCTGCCAGGCCAGAGGGGTGAGCGCCGTGACAATCGAGCAATCCGGCCAGACGTCGAACCCGGACGATCCGCTGACAAGGGACGCATGCGGGAACTTCACGCCGACTGCCGCCCAGCTGGAACGGTTCTTTTCCAGAGCAGCGCCGATTGACGGCAGGTTCGTGGCACACGATTACTACTCGCCCTGCCATTCGAGCGGCACCGTATCGTTCCCGGACGGCAGTTCGGGAAGGTGGCGTGTTTACTCCAGCGGCACCGCGTCACTGACATGGGCATCGAACGGCAACACGGTCTATCTCTACAACGGTCGCCATAACGGCTGGCACGACCCGTTCGCATGCAGCTACGGCCTTCACGATGAAGACGACGACGCTTCGTGCTATCTGCCGGGCTTCTGATTCCAATCGCGCCGACGCGCACATATAAAAAAAGACCCGCATCGCTGCGGGTCTTTTCTTTTGGCTGGAACGCGCATCGCTGCGCGCTCCGGACAATCGACCGAAGTCGATTACATGTCCATGCCCATGCCGCCCATGCCGCCCGGCATACCGCCCGGCATCGGTGCATCTTCCTTCGGCAGTTCTGCGACAGCTGCGTCCGTCGTCAGCAGCAGGCCTGCAACCGAAGCTGCGTTCTGCAGTGCGGTGCGCGTGACCTTGGTCGGGTCGACGACGCCGGCTTCGACCATGTCGACGTACTCGCCCGTTGCTGCGTTGTAGCCGTAGTTGCCCTTGCCTGCAGCAACCGCCGCCACGACGACGCTGGCTTCTTCGCCGCCGTTCGTGACGATCTGGCGCAGCGGCTCTTCCATTGCGCGCAGCACGATCTTGATGCCGGCGTTCTGGTCGGCGTTCGCGCCGGTCAGGCCTGCGATCGCGGTGCGTGCGCGAATCAGCGCAACGCCGCCACCTGCAACGATGCCTTCTTCCACAGCTGCGCGCGTCGCGTGCAGTGCGTCTTCGACACGTGCCTTCTTTTCCTTCATTTCGACTTCGGTCGCAGCACCGACCTTGATCACCGCAACGCCGCCTGCCAGCTTGGCCACGCGCTCTTGCAGCTTTTCACGGTCGTAGTCCGACGTCGCTTCTTCGATTTGCGCGCGCACTTGCTTCACGCGTGCTTCGATGTTCACGGCTTCGCCTGCGCCGTCGATGATCGTCGTGTTTTCCTTGCCCACTTCGATGCGCTTCGCCTGGCCCAGTTCTGCCAGCGTTGCCTTCTCGAGCGTCAGGCCGGTTTCTTCCGCGACGACTTGACCGCCGGTCAGGATCGCGATGTCTTCCAGCATTGCCTTGCGACGATCGCCGAAGCCCGGCGCCTTGACCGCAACGGTCTTCAGGATGCCGCGGATGTTGTTGACGACCAGCGTGGCCAGTGCCTCGCCTTCGACGTCTTCAGCGATGATCAGCAGCGGACGGCCAGCCTTCGCGACTTGCTCGAGCACCGGCAGCAGATCACGGATGTTCGACACCTTCTTGTCGTGCAGCAGCACGAACGGGTTGTCGAGGACGGCGACTTGCTTGTCCGGGTTGTTGATGAAGTACGGCGACAGGTAGCCGCGGTCGAATTGCATGCCTTCGACGACGTCGAGCTCGTCGGCCAGCGACTTGCCGTCTTCGACGGTGATCACGCCTTCCTTGCCGACCTTGTCCATCGCTTCAGCGATGCGATCGCCGATCGACGAGTCGCTGTTCGCCGAGATCGAGCCGACCTGCGCGATTTCCTTGTTGGTCGTGCACGGCTTGCTGATCTTCTTCAGCTCTTCGACAGCCGCTGCGACTGCCTTGTCGATGCCGCGCTTCAGGTCCATCGGGTTCATGCCCGATGCGACGTACTTCATGCCTTCGCGAACGATCGATTGCGCGAGGACGGTTGCCGTCGTCGTGCCGTCGCCTGCGTTGTCGCTGGTCTTGGAAGCGACTTCCTTGACCATTTGCGCGCCCATGTTCTGGAGCTTGTCCTTCAGCTCGATTTCCTTCGCGACCGACACACCGTCCTTGGTGACCGTCGGGCCGCCGAAGCTGCGCTCGAGCACGACGTTGCGGCCCTTCGGACCCAGCGTGACCTTGACTGCGTTGGCGAGAATGTTCACGCCTTCGACCATCTTCGAACGGGCGGAATCGCCGAATACGACGTCTTTAGCTGCCATCTTCTAACTCCTTGAATTCTTGGGAATATGTACCGTCGGAGGACGCTTACTTGGCGTTGACCACGGCCATGATGTCTTCTTCGCGCATGACCAGCAGTTCCTGGCCGTCGACCTTCACGGTCTGACCTGCGTACTTGCCGAACAGGACACGATCGCCGACCTTCACGTCGAGCGCGATCGGGGCGCCCTTGTCGTCGCGCTTGCCCGGGCCGATGGCCAGGACTTCGCCCTGATCCGGCTTTTCAGCAGCGGCGTCGGGGATCACGATGCCCGAGGCGGTCTTGGTTTCCTGATCCAGGCGCTTGACGATCACGCGATCGTGCAAAGGACGAAGGTTCATATTCACTCCTCTCTTGACTGAGATTGAAGAACGCTTAGGGAAACTGCCCGGCGTGGCGCCCGGCAGAGAATTGTTAGCACTCTCGTGCAGCGAGTGCTAATTATATGGACGGGTTTTGACAAATTCAAGAAGGGAAACCGGAGGAATTTTCGGGGCGGCGACGCGGCGGGAAAAACCCACGAAAACAACAAAAACCCCTTTTAAAACAATGCCATATCGAATGCAACCGACCCGACAGGCGGGCCCATGCGGCCCGCTGATCCCATCCAGCCCCGTTTGGACACCGGGTAAGCCCGGAGTTCCCGGGACCGGTGACATCGCATCGAAAAAACCGCGCGACGCCGATTTCGTCTGCCGCGCCGTGCTCGCTCGCCGGCGTCGCCGGGCCGATTTCACGCGTCGGCGCAGTCCGCGCCGGACAACGGCCGGAAGGTCCGGCCGTCCGTCTCGACGGTCGCGCCCAGCCGCCGCGCGAGCCCCTTCGCGCCTTCGCGCATCACGACGTCGTGGTTCCACCGGAACAGCGGCCGCGCGAGCGGCTCCAGCCAGTTCATCCAGCCGCGCGTGCGGATGTGCCAGTCGTAGCGCACGACGGTGCGCGCGCCGTCGGCGGCGAACGACCAGCAGCCGTCGCCCTCGATCGCACCGCTCGCATGGCCTTCGAGCGCATGCGGCCGCTCGACGCGCCGCACGCGCATGTCGAAGGTCAGCCGGTACGGCAGCGCTCCCTTCCACGTATACCGGTGCAACGCGCCGACGCCGCGCGCGTCGCCAGGCTCGAGCTCGACGGTGCGCACGGCGCCCTTCCACCAGTCGGGCCAGCGATCGACCTGGTAGATCGCGTCCCAGACCGCCGCGAGCGGCGCATCCACCCGCCAGGTCGTCGAAAACCGGTACTCCGCCATGCAGCCTCCGGCATGCGCGTTCAGGAACGCAGATCGGCGCGCCGTCAGGGCGCGAAGAAACGCTCGGGAAACGCGACGTCGATCTCCACGTCGTCGAGCGTCACGGTTTCGAGCGGCACGTCGTCGTCGCCCGCATAGCTGACGACCTTCAGCGGAAAACCGTCCGCGGCGTCGAGCCACAACCGGTAGCGATGCACGCCGTCGATCGCGTGCGCGGGTGCGCCCGTGACCAGCACGCGCTGCGCGGTCCGGCCGCCGACGGCCTCCTTGCCTTCGGTCACCGTCGCACCGCCCTGCTGCAGCGCATGTACGTTGCGCAGCAGTTCGCCGACGTCCGAGCGGTCGACCCGGTGGCCGGTGCGGTCGCGCACGAGCGGATTGGACGGCGACAGCGTCAGCGCGGGCGGCGCATGCGTGCCGAACGGGCGCAGCCTGACCTTGCCGTCGCCGGGATCGTACGCGAGCACCGCGCCGCGATGCGGCGACACGAAATCCATCCGGACGAAGCCCGGTTTCAGGTACGCGTAGCGGATTTCGGTGCGCTCGCCGTCGCGCGCCGACGAGCGGATCGTCGCGCGGTACGAGCGGACGTGGTCGAAATGCGCCTGCGCGACGGTCACGGGATCGGCTGTCATGCTCGCTCCTATCAGGCTCGCGGCCAGCAACGCGGCGATCACGGCGCCGCCTCGACTTCGAGCACGCCTTCCATCCCGCGCTCGCGATGGCTGCTGAAAAACAGCAGCCGGTGCGTGCAATAGTAGGCGAATCGCCCCGGCTGCACCGGCGTGAAACGAAACGTCTTCGGCGTCGTGCCGAGCTCGGTGCGTACCGCGATGCCGGCCTGCGGCGCGTCGATCTCGAAGCTGTGCGGCACCACGCCGGGCTCGGCCGACACGGTCAGTTCGACCGGCGCGTGCGCACGGACGATCACGTGATTCGGCCGGAAGAAATAGCTGCCGCCGACGATCGTCACGCGCTGCACGCCGTCCGCGTCGATCGGCACGCGCAGGGGCGTGTCGGCATCCGCGTGCGCAAGCACCGTGCCCGCGGCGAACACCGCCAGTACGAGCCCCTTCATCGTCGCCATCTTCATCGCCTGCTCCCTGCGGGCGCCGCGCGTCAGCCCTTCCACGCGTCGGTCGGCCCGCCCAGCGCACCGCATGCGTCGATCGCGAGCTCGCGCAGACGCCGTTCGTCGCCACGGCCGGACAGCGCATAACCCATGCCGCGATCCGACCAGAAATACGTGTAGCGGCCGTTCGCCGACAGCGCGTGCGGCGCGAGACGCCGCGCATCGTATGCGGTCATGTACAGCGTCACGCGCGCACCGTCTGCGCGCTGGTACATGAGCTGCGCGGCCGGCCCCGCGTCGCCGGGCAGCAACCGGCCGCCCAGCAGCGCGTAACCGTATTCGTCGAGCGACGGCGCGCGCACCGGCCGGCCGACGCGCGCCGACAACCACGCGGCGAGACGCTCGGGATCGTTCGCGCCGACTTCCACCGGATGCTCGCGGTCGGCCGCGTACACCGCGTAGGCGACATCGGCGCGCGCGGCGAACGCCGGTTCGCGGCCGAATGCCGCCCAGCCCGCATGCAGCGCGACACCGATCAGCAGCCCGGCCGCCAGCCCCGCGAACGCATGCGCGACCGCGCGCCAGCGCGGCGCGCGGCGCTGCACGAACAACGCGGGCGCCGCGCCCGGCAACGGGAACAGCGCCTTCAGCGCATCGCGCTGCGCGCGGTAATGCGCGAATCGTTCGGCTTCCTGCGGATCGGCCTGCAGGCGCGCGAGCACCTCGCGCCGCTCGTGCCCGGACAGTTCGCCGTCCAGCAGCGCGGACAGCAGTTGCGCCGACGCATCGTCTCCCTGCTCGTTCGAAGGCTTGCGCGGATCGTCCATCATGGCTTCCCGATCACCCGTAACGTGGCCGTGCCGTGCGTCGACGGCGCGTCCGACAGCAACGCGCGCATCTGCGCGCGCGCCCGCGCGAGCCGCGACATCACCGTGCCCACCGGCACGCCGAGCACCTGCGCGGCATCGCGATAGCTCAACTCCTCCAGCGCGACCAGCAGCAGCACCTCGCGCTGTTCGACCGGCAGCCGGTACAGCGCACGCTGCACGTCGCGCAACTCCAGCCCGCCGACCTCGCCGACCGGCGCGGCCATCGTCTGCCACGGCGCCGTCGCGTCGTCGACCGCGATCTCGTGCCGCGCGCGCAACTGGTCGATGAAGCGGTGCCGCAGCAGCGTCAGTAACCATGCGCGCAGGTTGCCGCCGTCGCGCGGCGGCCGGTTCAGCGCACGCTCGAGCGTGTCCTGCACGAGATCGTCGGCCCATGCGCGCTCGCCCGTCAGCGCACGCGCATAGCGCGTGAGATGCGGAAGCCATACCAGCAGGTCCGATTCATAGCTCATCGGGGCGCCTCGCGCGTCGCCGCGCGGTCACGGTCACGGCCGCGCGACGTGCCACATGCCGCCGATTCCATCGCCGCCCGCGTCGCCGGCCTTGCGGTCCATCTTCCAGCGATACAGCGGGCGGCCGCGGTATGCCCATTGCTTTTTGCCGTCGTCGCGGGCGACGAGGCTCAGCGCACCCGACGCCCTGTCGTACGCGTCGGCGAGCGCGGGCGGCCAGTTCGCTGCGCATGTGCCGTCGCACATGCTCTTGCCCGGCGCATCGCGATCGAACACGTACAGCGTCATGTGCGCTTCGTCGACCAGTTTCCCGTCGCCGACCTGGGGCGGTTCCGCGGCCGCCGGCCGCACGATCGCCACCGTCAGCGCGGCAGCGAAGAGCATCCGTTTCATTCCCGTTCTCCTTGGCGTCGTGTCGCGACACGGTGCCGCCGAACGGGACGATCGGCTGCGTCGCGATCATTATCCCGCCGGCCGGCTGTGCCGGAACTCGGTATGTAAACGGACGGCGGCGGCCGGTTATTCCATGCGGCGGCGCGACGAGTGGTGGCGATCATTCATGCGACGAAAGCACGCGGGAAGCCTGAATGTCCTTCTTGTCGATTGGCAGATCATTTTCGACGGCGCGGATTTCGACCACCCGGGCAGCAGAACGAAAAACCGTGAAATACGCGCATTGCCATCGGCGCGTGCCGGCGACCGACGCCGCAACTGCGCGCGGCCGGTTCAACTGAAGCGTGCGGGCCGATACGGATGCGGATCGATATAGGTCGGCGCGCCCGTCATCATTTCGGCGAGCAGGCGGCCGGTCGCGGGCCCAAGCGTGAGCCCGTGATGGCAGTGGCCGAACGCGAACCACAAATGGCGATGGCGCGGCGCGGGCCCGATCACCGGACGCATGTCGGGCGTGCACGGCCGCATCCCGAGCCACGGTTCCGGATCGAGCCGCTCGCCGATGCCGAACGCGTCGCGCGCCAGCGGTTCGGCGCGCGCGAGTTGCACGCCGGTCGGCGGCGCACCACGCGGCGCGATCTCGACGCCCGTCGTCAGCCGCAGGCGGCCGCCCTCCATCGGCGCGACGACGAAACCGGCCTCGGTATCGCACACGGGCACGTTCAGCGGCGTGCGCGTCGGCCGGTAATGCATGTGATAGCCGCGCTTCGCGCGCAGCGGAATCCGGTAGCCGAGCGGCGCGAACACCTGATCGGACCACGGCCCGAGCGCGACCACGGCCGAGCGCGCCGAGATCGGCCCGTGTTCGGATCGGACCTGCCAGCCGTCATCGACCTGCACGAGCGTCGTCGCGTCGCCGTGCACGAACGAGCCGCCGTCGCGCTCGAACAGCCGCGCATAGGCCTTGGTCAGCCCGCCCGGGCTCGACACGGTCTTCGGATCCTGCCAGTGGAAGGCGCCGCAGAAGGCGTCGCCGATACCGGGCTCGCGCGCGCGCAGCGCATGCGCGTCGAGCACGGTCATCCGCAACCCGTGCGCGGCGGCGACCTGCTGCTGCGCGCGCGCTTCCGCGTCGAACAGCCCCGGTGAACGGAACGCCTCGATCCATCCGCCGTCGTGCACGAGCGGCTGCGCGTCGGTGCGTGCGAGCAGCGCATCGTGCTCGACGACGCTCGCCGCGACGAGCGGCAGCAGGTCGCGCGCGGCGGCCGCGAGCCGCTGCGGCGACGATTCGCGCCAGAAGCGCGCGAGCCAGCCCGCATACGCAGGTAGCGCGCGGTAATCCCAATAGAGATCGACCGAACGGTTGCGCGCGTAGCGCAGCAGCGTGCCGAGCCGGCGCGGAAACGCATACGGCACGACCGACGAGCGCTCGATCAGCCCCGCATTGCCGTGGCTGGTTTCCTCGCCGGGCGCGCGCCGGTCGACGAGCGCGACGCGCAGCCCGCGATCCTGCAGATGCAGCGCCGACGACACGCCGACGATGCCGGCCCCCAGAACGATGACGTCGAAATCCATGGTCCCCCGCACTGCGTCGAGATGGGATGCGCCGTGCGCCGGCCCGGCGGGCGGCACGCGGCGGCGCTTACTTCGCGATGATGTCGCGCTTGAAGTACTTCTGCGACAGCGCGCTCAGCGTGCCGTCCTTCTTCAGCGCATCGAGCGCACCGACGATCTTCGCCTGCAGCGCCTTGTCGTTCTTGCGCATCCCGAAGCCGGTGCCTTCGCCGAGCGTCGCCGGATCCTTCAGCGGCTCGCCGACGATCCGGTAGTCGCGGCCGGCCGGCTTGTCGAGGAAGCCGTCCTGCGCGGTCTGCGCTTCCTGCACGGCCGCGTCGAGACGACCCGCGACGAGATCGGCGTAGATCTGGTCCTGATCCGGGTACGACACGACGTCCACGCCCGCATTGGCCCAGTGCGCCTTCAGGAAATCCTCCTGCGACGAGCCCTGCAGCACGCCGACGTGCTTGCCGCGCAGGCTCGCGACGTCGGGCTTCAGCGGCGAGCCGTGCTTCGCGACCATCACGATCGGCACCACGTAGATCGCCGGCGTGAAGTCGATGCTTTGCTTGCGCTTCGCGGTGATGTTCATCGCCGAGTTGATCGCGTCGAACTTGCGCGCCTGCAGTGCCGGGATCAGCCCGTCGAACGCGTTCTCGACCCACACGCACTTCATGTTCAGCTTCGCGCATACCGCATTGCCGACGTCGACGTCGAAACCCTGCAGCTGACCGGCCGGCGTCTTGCTCTCGAACGGCGGATAGGCGGCTTCGATCCCGAAGCGCAACGTGGTCTGTTCCGCATGGGCCGTGACGGCCGCGCACGCGAGCGCCGCAGCGGCGCAGAGGGAAAGTTTCCAGTTCATGACGGTCCTTCTGTTCTGGAGTGAGGCGATGAAGATCGGTCGCACGACGCCCTCGGTCGGACGCCGGGTCGGGATTCGGCGCAGGCGGCCGCCGCATGGCGACGTGTCGGGCTCTGCATGCGAAATATAGACTCAAAGTCTACTATAGACTATAGGGGATACGAGGAGTTCGCCGCGTTGCTCGACGCCGAAATTTCGTCGCCCGAGCCAAAACATCGTTGATTCTGTGGCATTTTTCATGATCCCCAGCACCGCCACGACGTCTCGAAAAGAAAAATTATCCCGATTTCGTTTGTCTATATTAGACTTTTAGTCCACAACGAACCCCGCCGGATACCGTCTTTCGAGACTTTCTGTCCAGCCCGCACCGGAGATGTCCCGATGACGCAACCCCGCCCCAGCCTGCCGCTGACCGTCGACGAAGCCGCGGTGCGCGCGGCGCTGCCGTCGCTCGACGTGCTCGGCACGCTGCGCCGCATGTTCGCGTCGCTCGCCGCGGCGCGCGCGGTGCAGCCGCCGCAGACGCTCACGCCGTTTCCCGACCAGGCCGGCGACTTCATCACGTATCTCGGCGCGCTCGCCGACCAGCAGGTATTCGGCGCGAAGCTGTCGCCGTATGTCGTGACAGACGGCAAACCCATCGTCACCGCATGGACCGCATTGATGTCGATGCAAACCGGCCAGCCGCTGATGTGGTGCGACGCCGGGCTGCTGACCGTCGAACGCACGGCCGGCACGACGGCGCTCGCGGTCGACTGCCTCGCGCCGCGCAACGCGCGTCATCTGGCGATCGTCGGCGCGGGCGCGGTCGGCCTCGCGCACCTGCGGCACACGGCGGCGCTGCGCGACTGGGACACGATCCGCGTGTACTCGCCCGCGCTGGCCGGCGATACGGCACTGCAGGCGAGCCTCGCCGCGCTCGACCCGCGCGCACGCGCGGCGGCGAGCGTCGAGGCGTGCGTACGCGACGCGGACGTGGTGATGCTGTGCACGTCGTCGGGCACGCCCGTGCTCGGCGACGGGATGCTCACGCGCGCCGCGCTCGTCACGTCGATCAGCACGAACGTCGCGCGCGCACACGAAATCCCGCCCGCGTGGCTGCCGGACATGGACGTCTACTGCGACTACCGGCACACGACGCCCGCGAGCGCCGGCGAGATGCAGATCGCGGCGGCCGAGCACGGCTGGGATGCCGGCCGGATCGCCGGCGACCTGCCCGCGCTCGTCGCCGGCACCTGCGCGGCGCCGTCGCGCACGCGTCACGCATTCTTCCGCTCGATCGGCCTCGGGCTCGAGGACATCGCGATCGCGCACGCGCTGTACACGCATCTGACGCGCGGATGAGCGCCCCGCGCGCGCGGGGCCGATACAATGGCGCAACCGCCGCGGCGGCCGCGCGCGGGCGCACGGGCATGCCGGCCGACGGTGCGCCGGCCCGCCGGCCCGACACGCTGCCCGGCTCCCGCCCACCCGAGATCGCGATACCGATGCGCAAGAAGAAATCTCCCGTCAAAGACCTGCTGCTCACCCGCTATGCGCCGATCGCCGACGGTATCGCCGCGCTGTTCTTCCCGTACGCGGAAGTCGTGATCCACGACCTGCACGACCAGACGGTGCTGTATCTGGCGAACAACCTGTCGAAGCGCGAGGTCGGCGACGATTCCGCGCTCGAGGAAATCGATCATTCGGCGCGCGAGCGCGTGATCGGCCCGTACGAGAAGCTGAACTGGGACGGCCGGCGGATGCGCTGCGTGAGCAACGTGCTGTTCGACGACGAAGGCCGCCCGGCCGGGATGATGTGCATCAACTTCAACATCGCGGTGTTCGACGAGGTGCGCGCGACGCTCGACCTGTTCATCAAGGGCGCGGGCGTCGTCGCGCAGCCCGACGAGCTGTTCCGCGACGACTGGCAGGAGCGCATCAATACGTTCCTGCACGGCTGGCTGCGCGAGCGGCAGGTCGGGCTGAACGGGCTCACGCGCGAGCACCGGCGCGAACTCGTCGAGGCGCTGTACGCGGAAGGCGCGTTTCGCGGCAAGAGCGCGGCGAACTACGTCGCGAACGTGCTCGGGATGGGGCGCGCGACGGTCTACAAGCATCTGAAGCATCTGAAGGAAACGGGCGACGCCTGAGCGCGCAGCGGCGGCCGCAATGACGATCGGACCCGGCCATCGGCATCGGACGACCGTTTCCGCGTCGAAGCTTCGCGATACGCGGGCGCGGCTGCATGCCGCACGGGCCTACGGACCACGGAGCCCGGGAGCATAAAGTGATATAGTCACAGTTACATTTTTGACCGCTCCAACCGCCATGACGACCGCTCCCGCCCCGACCGCCCGCCCGACCCTGACCGTCGAAATCTGGTCCGACCTGATCTGCCCATGGTGCTGGATCGGCAAGCGCCGTTTCGACGAGGCGCTGGCCGCGTTCGCGCACGCCGACCGCGTCGACGTCGCGCTGCGCGCGTACCGGCTGATGCCGGGCCACCCCGTCGAGCCGGTCGAGGCGATGCTCGCAGGCAAATACCGGATGGCGCCCGCGCAGGTCGACCAGATGCTGCGCCAGGTAACCGAGGCGGCCGCGAGCGTCGGGCTGCGCTACGACCTGCCCGGCACGCTCGTCGGCGACACGCTCGACGGCCACCGGCTCGTGAAGCTCGCGCACGCGTCGGGCCGCGCGCATGCGCTGACCGAGCGCCTGTATCGCGCGTATTTCTGCGAGCACGGCTCGCTGTTCGATCATGCCGCGCTGACCGAATTCGCGGTCGAAGCCGGGCTCGAGCGCTCGGCCGTCGAAGCGGTGCTGCACAGCGACGCGTACCGCGACGAAGTCGAGGCCGACATCGCGCGCGCCGCGCAGATCGGCGGGCGCGGCGTGCCGCTGTTCGTGTTCGGCGGCCGCTACGCCGTATCGGGCGCGCAGCCGGCCGACGCGTTCGCGCAAGCGCTCGACCACGCGTGGCGCGACGGCGTCGTCGAACTCGACGGCGACGACGCGGCCGCCTGCGGCCCGGACGGCTGCGAACTGCCGGCGCGCGCGTAACGCAACATCCCGCTTCACGCGCGCCGGGCCACACCCGCCGCTACGCGACGCTCCTGCCACAAACCGACAGGAAACCCGCGCCGGTGGCATCTACAATGCATCCTTCCATATAACGAATAGAAGGCTGCGAGCCCATGACCCACGGGATTCACGGCGAGAAGCGCTGGTACGCGCTGATCGTGCTCTGCCTCGGCGTGCTGATGATCGTGCTCGACAGCACGATCGTGAACGTTGCGCTGCCGTCGATCAGCACCGATCTCCACTTCACCGAAACGGCCCTCGTGTGGGTCGTCAATGCCTACCTCCTGACATTCGGCGGCTGCCTGCTGCTCGGCGGCCGGCTCGGCGACCTGTACGGCCAGCGGCGCATGTTTCTCGCGGGCCTCGTCGTGTTCACGCTCGCGTCGCTCGCCTGCGGGCTCGCGCAATCGCAGGCGATGCTGATCGCCGCGCGCGCGGTGCAGGGGCTCGGCGGCGCGGTCGTGTCGGCCGTCTCGCTGTCGCTGATCATGAACCTGTTCACCGAGCCCGGCGAACGCGCTCGCGCGATGGGCGTCTACGGCTTCGTGTGCGCGGGCGGCGGCAGCATCGGCGTGCTGCTCGGCGGGCTGCTGACGAGCTCGCTGTCGTGGCACTGGATCTTCCTCGTCAACCTGCCGATCGGCGTCGCGGTCTACGCGATGTGCGCCGCGCTGCTGCCGCGCACGCGTACGGCGGCCGGCACCGCGCGGCTCGACGTGGCGGGCGCGATCACGGTGACGGCATCGCTGATGCTGGCCGTCTACGGAATCGTCGGCGGCAACGAGGCCGGCTGGCTGTCGACGCAGACCGTCGCGTTGATCGGCGCGGCCGTCGTGCTGCTCGCGCTGTTCATCGCGATCGAGTCGCGCGCCGCGCACCCGCTGATGCCGCTTACGCTGTTCGCCGCGCGCAACGTCGCGCTCGCAAACGCGATCGCCGTGCTGTGGGCGGCCGCGATGTTCGCGTGGTTCTTCCTGTCCGCGCTGTACATGCAGCGCGTGCTCGGCTACGGGCCGCTGCAGGTCGGCCTCGCGTTCCTGCCGGCGAACCTGATCATGGCGGCGTTCTCGCTCGGGCTGTCGGCGCGGATCGTGATGCGCTTCGGGATCCGCGGCCCGATCGCCGCCGGCCTGCTGATCGCGGCGTGCGGCCTTGCGCTGTTCTCGCGCGCGCCGGTCGACGGCGGTTTCGTGTGGCACGTGCTGCCCGGCATGACGCTGCTGGGCATTGGTGCAGGCGTCGCGTTCAATCCGGTGCTGCTCGCCGCGATGAACGACGTCGATCCGGCCGATTCCGGGCTCGCGTCGGGGATCGTCAACACCGCGTTCATGATGGGCGGCGCGCTCGGGCTCGCGGTCCTCGCGAGTCTCGCCGGCGCACGCACCGATGCGCTCGCGGCAGCGCAAGCGGCGCCGCTCGACGCACTGAACGGCGGCTACCACGCGGCCTTCGCGTTCGGCGCGGCGTTTGCGGCCGTGGCCGCGCTGACCGGTTTCGCGCTGCGCATCCGGCCGCCACGCGCGGTCGAAGGTGCCGGGCCCGCGATGCACTGACCGTCGATGGGCGGCCCGGAACCGGCATCGAGTCGGGGCGCGCACTGTCGCGCCCTTTTTATGCGCGCCCGGATACACGGCGCCGGCCCCGGTTCGTCATCGCTTTCAGACCGGTCGTCATCGTCGGTCGCGCCCCATTCAAACGCCCGTTTTACGTCCCGCCGGCCGCCTGCGGTGCAGACCTTCCCGGCCGATTTTTAACGCAGTCGTACATTGACGCGCCACTTTTGCGACAATGGCGGACTTTGACGCGCGCGCAGCGCCGCGGCCGCGCGCCGCCGCCGAACGCCACCTAACCGCCTGCCTCCGATGTCGCTTCCCCATATCGATCTGCTGTACTCGCTGTCCGGCCTGTTCGTCGGCATTCTCGTCGGCCTGACGGGCGTCGGCGGCGGTTCGTTGATGACGCCGATCCTCGTGCTGCTGTTCGGCGTCCACCCGGCGACGGCCGTGGGCACGGACCTGCTGTACGCGGCCGCGACCAAGGCCACCGGCACGCTCGTCCACGGCCTGAAGGGCTCGGTCGACTGGCGCATCACGGGCCGGCTCGCGGTGGGCAGCGTACCGGCCGCGGCGCTCACGCTGTGGTGGCTGCACACGCACGGGATGAACACGCCGGGCACCGCGCGGATGATCCAGCTCGTGCTCGGGGTCGCGCTGCTGCTCACGTCGCTCGCGCTGATCTTTCGCCCTCAACTCACGGCATTCGCCGCGCGCAACCCGCTCGCGCCGAGCCCCGCGCGCACGCTGTGGTCGACCGTGCTGACGGGCGCCGTGCTGGGCGTGCTCGTGTCGATGACGTCGGTCGGCGCCGGCGCGATCGGCGTGACCGTGCTCCTGCTGCTGTATCCGCTGCTGGCGACGACCCGCATCGTCGGTTCCGACATCGCGCATGCGGTGCCGCTCACGCTGGTCGCGGGCATGGGCCACTGGCTGCTCGGCTCCGTCGACTGGTCGATGCTGCTGTCGCTGCTGCTCGGTTCGCTGCCCGGCATCGTGATCGGCAGCCTGCTGTCGGCGCGCGCGCCCGAGCGGCTGCTGCGCAACCTGCTCGCGTCGACCCTGGTGGCGGTGGGCGTGCGGCTCGTGCTGGCGTAAGCGGGCCTCGCGTCTGGTGACAGACGCCACCGTCGGCGCATGCCGATCCTCAATAGAGGGCTTTTCATCCCTGTTTTGAGGATTAAGGAAGCCATCACCTTCGACTTCCGGGGCGATACCCCCTCCGACACAAAAAGATGCCCCCGGAGTCCACGACTCTCGGGGGCATCTTGTGGAACGACAGCCACACCATCAACGCACACGACCCGCCACATCGGGACGCACGCGCGCGTGCACTTTTCCGCCGCGGCGGGCGGCGCCCGCCGCCCGCAACACTTACTGCCCCTGCTGCTGCAGTTTCTGCTGCTTCATCTGCTGCGTGCGCGCCTGCAGCTTCAGCACGCGTTGCAGCGCAGTACGGTTCGCGAGGATGCCGTCGTAGAAGTTGGCGAGATCACCCTTCAGCGCGGTCCGCGACGCGTCGTTCAGATAGATCATGTGGCCCGACGGGTAGTTCTTGATCGTCAGGTTCTGCGCCTTGAGCGTCGGATCGAGCGGCATCTGCGCGAGCGTCAGCTCCGTCTGGTGGAACGGCGTGACGGCGTCGAAATAGCCGTTCGCCGACAGCACCTTCAGGTCCGGGTTCACGCTCATCGTCGACGCCAGGTCGCCGGCCGTGTACAGCGTGTTGCCGCCCCCCTTGTTCGCGCCGGTCGGGTCCGTGTGGCTGAAGTCCCAGTTGTTGAAGACCTGGTCGTTCAGGTCCACGAACGACGACGTCGACGTGTACTTGAGATCGGTGTTGATGTAGCTGTTCCACAGCACCGTGTACGCGCCGCCGACGTTCGTGATCGACGGATCGTTGCTGCCCGAGTTCGGCAGGATGTACGGCGCGATGCCCTTGCCCGTGAAGTTCGCGCGACCGTCGTACTGGCCGATCTGCGTGCCCGGCACGAGCGTCAGGAAGAACGTGTACGGCGGGTTGTCGTCCGACGACGGCACGTTGCCGAGCGCGGCCGGGTTGCCGAAGGTCTGGATCAGCGACGTCGGGTCCGTGCCGATGTACGCGCCCATCTGCTGAGCGGTCTGCAGCTTCAGGTTCAGCCGCACGTTCACGAAGCCGCCGTCCTGCGGATTCGGCTTCTGCGCAAGCGGTGCGAGCGTGTTGTCCGCGTAGTGGCGGGCCTGCACCATGTACGCGTCGAGATCGGTCGGCGTCGGGTTGAGCGTCGTCTTCTTCCAGTAGAACGCATCGGCCGCGAGCGTCGGGAACGTGCCCGGCGCGGACAGCGCGTTCGCATAGTCGAGGATCGACGACTGCAGCGTGATCCCGTTCAGATCGATGCCGTCCTCGTGCAGCACCCACGACACGACCGCGCTGCGCGCGGTGCCGTACGACTCGCCGTACAGGAACTTCGGCGAATTCCAGCGCGAGTACTTGGTCAGGTAGCGCTGGATGAAGCGGTCGATCGAGCGCGCATCCTGGTCGGTGCCCCAGAAGTCCTTGTTCTTCGCCGGCGCGATCGCCGTCGAGTAGCCGGTGCCGACCGGGTTGATGAACACGAGGTCGGTGCGGTCGAGCAGGCTGTCCGGATTGTCGAGCAGCTTGTACGGCGCGGGCGGCGTGAAGTTCGGGAACGACGACTGCAGGCGCTTCGGCCCGTACGAGCCGAGCAGCAGGTAGACCGACGACGAGCCCGGGCCGCCGTTGTAGAAGAACGTGACCGGGCGCGGCTTCGACGGGTCGGGATTGTCCTGCGTGTACGCGACGTAGAACATCTTCGCGTTCGGCGCCGACGTGACCGGATCGATCGTCGTCAGATGGCCGGTGGTGGCCGTGTACTGGATCGTCTTGCCGCCGATCGCGACCTGGCGGTGCACGACCGCCGCGCCTTCCGTCGAATCCGTGACCGCATCGTTCGGCCCGGTGCCGTACACGTCGGTGTCGACGTACGGCTGGTCGGCCGCGGTGGCGGCCGTTGCGTCGGTGGTGGCCGACGTGCCGCCGCTGGACGTCGCGGCCGCGGTGGCGGCCGACGCAGCCGGGCTCGGCCCATCGTCGCCGCCGCACCCCGTGACGAGCAGCGCCGCGGCCGCCGCGGCGGCGAGCGGTACGCTCAAGGTCGTTCCGAATAGCGCGAAACCGTCTTTCAAGGACTTGCGTGTCGTCATTATTGCCTCTCGAACAGAACGATAAATACCGCCGGTCGCAAGGGATCATTTGCGCCGGCGCTCCGCACCGGGAATGCATTCGTTATGCGACGCACTCCGAGTTTTTTACCGGATCGGCGAATACCGATCGGCACGATTTACCCCACCTTTTTTTGCAACCGCACAATGGCATAAACTCCATTGGCAACGATAATTCGATGATTCACCGCAATACGGATTCATTCCGCGGATTCGCACGCATAACGAAAGCGACGGACAAAAGGACGCCTCGCAAAGCCCGCTCAGCAAAGCGTCTTCACTTCGACCAGACAAACGATCCCCATCGGCGAGATACCGATTAATCGCGAAACCGCGACCAATCGCGACTCGAGCCGATTGAATAAAATCGAAAGGATCGATTAACTAAATGGAAAGGAATATGCTCGCAATCCGATTTATTAAATTAAGTGAAAATACCGGCGCATAATAGGTTCCGGATTTATCGCCGTAAAGTAAGAATTTGTTACAGCGCTCGCCATTCCGATAAAAGGCAGTCCGGGACCGATTCCAGAAACGCCCATAAAAAAAGCCGGACGGCTGTCCGGCTTGCTGGAGGCGCGTGACGGGCGCCGTCAGAGCGGCACGTCGATCGTGCCGACGCCGACGGAAATCGCGTTCGCGCCCGGCGCGGCCGAGATCGGCGGCAGGTTCGCGCTCGTCAGCGCGGGCGCGGCGCCCGGCGTGCCGCCGCGCGGCACCGTGCGGATCACCTGCGACGGCGGCAGCGGCGCGCCGTTCTTCAGGCGCTTCCACATCAGGTTCAGCGCCTGCACGTTGTAGTAGTGAACCGGCACGAAGCGCGTGTCGAAGCCCGGCACCGACAGGAACGCGTCGAAGTGCTGGCCGTTCGTCACTTCGTAGAACACCAGCTGGCTGCGCCCGGCTTCGCTGATGCCGTTCTGCGCGACGTACGCGCGCGACGCGTGGTTCACGGGCACGAGCGCGTCGCTGCGGCCTTGCACGATGATCGCCGGCTTGCCGTGCAGGTTCGCGTTCACGCGCACCGCGTCGACGTTCGCGGGCATCCCGAGCATCCCGTTCGTCCACAGCTGGCGCAGGCACAGCGCGCCCGCGAAGCTCGCATCGGGCGTCGCGAGCCGGTGGTCGACGCCCGCGCCGTTGTTGAACACGAGATTGATGCCGGCCGTCGGCGGCACGCCGTTGCCGATGCCGAACACGGCCGGCATCGGCGACGCGGCGGGCGCCGCGACCGCGCCCGTCGCCGCGTTCGTCGTCGCGAAGCTGAAGTTGCACAGGTTGTCGGTGACGCGCGAGCGCGTGTACGCGTTCGCATAGGTGACCGCGATCGCGGGAATCGCCTGCGAATCCCACATCGCCGCCTGCAACAGGTCGGAATCGGCCAGATAGCCGGCCGCATGGAGCTGCGCGAGCGCGTCGGCCGCCTGGCTCTGCGTGTCGGCGCCCGCCACCAGCCCGGCCGCGGCGAGCGTTGCGCAGCGCTGCGTGCGGATCGACTGCGTGGTCGCGGACGGCAGCGCGCTCAGGTACGGCGCGCCGGCGAGCGACGCCGACGCGGCCGCGCACGGTTCCAGCAGGTTCGCGAGCGTCGCGTAATCGGCCAGCGGCCGGCCGAACGACGGCGCCGGCTGGCCGCCCGTCCGGACGACCGCATTCGGCGCCATCCGCACGTTGATTTGCGGCTCGCCGACCACGACCGCGGTAATCCAGCCGCGGCTGTCCTGCTCGGCCGCCGCGAGCGACGCGCCGCCGCCGTTGCTGACCGACGCGGCGATCGTCGTGATGTCGCCCGCGCGATAGCGCACGGCGTGATGCGTGCCGTCGATCAGCGGGCCGAACTGCTCGTTGAGCGCCCAGTATGCGAATTCGACCGCCTGCAGCGTCACGCGCCCCCAGTCCTGTTCCGGATTCTGTTGCGAATGCGCGTGCTTGAACGCATAGCGGTTCGGGAAGCGGCCGTTGAACGCGGCGAGATCGCCGCTCGTCACGTTCGCGGTGAACAGGCTCGCGGTGCCGGCCAGCACCGCGTCGGCGAGCGTGCCGTCGATCAGCGTGACGGCGTCGGAACCGAGTTCGTGCGCGCCGTTGCCGCCGCCCTTGTCGTTGTAGGCGACCGCGCAGCCGCGCTTGAGCGCCCATTCGCCGGCCGCGGAAATCGCGCCGTACACGCCGCGCGAGCCGGACGACGTCGCGGTGACGATGCAGGGCTGCGCGGGATTGAAGCTGGCAGGCACCTGCACGAGCAGCGTCACGTTCTTGGCGCCGCTGCCGTCGTCGGCATACGCGAGATATTCGGTGCCGGGGATCTTGCCTTCACCGAGCGTGTCGTTGCCGTCGAGGTCGACGTTCGGCCCCCAGAAGCGGCCGTAGCCGCCGTTCGCGCTCATGTCGACGAGCGCGCGGTAGTTCGACCAGATCGCGAGGCGGCGCAATTCGGCGCTCGTCGGCCGCGACGGGTTCGCGAAGCCCGGCGCGGTCGCCGCCGCGAGGCCCGTCTTGCCGAGGCCGGCCGTCAGCAGGTCGTCGCTCGCGCCGTCGTAGGCCGTCGTGCGCACGCTGCCGGACACGAAGCCGGGCAACCGGTTGCGCTCGGCCGACTCGTCGCCGTTGCAGGCGCCGAGCATCGCGACCGCGGCCAGCGCCGCCCCCCACACCACCCGCTTGCCCCACCCGAACTTCGTCATCGCCGCCCCCTCGATATCGTTATCGGTCCGTCGCCGCGCCGCGCGCGGCTGTCGGCCCCCTGAAGCGCAAACGGGCCCCGGCATGCCGGGGCCCGCCTGAAACGGGCGCGCGCGGCGCTCGCGCGCCGCCGCCCGGCGTTACTGCTGCTGAACCGTCAGCTTGTTCGTGACCGACGTCACACCGCTCACGCCCTTCGCCGCCTCTTCCGCCTTGTCGATCTGAGCCTGGTCGGGCACCGTGCCCTCCAGCGTGATCGCGCCGCCCTTCGAGCGCACGACGAGGTTCGCCACGTCGATGCCGCCTGCCTTCGTAATGGCCTTGCGCACCGCATAGCCGAGCTTGCGGTTCGCCTTCTTCGCGGTTTTCGCGGCGGCTTTCGGCGCGCTCGTCGCGGCCGCCGGCGCTTCCGTTGCCGCTGCGTCGCTCGACTGCGCATATACGCTGCCCGACAGACAGGCCGCCACGGCGGCGACGCCCAACGCTCTCAACACGATCGACTTCATGCTATCTCCTTATCACTCCGGAACGGCCGTGCACAGTACGGCCGGATACCCCCAAAAACAGCCGGCCCGCGCGCGAACGGGCGGGACAGCCGGTGTTTTCCACGGCGATACGAGAGAGGCGTCACGGGCCGGCGGCCGGCGCACGCAAAAGCGGGCCGGTCGGGCCGGGCAGCCGCCGGCCGGACGCGCCCGGCCTCATGACGTGCCGGGTCGCGCGCGAATCGGGCGCGGCTGCGTCGCACAATGTAATCCAGCGCCCGCCGAAGCGCAAAGCTTTTGACGCCGGGATGCCCGCCGCCGTCGCGGTGCCGCGGTGCAATACCGCCCCGACTCGCGCAGGCGCAGGGAAACCGGGTACCATCGCCGCGAGAATCCGCATCGTCCCGCGACGACCGTCACCGATGCGTCACGCCAGCGTCATCCGCCGATCCCATGAAGCCTGCCCGTCCCCGCCCGCCGCGCCGCATCCTCGCCCGCTTCGTCGCCGTGTCGTGGCGCGACCTCGCGCTGTCGATCGGCCCGACCGTGCTGCTCGCCGGCGCGGCCGTCTGGCTCGCGGTCAAGCTGATCCAGCCGGCGCCGCCGTCCACGCTCGTGATCTCGGCCGGGCCGCCCGGCAGCACGTACTGGAACGCCGCGCAGAAATACAAGACGATCCTCGCGAAAAACGGCGTCACGCTCGACGTTCAATCGTCCGAAGGTTCCGCGCAGAACCTCGCGCGGCTGTCGAACCCGAACGCGCCGGTCGACGTCGGCTTCGTGCAGAGCGGCATCGGCCCGAAGGAGCGCGACGAGCATCTGGTGTCGCTCGGCAGCATCGGCTACGTGCCGCTCGCGATCATGTACCGCGGCCCGGTCGTCGCGCGCCTGTCCGATTTCAAGGGCAAGCGGCTCGCGCTCGGCGCCGAAGGCAGCGGCGCGCGCGAACTGAGCCTCGCGCTGCTGAAGATGAACGGCATCGTGCCGGGCGGCCCGACCGAGTTGCTGCCGACCGCCGGCGAGGACGCCGCGACCGCGCTGCTCGACGGCAAGATCGACGCCGCGTTCCTGTCCGGCGACTCGACGCAGATCCCGGTGATGGCAAAGCTGTTCCGCGCGCCCGGCGTGCACGTATATTCGTTCACGCAGGCCGAGGCGTACGCGCGGCGCTTTCCGTATCTGACCGCAATCACGCTGCCGATGGGCGTCTACGATCTCGGCCGCAACCTGCCGCCGGCCGACATCCACACGGTCGCGCCGACGATCGAACTCGTCGCGCGCGACTCGCTGCACCCGGCGCTGTCCGACCTGCTGATCGAGGCCGCGCGCGAAGTGCACGGCCACGCGACGATCCTGCAGCACGCGGGCGAATTCCCGTCGTCCGTCACGCGCGGCTTTCCGCTGTCCGACGACGCCGCCCGCTACTACAAGTCGGGCAAGAGCTTCCTGTACCGGCGGCTGCCGTTCTGGGTCGCGAGCCTCGTCGACCGGCTGCTGGTCGTGGTCGTGCCGCTGATCGTCGTGCTGATCCCCGGGCTGCGGCTCGTGCCGTCGCTGTACGGCTGGCGCGTGCGCTCGCGCATCTACCGCTGGTACGGCGCGCTGATCGCGCTCGAGCGCCGCGCGCTCGGCGAACATACGGCCGAGGAGCGCGTGCAGTTGCTCGACGAGCTCGACGACATCGAGGAAGCCGTGAACCGGATGAAGATGCCGCTCGCGTACGCCGGGCAGTTCTACGTGCTGCGCGAGCACATCGGCTTCGTGCGCGAACGGCTCACCGCGCACGACCAGGATGCGCCGGCGGGCCCGCCCGGCGCCGGCAATTCGCCGGCGCGCGCGGAAACCGGCCCGCCGCCGGCCGGCGATGGCCCCCGGGCGACTCCCGGTTCCGCGTGAGCGAACGATCCGCGATCATTGCTGCATGCGCGCGCTGCCGCGTAACATGGAGGCCGCCGCCAGGCGCCGCACGCCCCCCCTTCTGGAGAACGACATGACAACCGGCCTCGATACCGCCCAACCCGCCTGGTTCTTCGACTTCGTGTCGCCGTTCTCGTATCTGCTGCTCGAGCAGCACGACAAATGGCCGGACGTGCCGTTCAACCCCGTCGCCGTATCGCTGCCCGACCTGCAGCGCCACTGGGGCCAGCGCCCGAGCGCCGACGTGCCGGCCAAGCGCGTGTTCACGTACCGTCACGCGCTGTTTCGCGCGGAACAGCTCGGCATCCGCTTCAAGATGCCGCCCGCGCATCCATTCGATTCCGACAAGGTGCTGCGCCTCGCGATCGCGCTGCGCGCCGATATCGTGACGGTGCTGGAAATGTTCCGCTTCGTCTGGCGAGAAGGCAACGATCCATCGACGCCGGACGGCTTCGCGGCGCTGTGCGAACGCGTCGGCGTGAGCCACGGCGACGAGCTGATCGAATTCGAGGAAACCGCCGCGCAGCTGGCCCGCAACACGGCCGATGCGATCGCGCTCGGCGTGTTCGGCGTGCCCACCTTCTGGATGAACAAGCAGCTGTTCTGGGGCGAGGACGCGCTGCCGATGGTGCTGTACTGCGCGCGCACGCCGAACTGGCTCGAATCGCGCGAGGTCAAGCGGATCAGCACGCTGCCGAAGGGCCGCGCGTGATGGGGTGCGTGATGGCCGGTATCACGCACGGCAACGCGCGGCTGCGGTAAGGTTACGCGTCCCCCGAATCACCCCCCACCAATGGACGACGACGACCGTACCGCCTCGCTCGACATCTGGCTCGTGCGCGTATTGCGCACGCTGTTGCTCGAGCGCAGCGTCACGCAGGCCGCGCTGCGGCTGAACCAGACCCAGCCCGCGATCAGCACCGCGCTGCGCAAGCTGCGCGAGACGCTGAACGACCCGATCCTCGTGCGCGGCAAATCCGGCATGGTGCCGACCGAATACGGCGCGTCGCTGCTCGAAGCCGCGTCGCGCGCGCTGCGCGAGGTCGACTTCATCGCGACGCCGCACGGCGACTTCGATCCGTCGTCCGCGCGGCGCACATTCCGCGTCGCCGCACCCGACTACCTGAACGATTTCTTCATGCCGACGCTGATCGAGCGCTTTCGCGACGCGGCGCCGCATGCGCATCTGGAAATCGATTCGCTGAATCCCGCGCTCGACCACGCGGGCGCGCTCCAATCGGGTGCGCTCGATCTCGTGATCGGCAACTGGCCGAAGCCCGACCCGCAGTTCGCGCGCCAGGACCTGTTCTCCGACACGATCGTGTGCCTGATGCGCGACGCGCATCCGCTCGCCCGCGAACCGCTCACGCGCGACGCGTATGCGTCGGCCGCGCACGTCGCGCCGACGCCGTACACCGGCGACAAGCGCAACGCGATCGAGATCGGCCTCGCGCGCGCACGCCTCACGCGGCGCATCGTGACGACGCTGCCGTATTTCGGGATCGTGCCGCAGGTGCTGCTGCAGTCGGACCTGATCTTCACGACGACGCGCCGCTTCGCGACGCACTATGCGCAACTGCTGCCGCTCGTCGTCGTCACGCCGCCCGTGCCGTTCCCGCGCATCAAGAGCTACCTGCTCACGCACCCGCAACCCGATCGGCCGACCGACATCGCGTGGCTGTGCGCGCTGATGCAGAGCGTGTCCGACGAACTGACGGTCGCCCGCACGCGCAAGCGCTGACGCGCGGCCAAAGCGCGGCGCGGAGTGGTCAGGCAGCGCGGCCGCTCAGGCCGTGCAGAAGGTTTCCTGCAGATGAGTCCAGCGCACGACGCCCGCCGCGTCGCGCGCGAACACGGCGGTCGCGCGGCGCGCCGGCAGTTCGCCCGCTACCGCATGCTGCGTTTCGAGATAGGTGATCACCGCATGCGCTGCATCGGCCGCGAGCACGCGGATCTCCGACAGCGCGATGTGCAGCCCCGGCTTCGCGCCGGCCAGCTTCGCGAACAGCGCGCGCATGCCGTCATGGTCGACCACGCGGCCGTCGGTCAGGATCATCGTGAAGTCGACGGAAAACGCGGCGAGCAGCGCATCGAGCGCCGCCGGCGCGGTATCGACGCCGGACAGCCAGCGCTCGATGGCGACGAGGCTCGCATCGAGCGCGTCGAGATAGACGGAGTGATCGGACATGGGGCGTGCACGGTGACGTGAAGCGCGGCCCGCTGCCGCGCGTTGTCGTGCAGTGTAGGCAAAAACGCGCGGTCGTGCGCCAACCGCGCGGCATGACCGTTTTACCGCGCGTTTTAGCGCGCGCAGGACAGGTCGTCGCGTGCGCGCCCGGCCGCGGCCGCCTTCGCATTGGCCACCGGCATGCCCGAGCGGGCCTGCAGCAGCTCCGCGCAGACGGCCACCGCGATCGCGCCCGGTGCCTTGTCGACGATGCCCGCGACGCCGATCGGGCACACCATCTCGACGAGCCGCGCCGGATCGACGCCGCGCGCGGCGAGCCGGCGCTCGAACTTCACGCGCTTGGTGCGCGAGCCGATCATTCCGAAGTACGCGTAGTCGCGCCGCCGCATGATCTGCGCGGCGAGCGCGAAGTCGAGCGCGTGGTTGTGCGTCATCACGAGGAAGTACGCGCCGGGCGGCGCCGCGTCGACGACGGCCTCCGGCGTGTCGGTCGGCTCCGGCTGCACGTTCGGCGGACATTCGTCCGGGAACAGCTCGT
The DNA here is from genome assembly GCF_902833245.1 of Burkholderia sp. BCC0398. Classification (NCBI taxonomy): domain Bacteria; kingdom Pseudomonadati; phylum Pseudomonadota; class Betaproteobacteria; order Burkholderiales; family Burkholderiaceae; genus Burkholderia; species Burkholderia sp. BCC0398. The sequence goes on from NZ_CADFEM010000002.1 coordinate 93,348, forward strand.
CGCGCGTGTCGACCCACTGCACGACGCACGGCAGCGCGCCGAGCAGCGTGACGAGCGCGTGGCCGACGTGCCCCGCGCCGAACAGCACGATGTGCATCGGCGGCGGTGCTGCGGTCACGCGGTTGCGCTGGCCGGAGCCGGGCGCGAACGGCTGTCGTTGCGACGACGCGCTGCCGCACGCGCCGTCGCATCCGGCGGCGGACGCCTGCGACGCGGCACGCGGCGAACGAGCGGGGCCGTTCATGCCGGCCTCCGTCGGGTCGTGCCGCCGTGAGCGAGCAACGAACGAAGCAAGCGCAAAGAGCGTTTCATCTCAACCTGCCCGGCTCGCGCTCGCCGCACGCACCGCGCCGATCGCGCGCAGGATCGACTCGCCCGTGGCCGGCGCGTCGAGCGGCGGATTCACCTGGTAGTCGCCGACCGCGGCCACCGCATCGCGCACCGCGAAGAACACCGAGAACGGCAGCAGCAGCGGCGGCTCGCCGACGGCCTTCGAGCGGTGGATGCTGTCCTCGACGTTGCGGTTCTGAAACAGCCGCACGTTGAACTCGGGCGGCGTGTCGTTCACCGTCGGGATCTTGTACGTGGACGGCGCATGCGTCATCAACTTGCCGCCCGCGTTCCACCACAGCTCCTCGGTCGTCAGCCAGCCCATTCCCTGGATGAACGCGCCTTCGACCTGGCCGATGTCGAGCGCCGGGTTCAGCGACGCGCCCACGTCGTGCAGCGCATCGACGCGCAGCGTGCGCATCTCGCCCGTCAGCGTGTCGACCACGACTTCCGACACGGCCGCGCCGTACGAGTAGTAGTAGAACGGCCGGCCCTGCAGCTTCGATTGATCCCAGTGCAGCTTCGGCGTCGCATAAAACCCGTCGGACCACAGCTGCACGCGCGCGAGATACGCCTTCGCGACCACCTCGCCGAACGGCACGCCATGGCCGCCGACCCACACGACGTCGTTGCCGAACTTCACGTCGGCCGCCTCGACGTTGCCGTCGCCGAACTGCTTCGCCGCGAACGCCGCGAGCCGCTCGCGCAACTGGCGCGCCGCGTCCTGCGCGGCCTTGCCGTTCAGGTCGGAGCCCGTCGACGCGGCGGTCGCGGACGTGTTCGCGACCTTGCTCGTGTCGGTCGCGGTCACGCGGATCCGGCCGAAGCGGATGCCGAGTTCGTGCGCGACGACCTGCGCGACCTTCGTGTTGAGCCCCTGCCCCATCTCCGTGCCGCCGTGGTTCACGAGCACCGAGCCGTCGGTGTAGATGTGCACGAGCGCGCCGGCCTGGTTGAAGTGCGTGACGTTGAACGCGATGCCGAATTTCACCGGCGTGAGCGCGATGCCTTTCTTCAGCACCGTGTTGCGGGCGTTGAAGGCGCGCACGCCCGCGCGCCGCGCGCGGTAGTCGCTCGTCGTCTCGAGTTCGCCGAGCAATTCGTGCAGCACGTTGTCCTCGACCGTCTGCCCGTACGGCGTCACGTTCCGTTCGGTCTTGCCGTACAGGTTCGCGTAGCGGACGTCGAGCGGATCGCGGCCGAGCGAACGTGCGATGTCGTCGAGGATGGTTTCGATCGCGAACGCGCCCTGCGGGCCGCCGAAGCCGCGGAACGCGGTGTTCGACTGCGTGTTGGTCTTGCCGCAGTAGCCGGCGATGTCGACGTCGCCGAGCCAGTACGCGTTGTCGAAGTGGCACACCGCGCGCGTCATCACCGGGCCCGACAGGTCGGCCGAGAAGCCGCAGCGCGACGTCATGTCGAGCGCGACGCCGTCGATGCGGCCGTCGTCGTCGTAGCCGACGTCGAAGCGGTAATGGAAGTCGTGCCGCTTGCCGGTGATCATCATGTCGTCGTCGCGGTCCGGACGCAGCTTCACCGGGCACAGCAGCTTCCATGCGGCGAGCGCCGCGCAGCATGCGAACAGGCCCGACTGCGATTCCTTGCCGCCGAAGCCGCCGCCCATCCGGCGGCATTCGACCAGCACGTTGTGCGACGCGACGCCGAGCACGTGCGCGACCAGGTGCTGCATCTCGCTCGGGTGCTGCGTCGAGCAGTACACGTGCATCCCGTCGTCGTCCTTCGGCACCGCGTACGCGATCTGCCCTTCCAGGTAGAACTGCTCCTGGCCGCCAAGCAGCATCTCGCCCGACTCGCGGTGCGGCGCGGCGGCGAGCCGCGCGGCCGCGTCGCCGCGCGCGAGCTTCAGCGGCGGAATCACGTAGGTTTCGGCCTTGCGCGCTTCCTGCGCGGTCAGGATCGCGGGCAGTTCCTCGTAGTCGACCTGCGCGCGCCGCGCGGCGAGCCGCGCGGTTTCATGCGACGTCGCGACGACGATGAACATCGGCTGGCCGACGAACTGCACGATGCCGTTCGCGAGCACCGGATCGTCGTGGATGATCGGGCCGCAATCGTTGACGCCCGGGATGTCGTCGGCCGTGAACACGGCGACCACGCCCGGCGTCGCGCGCACCGCGTCGAAGTTCATCGACACGATCTTCGCGTGCGGCTTCGCGGACAACCCGAGCGCCGCGTGCAGCGTGCCGGCGACGAGCGGGATGTCGTCGGTATAGGTCGCGCGGCCGCTCACGTGCAGGTGGGCGGATTCGTGCGCACGCGACACGTGCACCTGCGCGGCGTCGGCCTGCGGGTCGAGGGTGCTCAGGAACGGTTCTGCTTGCTGGTTCATGTTCGGTGTTCTCCGTCGTCAGACGCGTGCCGCGTCGTCGGCAACTTCAGCGCCTGCTTCGGCGGCCACTTCGCGCACGTTCAGCGCCTGCGGCGGCAGCGGGTCGTGCGGGCGCGTCTCCAGCCAGAATCGGAACATCAGGTTCTTCGCGGTATCGAGGCGATACGTGCTGGTTGCGCGCATGTCGGACAGCGGCTGGTAGTCGCGCTCGAGCGCCTGCATCGCGGCCTGCGCGGTGGCTTCGTGCCACTGCGCGCCGTCGAGCACGGCTTCCGTATGGGCCGCGCGCTTCGGCGTCGCGGCCATCCCGCCGAACGCGATGCGCGGCTCGCGGATCCTGTCGCCGTCCGCGATGAACGCGAACGCCGCGCACACGGCCGAGATGTCCGAATCGAACCGCTTCGACAGCTTGTACGTGCGGAACTGCAGCTTTGCACGGGCGCCGGTGCGGGTCGGCACCTTCACGCCGACGACGAATTCGTGCGGCGCCAGGTCCTTTTGTTGATAACCGGTGTACAGCGCCTCGAGCGGCAGCTCGCGCACCGTGTCGCCGCCGCGCAGCACGACGCGTGCGCCGAGCGCGATCAGGCCCGGCATCGAATCGCCGATCGGCGAGCCGTTCGCGACGTTGCCGCCGAGCGTGCCCGCGTTGCGGATCGGCAGCGACGCGAAGCGCTTCCACATCTCGGTCAGTTCCGGATAGGTTCCGGCGAGCGCCGCATAGGCCTTTTCGACCGTCACGCCCGCGCCGATCCCGATCCAGTCGTCGCCGTGCACGACCTGCTGCAGTTCGGCGATCTGGCCGACGTAGATCAGGTCGTCGAGGCGGCGCATCTGCTTGGTGACCCACAGGCCGATGTCGGTGCTGCCCGCGAGAATGCGCGCGTCGGGACGCTCGGCCTTCAGCGCGGCCAGCGCGTCGAGCGTGCGCGGCGCCGCGAAGCGCGCGCCGTTGACCGTCGCGTAGTCGAACGTGTCGTCGCGCTTGAGCGATGCGAGCGTGCGGGCGAGCGCGGCCGTGTCGACCGGCGCGGCCGGCTGCGGCGCGGCTTCGCCGGTCGCGCCTTCGCCGCTCGCATCGAACATCCGCACCGCCGCATCGACGATCGGGCGATAGCCGGTACAGCGGCACAGGTTGCCCGTCAGCGCATCGGCGATCTCGGTGCGCGTCGGCACGTCCTTCGCCTTCGCGCACGCGCTGCCGCAGCCTTCGTGGCCGTGCTTCTCGTACAGCGCCCACATCGACATCACGAAGCCGGGCGTGCAGAAGCCGCACTGCGACCCGTGGCAATCGACCATCGCCTGCTGCACCGGGTGCAGCGAACCGTCCGGCCGGCGCAGGTCCTCGACCGTGAGCAGCGCCTTGCCGTCGAGCGTCGGCAGGAACTGGATGCATGCGTTGACGGCCTTGAACTCGACCGCGCCGGCGTCGGTCAGCTCGCCGACGACGACCGTGCACGCGCCGCAGTCGCCTTCCGCGCAGCCTTCCTTGGTGCCGGTGCAATGCGCGTCCTCGCGCAGGTATTGCAGCACGGTGCGGGTCACGTCCGCGCCGCTGACTTCGCGGATCGCGTGACGATGGTAGAAGCGGATCGGCTCACTCATGTCTCGGTGTTTCTTCAAATGGGGGGCAAGGCGGCCTGCGCGGAGCGCTCGACCGACGTTTTTCCGACAGTTTGCACGCTATCACCGTCAAATTCCGCAACCCATAGCCCATCACGCATGCGGCTCATATAACTGCCGCGATATGCGCGCCCGGCCGGCTGACGCCCTTGCCGGACGGGGCGCTCCGTCCATCCCTGCCCCCGTGACCGGCGGTCCTCTCTACGAACGGGGCGCAGTTAACTAAGCGGTACCTGCGTGAAAACCGGTTCCATGGGAAAATCCCGATTCCCTTTTCCGCCGTTTTCCGTTGGCTCCGCCATTCGTTCCGACCCCATGTCATCCGATTCCGCCACACCGCCGCGCAGCGGGTTTGCGGTCACGCTGCAAATCGTGTCCGTCGTCTGCTTCACGTTCATCTGCTACCTGACCATCGGCCTGCCGCTCGCGGTGCTGCCCGGCTTCGTCCACGACGACCTCGGCTTTTCCGCGATCGTCGCGGGCGGGGCGATCAGCGTCCAGTATTTCGCGACGCTCGCGTCGCGGCCGCTCGCCGGGCGCCTCGCCGATACGCTCGGGCCGAAGCAGACGGTGCTGCGCGGGCTGGTCGGCTGCGGCGTGTCGGGCGTGCTGCTGCTGGTCGCGCTGCTGCTCGCGCACTGGCCGGTCGCGAGCCTCGTGCTGCTGGTCGCGAGCCGGCTCGTGCTCGGCGTCGGCGAAAGCCTGTGCGGCACCGGCGCGATCCTGTGGGGCATCGGCCGGGTCGGCGTCGCGCACAACGCGAAGGTGATCTCGTGGAACGGCATCGCGACCTACGGCGCGCTCGCGCTCGGCGCGCCGGTCGGCGTCGCGATCGCGCATACGCTGAATCCGGCACTGATCGGCGTGATCGTGATCGCGCTGGCCGCGCTCGGCTTCACCCTCGCTCGCCCGATCGCGCCGGTGCCGCTCGTGCACGGCGAACGGATGTCGTATGCGAGCGTGTTCACGCGCGTGCTGCCGCACGGCCTCGGCCTCGCGCTCGGTTCGGCCGGCTTCGGCTCGATCGCGACGTTCGTCACGCTGTACTACGCGGCGCGCCACTGGCCGAACGCCGCGCTGTCGCTGACCGTGTTCGGCACGCTGTTCATCGGCGCGCGCTTGCTGTTCGCGAACACGATCAAGACCTACGGCGGCTTCCGCGTCGCGATCGTGTCGTTCGCGTTCGAATCCGCGGGCCTTTTGCTGCTGTGGCTCGCGCCGGTGCCGCACGTCGCGCTCGTCGGCGCCGCGCTGACGGGCTTCGGCTTCGCGCTGATCTTCCCGGCGCTCGGCGTCGAGGCCGTCGCGCTGGTGCCGCCCGCGAGCCGCGGCGCGGCGCTGTCCGCGTATTCGGTGTTCCTCGACCTGTCGCTCGGCATCACCGGCCCGCTCGCCGGCTATGTGGCCGGTGCGTTCGGCTATCCGCAGGTGTTCCTGTTCGCGGCGGTGGCCGCGGCCGCGGGCGTCGCGCTGTCGATGGTGCTGTACCAGCGGCAGGCGCGCGTGGCGGGGAGCGGCGCGGCGGCGTGAGAGGGATGCGCGCGTTGGCGCGTGGGTCACGCGCCACACGCGTCAACGCAGCAGTACGTTGAAGTCCCGCAATACGCGGGCCGCATCGGGATGACGCCTGAACGGAACGGCGCGCCCGAGCGAGAGCTTCGGTTCGGCACGATCGAACAGCACGAGCGCTTCCGACGTGTTGAGATGGCGCGACATGTATAAAAACCCGTCGACGCGACGGGGATGCCGGTGGACGGCAAGCGACCACTGTTGCGGAACGTCGTACGGTGCGATGGTCGACAACGCGCCGTCACCCCCGAGATTCTTCAGTGGCAAGCCGTGCAGGACGGCGACGGTCAGCGGCGCGCCGCCAAACGAAAGGACGTAGCGATCGAGTTCGGTCGTCACGAGCGGGAAACCGCCCAGCGCCAGATCGGCGACTTCGTCGTGCAGCACCGTCTCGGCGAATGCGCAATGCAGATCGAAGCCGAAATAGCTGGTGCCGTACCGCCGTCGCTTGCGTGGATCGTCGAAGCGGTTGCCGCCCGACTTGCCGAAGTACGGCTCGCCCGTCGCGAATCGCGAGATGCGCAGCAGCGCCGTCGGCGCAACTTCGCGAGTCACCAGTGTCGCGCTCGCGAAATGTGCTCCTGGCGCCGTCAGCAAACGGGCCGCCTAGCGCTCGGCGAACGCCGTGGCGGCGCGCTCGACTTCACCCACCTTCCCGCGCGACAGCGCGACGAGCGGCGTGACGTTGCCCAGCGATGCCTTCGGCGTCGTGAAGAACTGCCATTTGCTCCATCCCGGCAAACCGCCCAGACATTGGGTCACCCGGCCCAACGTCTTCCGATCGATATCTCCCGCCAGGTAGAAGGCCGGGTAGTACTGTGCGGCGCCGACATCGACCGTGAAGATCCGGCCGGACGCCACGGCCTTGCTGAGCGCCTGCCGCGTCATGCCGAGGCCGACCCATGTCTGCGCGGCGGGCAGCAGCTTGCCGTCGGCGACCAGCATGCGCCGTTCGGCCTGCACCTGCCGCTCCGGATCGGCGGCGGCGACTGCCGCCGCCCGCTTCTTCCCGCGGGCCGGCCTGTCGCGCGTCGCCGCAGCGGCGATGCCGAACGTGATCGTGCCGGCCAGATCGATGACCTGCGCGATGCCGACCTTGAACAGGTGCCCCAATTGCTCGTCGGACAGGCTGAGCAGCGCCCGCGCGCGATCGGGGCCGAGCATGGTCGCCGCGCCGACGGCGCTGCGCAGCGCTTCCTCCGTCTCGACATCAAGAACGACGGCCGTTCCTTCCAGCGTATGAGCCCGCGCAATCATCATCACCTCCCGTCACTACCGGAATGATCGAGCGTAGCCTTGAATCGAAACAAAGTCAACCGTGTCAACCAAATCAACCGTTCGCCGGTTTCCTCGATCGCGGGTTCGCGCAGCCGCGAACGCCGTCACGCCGTCCGCAGAAACAACCGCCGCGTGAGGTCGAACGCGACGAGATTGCCGGCCACCACGAGCAGCAGCCCGATCACCGCGAGGGGCGACCACTGGTAGCCCTCGAACACCGTCGACACGGCCAGCGCGACGATCGGGAACAGCACCGTGCAGTACGCGGCGCGCTCCGGCCCGATCCGGCCGACGAGCGTCAGGTACGCGGTGAAACCGATCACCGAGCCCGGCACGGCGAGGTACGCGAGCGCGCCGAGATAGCGCGGGCTCGTGTCGAGCGTGAACGGCATCCCGGCCACCGCGGCGCCGACGGTCAGGATCGCCGCGCCGATCAGCATCGCCCAGCCGTTGGTCGCGAGCGGGTGCAGCCCCATCGACTGCATCCGGCTCGACAGCAGGTTGCCTGCCGAGAAGCACATCGTGCCGGCGAACGCGATCGCGAGCCCCGTCCACGTCGCGTGGTCGTCGAGATGGCCAGCCATCTGCTGCCAGAACAGGCACGCGATGCCGGTCAGGCCGAGCAGCGCGCCGGCGATCGCCGACGGCCGCAGCGGGCGGCCCATGAACAGCCGGCCGTTGATCGAGTTCAGCAGCGGCGCGGTCGAGAAGATCACCGCGACGAGCCCGCTCGGCACGACCTGCTCCGCATAGTAGAAACACAGGAAATTCAGGCAGAACAGCGCGAAGCCCTGCGCGACGAGAAAGCGCCACGCTTCGCGCGGGGGGCGCACCGGGCGGCGCATCACGCGCAGCAGCGCGAACAGCACGGCGGCCGCGAGCCAGAAGCGCCACGCGATCGACACGGGCGGCGGCACCGAGCCGAGCTGCCACTTGATCGCGATCCAGGTGGTGCCCCAGATCAGCACGGTGACGAAATAAAGCGACAGGTTCATGGCGGCGTTCCTGACAATCGGGTGAATCGGGATCCCGACTATGCCGTCGCCCCGCGCGCGCCGATTGTCCGGAATTGCGGTCTTTTTCGGGACGCCGCACGCGGCGCCGCGCGCCCGCTTATACTCGGCCCATCATGAGTCTCTCCCTCTGCGCCCCGCCCGTCGACCGCACCACCGCCCTGGCTGGCGGCGATCTGCCGTTCGGCCTGCAGTCGGTGTGCCGCACGCTCGCCGACGCGAACGCGACGCTCGAGCGCTTCGCGTGGCTCGGCGACCACCTCGCGATCGCCGAATGGACGCGGATCACCGACGAAAGCGAGACGGTCTACGAGCAGCCCGGCCACCACACGCTGTCGTGCTACCTCGACGGCGGCTACCGGACCGAGCGCCAGCGCGTGCCGCGCTACGGCGCGCCGAGCCTGCTGTGCGCGTTGCCGGGTGACCACGAATCGCGCTGGTGGGTGCGCGGCGAAATGCATTTCATCCACCTGTATTTCCTGCCCGAGCACTTCACGCAGCGCGCGATCCGCGAGCTCGATCGCGAACCGCGCGAGCTGAAGCTCGCCGATCGCACCTATTTCGAGGATGCGCGCGTCGCGGCGCTGCTGCGCTCGCTCGCGCTCGACGGCTGGGACGATGCGGACGACCGGCTGCGCGTGAACGAGACCGCGCACGACGTGCTGAGCCTGCTGCTGCGCGGGCAGAGCACGACGCGCACCGACACGTCGTTCCGCGGCGGGCTCGCGCCGGCCGTGCGCCGCCGCGTGCGCGACTACATCGACACGTATCTCACGCAGCCGCTGACGCTCGGCGAACTCGCCGAGGTTGCCGCGCTGTCCGAATACCATTTCTCGCGGATGTTCCGGCTGTCGTTCGGCCGCGCGCCGCACGCATGGGTGGCCGAGCAACGGCTTGCCCGCGCCCGCGAGCTGCTGCGCACGACGGCGCTGCCGCTCGCGCAGATCGCGGCCGACTGCGGCTACGCGAACGCCGGCCACTTCAGCCATCGCTTTCGCGACGCGCACGGCACGACGCCGAATACGTACCGGCGCGCGATGCAGGGCCGCTGAGCGCGGCCCGCTTCCTCGTTTCCTCGCTGCTCCCGCTTACGCGCCGCGCCGCGACAGTTCCTGTTCGAGCGCCGCGACGCCGGCCGGCAGGTCGACCGGCACCTTCAGGTCGACCATCGTGCGGCCGAACGCATGCAGCGTGCGGAACAGGTTGTGTTCGCGGCACTGCTCGCCCATCTGCCCGATCCGCACGATCGGCAAGCCGAACGAGCCGGAGATCTCGACCTGGTACTGCTTCGAGATATGGCCGCAGACCATCCCGGGCGTGAGCCCCTCGGGCGTCTCGATCCCGACCACCGAATTGAGCCGGCAGTCCTTCGGCGCATAGAGCTTGAGCCCCATCGATTCGACGCCCGCCTGCAGCGCCAGCGAGCAGCGCAGGTGGCGCGCGAAGCGGCTTTCGAGCGTCTCCGCGCAGACGAGCCGCAGCGCCTCGTGCAGCGCGAGCACGCCCGACACGGGCGCCGTGTAGTGATAGCCGGCGTTGTGCCAGAAGTTCTCCGCGAGCGCCATGTCGAGGCACCAGTGCGCGTTCGGCTCGGGGCGATGCTTCATGCGGTCCCACGCGGCATCGGAGAACGCGATCAGCGACACGCCGGGGATCGACGACAGCCCCTTCTGGCCGCCGGTGATCACCGCGTCGATGCCCCACGCATCCATCTCGAGCGGCATCGTCGACAGCGTGCACACCGCGTCGACGACCACCAGCGCGCCGGCCGCCTTCGCGAGCGCGGCGATGTCGCGCAGGTCGCGGTTCCAGACGGTGTTCGACGTCTCGCCCTGCACGATCGTGACGATTTCGGGCTGCTCGCGGGCGATCGCGTCGGCGATCTCGTCGAGGCTCGCGACCGCGCGGTCGGCCACTTCGAGCGTCGCGACGTCGGCGCCGACGCGCGTGGCCATCTCGGCCATCCGCGCGCTGAAGAAGCCGTTGCGGATCGACAGCACGCGCGTGCCGCGCCAGGCGAGGTTCGAGATCGCCATTTCCATCGCGGCCGAGCCCGGGCCCGCGACGCCGAGCACCCACTTCGTGCGGGTCTGGAACACGTAGCGCGCCATCTCCTTCACCTGCTCGATGATCTTCGCCATCGTCGCGCCGAGGTGGTTGATCACGATCGTGTTCGCCTTGGCCACCGCGGCCGGGATCGGCACCGGGCCGGCTCCCATCATCAGCAGCGGTTCTTCGGGCAGGATCGCGTCGAGCGGCACGACGACGGGACAGGGAATCGGCGAATAATCGATGGACATGGCTGGAAAAGGATGAGGAAAGGAAGTGCCCGGACGCCCGTAGCACGGCGCGGCCAACTCATCGATCATTCCGTGTTCCGCCGCCTCGCGCAAGAGGCGCGCACGTCCGGACAGCGCGACGGTGGCCCGGTCGCCGGACCGGGCCAGCCGGCCGCACACCGCGCCCGCGATGGCTGGCCGGATTGAAAAGGGATTGCCTGCCGGCCGCGAAACGGTTCCACTCGGGGTTCCGAACGCACGATTTTCTCCGCCAATATCGAGATGATTCGTCGAAAACGGCAGTTCAGCCTCATTCGCGGATGGAACGAAATGTACCGACCACCTGATACAAATCGCGGAACGAATGCGATACACAAAATCCGAACGTGGAAAAAACATCCACTATTGCAGCATGTATTGGGGAACGACGCCGAAAGCGCTGCGCCACGGGCTGCCAAAATTTCTCCCAACATACTGATTAAAAAAGATATTTTTCAAGAAACCGCGCATACTCCAATACCATGCCGGTTTTGCCGCCCCGCGCTTGCTGCATTGCAGCGTTAAACGGGTACTCGCGATTTCGATTTTACGCAAGCCGCCCGTTTTCTCAGGTTGACGGATATCTGTTCTTTATTTAACAATCATCTGCGGAATCGAAAATTCTATTTTCGAGACGAGGGAGAGCTGGGGCCGCGCGATGCGCTTTCGACGTTGCGCGGCGATAAATCACAACCAAAATCAATCAACCGGGCCAGAAATACGCAAGCCATGAACCAGATTCAGACCATGCGTGTATTCGTCTGCGTCGCCGAGCAGCAAAGCTTCCGGCGCGCGGCGCACCATCTCGGCGTGTCCAATGCGCTCGTCACGCGTTCGATCGCGATGCTCGAGGGCCACCTGAACACACGGCTGATCCATCGCACCACGCGCAACCTGTCGCTTACCGAGGCCGGCGTGCGCTACCTCGACGGTTGCCGTGCGTTGCTCGAGGAATTCGACCACCTCGAATCGTCCGTCGCGCATGCCGTGCGCGAACCGGCCGGCACGCTGCGCGTCGTCGCGTCGGGGCTGCTGTCGCCGCTCGCGCTGACGCCGCTCGTCAGCAGCTTCCGGCACCGCTACCCGGAGCTGCGCGTGCAGCTGACCGTCGCCGAAGGGCCGCTCGACGTGCTCGATTCGGGCTACGACGTCGGCATCGTCACGGGCACCCGGCTCGACGGCAACCCGTCGCTGATCGGCCATGCGCTCGCGCCGAACCCGTTCGTCGCGTGCGCGGCGCCCGCGTATCTCGACCGCCGCGGCGAGCCGCGCGTGCCCGACGACCTGCCGGGCCACGACTGGGTCACGCTCGCGGCGCACCAGCACGCGCCGACGTGGCAACTCGTCGGTCACGACGGCGTCGCCCATACGGTCACGGTGCGCCCGGCCTGCACGGTCAATCAGCTCGCGCTCGTGCAGGCGGCGGCCGTGGCCGGTGCCGGCATCGCGGTGCTGCCCGAGCCGTGCGTGGCCGACGCGCTCAACCACGGCACGCTCGTGCGGCTGATGGCCGGCTACCGGATCGACGATCCCGACGCGCAGTTGTCGCTCGTCTATCCGAACCGCCAGTACGTGCCGGCCCGGACGCGCAGCTTCGTCGAGCACGCGCTCGAGCACTTCGGCGCGCCGGCCGCCCGCGGGCAGACGGACTACGACTTCCTGCGGCCGGTGCGCGGCCCCGAACGCTCCGACATCGTCACGGGCCTGCAGTAAACTGCGCGCGTCAGCCATCGGAGGTGCAGCGTGCGCGTGATCCTGTTCAGCAGCCGGCAGTACGACGACGATTCGTTCACCGCCGCCAACCGGCAGTTCGGCTATCGGCTGCACTTCCAGCCGTCGCACCTCGACGCGGAAACGGCGATCCTCGCGCACGGCTATGACGTCGTCTGCCCGTTCGTCAACGACACCGTCGACGCGGCCGTGCTCGAACGGCTCGCCGACGGCGGCACGCGGCTGATCGCGCTGCGCTCGGCGGGCTTCAACCACGTCGACCTCGCCGCCGCCGAACGGCTCGGCATCACGGTCGTGCGCGTGCCCGCGTATTCGCCGCACGCGGTGGCCGAGCACGCGGTCGCGCTGATCCTCGCGCTCAACCGCCGCCTGCCGCGCGCGGTCGCGCGCACGCGCGAAGGCGATTTCTCGCTGAACGGCCTGCTCGGCTTCGACCTCCACGGCAAGACCGTCGGCGTGATCGGCACCGGCATCATCGGCAGCGTGTTCGCGAAGATCATGATGGGCTTCGGGATGCACGTGCTCGCGCACTCGGTGCCGCCGTACGACGACGAGCTGATCGCGTTCGGCGCGCGCTACGTCGAACTCGACGAGCTGCTGCATCACGCCGACATCGTCAGCCTGCATTGCCCGCTGCTGCCGTCGACGCACCACCTGATCAACGAACGCACGCTCGCGCGGATGAAGCACGGCGCGATGCTGATCAACACGGGGCGCGGCGGCCTCGTCGATGCGCAGGCGCTGATCGACGCGCTCAAGAGCGGCCAGCTCGGCCATCTCGGGCTGGACGTGTACGAGGAGGAAAGCGGGCTGTTCTTCGAGGATCACTCGGACCTGCCGCTGCAGGACGACGTGCTCGCGCGCCTGCTGACGTTCCCGAACGTGATCGTCACGTCGCACCAGGCGTTCTTCACGCGCGAGGCGCTGGCCGAGATCGCGCACACGACGCTGCTGAACATCGAGGCGTGGCATGCGCGGACGCCGCAGAACGTCGTAATTGCAAATCGCTGAAAAACCGCCCATTTGAGGGCTTGCGGCGCATTCGCAATCGTTTGCTTACGCCTCGCGCCGCGAAGCGCACTCACATTCGTCCACAATTCAGCGCATTGTTTCGGTTGAAGTAACGTTTCGAGCGCGCGGTCTGCTATCGTTGCGCCGACGTCCTTCCCTGCCTTGTCCGCTCATGCGTTTCGACGACTCCGACCTCGCCGCTGTCTACCGCGCCATCTTCGAACGGCGCGACATGCGTCACTTCACGCCGGCGCCCGTCGATCCGGCCGTGCTCGCGCGGCTGCTGCGCGCGGCGCACCACGCGCCGAGCGTGGGCTTCATGCAGCCGTGGCGCTTCATCCGCATCACCGATCCCGCCTTGCGCACCGCCATTCATGCGCTGGTCGACGCCGAGCGCCGCGCGACCGCCGACGCACTCGGCGAGCGCCAGGACGAATTCATGCGGCTGAAGGTCGAAGGTGTGCGCGAATGCGGCGAGTTGCTGGTCGTCGCGCTCGCCGACGGCCGCGAACGCCACGTGTTCGGCCGCCGCACGCTGCCGGAGATGGATCTGGCCTCCGCCGCGTGCGCGATCCAGAACATGTGGCTCGCGGCGCGCGCCGAAGGGCTCGGGATGGGCTGGGTGTCGTTGTTCGACGTCGATGCGCTGCGCACGCTGCTGCGGATGCCCGACGGCGCGAAGCCGATCGCCGTGCTCTGCGTCGGGCACGTCGACGCGTTCTACGCGAAGCCGATGCTCGAAGAAGAACGCTGGGCCGCGCGGATGCCGATCGAAGCATGCCTGTTCGAGAACGGCTGGGACGAGCCGGCGGCGATCGACGGGGCCGGATCGGCGGCGGCGCCAGTCGAGACTGAAAAGAAAAAACCATCGGATGCGATGGCCGACGGGTCGCCCGAACGCATCGCCTGATCCACATTCGGTCGCAGCCGTCGCCTCGCTGCTGAATCGCCGTCGATCCCACACTGTGAGCACCCTGCGCGCCGCCCCGTCGCACGCCGGCAACACCCATTTTGGCCCCAAGCATCAGGGTTTTCACTGAAGTAGAATCGCGGCTGACTCTCGCCTCATCGACCGCCCGTCCCGCGCATCCCGCGCCCGGCTCGAGCGGCATCCTTTCCCGAGCCTACCGCGATGCCCCTGCCTCTTTTCGCCCTTGCCGTCGCCGCATTTGGAATCGGTACCACCGAATTCGTGATCATGGGGCTGCTGCCCAATGTCGCGCGCGACCTCGGCGTGTCGATCCCGGCCGCCGGGATGCTCGTGTCGGGCTACGCGCTCGGCGTGACGATCGGCGCGCCGATCCTCGCGATCGTCACCGCGAAGATGCCGCGCAAGCGTGCGCTGATGGGGCTGATCGGACTGTTCATCGCCGGCAACCTGTTCTGCGCGATCGCGCCCGGCTACGCGGTGCTGATGGCCGCGCGCGTCGTCACCGCGTTTTGCCACGGGGCGTTCTTCGGCATCGGTTCGGTGGTCGCGAGCAACCTCGTCGCGCCGAACCGCCGCGCGCAGGCGATCGCGCTGATGTTCACCGGCCTCACGCTCGCGAACGTGCTCGGCGTGCCGCTCGGCACCGCGCTCGGCCAGGCGTTCGGCTGGCGCGCGACGTTCTGGGCCGTCACCGGCATCGGCATCGCCGCGGCCGCCGTGCTCGCGGTGTGCCTGCCGAAAAACCTCGCGATGCCCGACACCAGCATCACGCGCGAATTCAGCGTGCTGAAGCACCCGCAGGTGCTGATGGTGCTCGGCATCAGCGTGCTCGCGTCCGCGAGCCTGTTCAGCGTGTTCACGTACATCGCGCCGATCCTCGAGGACGTGACCGGCTTCTCGCCGCATCAGGTCACCTACGTGCTGCTGCTGTTCGGACTCGGCCTGACGGTCGGCGGCACGCTCGGCGGCAAGCTCGCCGACTGGCGCCGGATGCCGTCGCTGATCGCGACGCTCGCGCTGATCGGCATCGTCCTCGCGCTGTTCGCCGGCACGATGCATCTGCCGTTCGCCGCGCTCGCGACGGTTTTCGTGTGGGGCATCCTCGCGTTCGCGATCGTGCCGCCGCTGCAGATCATGATCGTCGATCGCGCGAGCGACGCGCCGAACCTCGCGTCGACGCTGAACCAGGGCGCGTTCAACCTCGGCAACGCGACCGGCGCATGGCTCGGCGGGATGGCGATCGGCTCCGGCGTGTCGCTCGTGAGCCTGCCGTGGGTCGGCGTCGCGATGGCCGTCGCGGCGCTCGCGCTCACGCTGTGGTCGGCGTCGCTCGAACGCCGGCCGGTGGTCGTGCCGACCGAATACGTGTGACGCAACCCTGCTGAGATCGTTGCGGACACAACGCCATCCGAACCTGACGGCCTTCATGGACCTTTCACCGGTCGCGGTGTAGCATCGCGGCCGATGAAAGCCATTCTCAATCGCGATTTCCTCGCGCTGATCCTGAGCGTCGCGGTCGTCGGCCTCGGCACCGGCGCCACACTGCCGCTCACCGCACTTGCACTGACCGAAGCCGGGCACGGCACCCACGTCGTCGGCATGCTGACCGCCGCGCAGGCCCTCGGCGGCCTCGCGGTCGTCCCGTTCGTCACCGCGCTCGCGCGGCACATCGGTGCGCGCCGCGCGATCGTCGTGTCGGTCGTGCTGCTCGCGGCCGCCACCGCGCTGATGCAGTTCACGTCGAACCTGATCCTGTGGGGCGTGCTGCGCGTGCTGTGCGGCGCCGCGCTGATGCTGCTGTTCACGATCGGCGAAGCGTGGGTCAACCAGCTCGCCGAGGATTCGACGCGCGGCCGCGTGGTCGCGATCTACGCGACCAATTTCACGCTGTTCCAGATGGCCGGCCCCGTGCTCGTCAGCCAGATCGCCGGCGCGACGAGCCTCCGCTTCGCGCTGTGCGGCGCGCTGTTCCTGCTTGCGCTGCCGACGCTCGCGACGATCCGCCGTGCGCCGCTCGCCGGCGACGACGCGCATCACGAAGCGCACGGCCGCTGGCTCGACGTGCTGCCGCGCATGCCCGCGCTGATCATCGGCACCGGCTTCTTCGCGCTGTTCGACACGCTCGCGCTGTCGCTGCTGCCGCTCTATGCGATGGATCACGGCGTCGCGAGCGCGACCGCCGTGCTGCTCGCGTCGATCATGCTGTTCGGCGATACCGCGATGCAGTTCCCGATTGGCTGGCTCGCGGACAAGCTCGGCCGCGAACGCGTGCACCTCGGCGCGGGCTGGATCGTGCTGGCCGGCCTGCCGCTACTGCCGTTCGTGATCGCGAATCCGTGGCTGTGCTGGCCGCTGCTGTTCGTGCTCGGCGCGGCGGCCGGCAGCATCTACACGCTGTCGCTCGTCGCGTGCGGCGAGCGTTTCCGCGGGGCGGCGCTCGTCACCGCGAGCTCGCTCGTGTCGGCGTCGTGGAGCGCCGCGAGCTTCGGCGGCCCGCTGGTGGCCGGCGCGTTGATGGAGCAACTGGGCAGCAACGCGCTGGTCGGCGTGCTGGTCGCGTGCGTGGCCGCGTTCGTTGCGGCCGCGTTGTGGGAGGGACGCGCAGCGGTGCAGCGCGCGGTCTGATGCAAATTGGCGTTGGCGTTGGCGTTGGCGTTGGCGTTGGCGCGCAGCACCATGCACCGATACGCCTCGGCCCGCTCGTGCCCGTCCCGCGGTCAACGAAAAACGGCCCGCGCAACGCGGGCCGCCCTGTCCTTCCGGACGACGCGTAGCCTACACGTAACGTCCGGCGCTGCGATCCGTCACGCGCCGCGCGCCGGCAAAATCCTGCCTACACACGCGCCGAAGCCGACGCGATAGCCGTCGCCCTGGCACCAGCCGGCGAGCGTAAGCTCATCGCCGTCCTCGATGAACGTGCGGCTGCCGCCGCCGTTCAGCGCGACCGGCTCCTTGCCGTTCCATGTCAGTTCGAGCAGGCTGCCGAACGAATCCTTGGTCGGCCCGCTGATCGTGCCCGAACCCATCAGGTCACCCACGCGCGTGTTGCAGCCGGCGACCGTGTGATGCGCAAGCTGCTGCGCCATCGTCCAGTACATGTGCCTGAAGTTCGTGCGGCAGATCGACGTCGCGTCGGCCGCGCCCTCCGCCCGCAGCGTCACTTCCAGCGCGATATCGAACGCATGCTTGCCCGCATGCCGCAAATACGCGAGCGGCTGCGGCGACTGTTCCGGCTGCGCGACGCGGAACGGTTCGAGCGCGTCGAGCGTGACGATCCATGGTGAGATCGTCGTCGCGAACCCCTTCGAGTTGAACGGGCCGAGCGGCACGTATTCCCACTGCTGAATGTCACGCGCGCTCCAGTCGTTCAGCAGCACCATCCCGAAGATATGCGCTTCCGCGTCCTCGCACGCGATCGGCTCGCCGAGCGCGTTGCCCTTGCCGACGATGAAGCCCGTTTCCAGTTCGATGTCGAGCTTGCGGCACGCGCCGAACACCGGACGCTCCTGGTCGGGCAGCTTCAGTTGCCCGTTCGGGCGCCGCACCGGCGTGCCGCTCACGACCACCGACGACGCGCGGCCGTTGTAGCCGATCGGCATCTCCGACCAGTTCGGCAGCAGCGCGTTCTTCGGATCGCGGAACATCGAGCCGACGTTGGTCGCATGCTCCTTCGACGAATAGAAATCGGTGTAGCCGGGGATGTCGACCGGCAGATGCAGCGTCGCGTCGCGCTGCGCGACGAGCACCTGCGCGCGCAGCGCCACATCGTCACGCAGCGTCGCGTTGTCGCGCGAGAACAGCGCCGACAGCTGCACGCGCACGCTGCGCCACGCGTCGCGGCCGAGCGCGATGAACGCGTTGAGCGTCGGCGCGGCAAATACATCGGCGCCGGCCGGCAGCGTCACGAGGCCCGCACGCGCGAGCGCCGCGAGATCGACGATCTGGTCGCCGAGCGCGACGCCCGCACGGCGCGCTCCCTGCTTCGCATCGCTGAAGATCCCGAACGGCAGGTTCTGGATCGGGAAATCGCAGGCGGGATCGTTCGCGGTATCGATCCAGCTCTTGCGAGCCGGGTCGAGCGTCGCGCGCCAGTCTTGGGTATCGCTCACTTTTGCTCCGGATTGAAGTGTTTCTTGATGCCTTGCCAGCATTCGAAGTAGTCGGCCTGCAGCTGCGCGGTGTCGAGCGCGTAGCGCGTCGGCCGGATCAGCGTGCGGGTTTCGAACATGAACGCCATCGTCGCGTCGACCTTGTGCGGCTTCGTCGTGTCGCTCGCCGACGCCTTCTCGAACGTGTCCGCATCGGGCCCGTGGCCCGACATGCAGTTGTGCAGGCTCGCGCCGCCCGGCACGAAGCCCTCGGCCTTCGCGTCGTACGCGCCGTGCACGAGCCCCATGAACTCGCTCGCGACGTTGCGGTGGAACCAGGGCGGGCGGAACGTATCCTCGGCCGCGAGCCAGCGCGGCGGGAAGATCACGAAATCGATCGTGTCGACGCCCGGCGTGTCGCTCTGTGACTGCAGCACGAGGAAGATCGACGGATCGGGATGGTCGAAGCTGATCGAGCCGATCGTGTTGAACAGGCGCAGGTCGTATTTATACGGCGCGTAGTTGCCGTGCCACGCGACGACGTCGAGCGGCGAATGGCCGATGTCCGCGCGCCACAACCGGCCGTTCAGCTTCGCGATCAACTCGAACGCGCCTTCGCGATCCTCGTACGCGGCCTGCGGCGTCAGGAAGTCGCGCGGGTTCGCGAGCCCGTTCGAGCCGATCGGGCCGAGATCCGGGAGGCGCAGCAGCGCGCCGAAGTTTTCGCAGATGTAGCCGCGCGCGTCGCCATCCGGCAGCGCGACGGCAAAACGCACGCCGCGCGGAATCACCGCGATCTCGAACGGCTCGACGTCGAGCCGGCCGAACTCGGTCGCGATGAAGAGCCGCCCCTGCTGCGGCACGATCAGCAGCTCGCCGTCCGCGCTGTAGAAGAAGCGGTCCTGCATCGACCGGTTGGCCGCATACAGGTGGATCGCGCAGCCGTTCATCGCCGCGGCCGACCCGTTGCCGGCCATCGTCACGAGGCCATCGACGAAATCGGTCGGCTCGACCGGCATCGGCAGCGGATCCCAGCGCAGCTGGTTTGGCGGCGTCGGCGGCACGTCGGTCGAATCGCCGAATTCCGACACGAGCCGCTGCGTGCCCGCGTACGGCTCGAACGGTCGGTGCACGGCGGCCGGACGGATCCGGTACAGCCACGAACGGCGGTTGTGGCCGCGCGGCGCGGTGAACGCGGTGCCCGACAGTTGCTCCGCGTACAGCCCGTACGGCGCGCGCTGCGGCGAGTTGCGGCCGTGCGGCAGCGCGCCGGGCAGCGCCTCGGTCGCGAATTCGTTCGCGAAACCGCTCAGGTAGCCGGCGGTCGCCGGTTTCGACAGGTCAAGCGTCATCGTTTTCCTTTCTCCATCAATTCATCGCGGCGTTCGGCGCCAGCGCGCCGTTGCGCCGCGTCACACCGGCCAGGCCCAGCACGAACAGCGCCGAGCACAGCACCGGCACCGCGGCCGCGTGGAACAGCGCGCCGTTGGACCAGTTGAGCGCAATCAGTTGTCCGCCGACGAGCGGCCCGAGCACCGAGCCGATCCGGCCGATGCCGAGGCTCCAGCCGATGCCCGTCGAGCGCAGCGACGTCGGGTAATACTGGCCCGCGAGCGCGTTCACGGCCGGCTGTCCGCCGACCACGCAGAAGCCGCCCGCGAACACGACCACCAGCAGCCACGGCAACGCATGCGCGACCGAGCCGATCAGTCCCACCGACACGGCCGCGCACGCGAAGCAGGCGAACAGCACGCGCACGAAGCCGTAACGTTCGATGAACCAGCCGAGCGACAGCGTGCCGATCACGCCGCCCGTCTGCAGCACCGTGCCGACGATCACCGCCGTGCCCGGCGAATAGCCGGCTTCGCGCATCACGGTCGGCAGCCAGTTCGACAGGAAGTACAGGTCGATCAGGTTCATGAAGCTGATCGACCACAGCAGCAGCGTGACCGGCAGGCGGCCATGGCGGAACAGCTCGGCCACCGGCGCGCCGCTCGCCGCACGTTCACGCACGACGAGCCGCGTATTCGCATCGATGCCGGCTTGCGGCGCGAACCGTGCGAGCCAGTCGCGCGCCTGCGCGACGCGCCCTTTCAGCACCAGGAACTGCAGCGATTCGGGCAGCCGCGCGACCATCGCGATCGTCAGCACGAGCGGCACCGCGCCGCCGACGAAAAACACCGAACGCCAGCCGAGCGCCGGAATCAGCGCCGCGCTGATGAAGCCGCCGATCGCCGCGCCGAGCGTGAAGCCGCACGACACGATCATCATCCGCTTCACGCGATGCGTGGCGGGGCTGAACTCGCCGACCAGCGCCATCGCGTTCGGCATGATGCAGCCGAGGCCGAGGCCCGTGACGAAGCGCAGCGCCATCAGCACGGGGATCGAGCTCGCGAACGGTGTCGCGAGCATCGTCACCGCGAAGAACAGCGTCGAGCCGATCAGCACCGGGCGCCGCCCGATCCGGTCGGCCAGCACCGACAGCCCGAGCGCGCCGAGCAGCATCCCGAACAGGCTCGCGCTGAACACGGGGCCGAGCGCCTGCTTCGGCACGCCCCATTCGGCGATCACGCTCGGCGCGACGTAGCCCATCGCCTGCGCATCGAAACCGTCGATCACGAGGCACAGCCCGCACAGCGCGAGCAGCATCGCGTGAAAGCCCGGGCGATGGGTCTCGTCGATCACGCGCTCGACTTCGAGCACGCGCGTATCGGCCGCCGCGCTCATTGCTCGACCTCGGCGGCCGGATGCACGGGCGGCGTCACGCCCTGGCGCGCGAGCGCCATCGCTTCGCGCAGCACGTCGGCGTCGCCGACCTGGTTCGCGAGCAGCAGGATCAGCTTCGCGTTGACGAGCTGGCTGTCGGCATCCGACAGGTCGCGATGCATGTCGATCAGCGCTTCGTAGAACGCGTCGGGGTCGGCCAGGCGCGGGCGGGTGTCGAGTGGGGGCATGACGGTGTCTCCGGTGTCTTTATCGTATTCAGCGTGCGCAGGTCGCGCGCGCCAGTGCGTCGGCGATCGCCTGACGGTCGAGCGTGCGCGTGCGTGCGCACACGTGCTGGTCGGGACGCAGCAGGTAGAACGTGCCGGGCTGCGCGTCGTAGCGCCGCGCGGCGAGGCCGTCGACGTCCTCCACGACGTCGATGCCGGCCACCGGCTGCGCGTGCCCGGCCGGCACGACGAGGACCGGCCGCACCGGCAGCGCGAGGCCGTCGACGGCCTGCGCGAGCGCGGCCGCGTCGCCCGGCAAGCCGAACAGCACGCCGGTAAAGCCACCGCACAGATGCTGCAGCAGCCAGCCCGGCGCACCCTGCACGCGCACCGGCGCATCGGCCGCCGCCGCGCCCGGCCGCATCGCGCCTGCAAACGTGTCGCCGTTGCGGTCCGGCGTGTTGAGCGGCGAATCGGCCAGCACGGCCGGCACCGACAGGCGCCCGCTGTTCACCAGCTTGCGCGCGAACTCGCAGTCGCGCGCAAGCTTCAGCGTCGCATCGCGGAACACGCGCGACACCGCGCTCTTCGGCGTGATGAAGTCGGTCGAGCGCGTCGAGTTGCGGATGTTCTCGTCGGCCGCGAACTCGCGCTCGCTTGCATAGGTGTCGAGCAGGCGATCGTGTGCACGGCCGTCGAGCACCAGCTTCAGCTTCCACGCGAGGTTGTCCGCATCCTGCACGCCGCTGTTCGCGCCGCGCGCGCCGAACGGCGACACGCCGTGCGCGGAATCGCCCGCGAACAGCACGCGGCCGTGGCGGAACGTGTCCATCCGCTGGCAGCGGAACGTGTAGACGCTCACCCACTCGAGCTCGAACTCGACATCCGGCCCGAGCAGCGCCCGCACGCGCGGAATCACGCGCTCCGGCTGCTTCTCGGCGACCGGATCGGCATCCCAGCCGAGCTGGAAGTCGATGCGCCACACGTTGTCCGGCTGGCGATGCAGCAGCACCGACTGGTTGCGGTGAAACGGCGGATCGAACCAGAACCATCGCTCGGTCGGAAACTCCGCCTTCATCTTCACGTCGGCGATCAGGAAGCGGTCCTTGAACGTGCGGCCGCGGCTTTCCAGGCCCATCATCGTGCGCATCGGGCTGCGCGAGCCGTCGGCCGCGATCACGTACTGCGCGCGCAGCGTCGCGACGCCGTCCGGCGTCTCGATCGTCAGCACCGCGTGTTCGGCCGACTGGTCGACGCCCGTCACCTTGTGCTTCCAGCGGATGTCGATGTTCGGCAGTTCGAACGCGCGATCGGCCAGATAGCCTTCGACGTAGTACTGCTGCAGGTTGATGAACGCCGGGCGCGCATGCCCTTCCTCGGGCAGCAGGTCGAACGCGTAAAGCTGCTCGTCCTGCAGGAACACCTTGCCGACGTGCCAGCTCACGCCCTTGTCGACGAAGCGCTCGCCGCAGCCGAGCCGGTCGAAGATCTCGAGCGTGCGCTTCGCGAAGCAGATCGCGCGCGAGCCGGTCGACAGCGTGTCGTCGTCGTCGAGCAGCACGACCGGCACGCCGTGCTGAGCGAGATCGATCGCGGCCGCGAGGCCCACCGGGCCCGCGCCGACGACGATCACCGGGTGGACGGCCGCGTCGTGCACGCGGGCGCGGTACTCGAATTTCAGCGTCTGGTAATCGATGCTCATGGTCGCCATCCGCGCGTCAACCGCGCCGTGCGCGCACCGCCGCGCCCGTCGTCCCGTCCGTCTGCCGCCGGCGCGTGCGCCCGCCTGTCCTGTCAACCGCCACGTCTCGCTCCTTGCTCCTGTTGATTCTTGAACGGCGCCGTTTCTCGGCGCCTGCCTGCCGCGTTTCTTGATCGGCGACAAATCCTGGATTTACGAATAGTAAAACCAATTACGAATAGTGAAATCAACGTAAACCCTGATCGCGCGCTCGGGAACGGGATAACCATATGAGTGAAACGGCAAGCCGAGCGCGGCGCGCACTGCTAATATCAAGTCAACGAGGCGGCCCTTTCGGCCGCCATTTTTCCTTTTCACGCCGATGATTCCGCCTACCATCCCCGAGCTGGTCACCCGTGCCGGGCAACTGCCGTATCTGCGGGAGCACCTCGCGCTTGCAGAAGGCGGGACCGCGTGCGCGAACCTGCCCGAGCGCACGCTCGCCAGCGCGTACGAGCCGATCTACGACGTGACGATGCCCGGCTCGCCGCAATCGACGTCGTTCGCCGACGCGATCGAGCGCTACGGCGACGAGCTCGGCTTTCAGGCCGTCACGCTCGTCACCGGCGCGCAGCACGATCCGGTCGACGCGGCCGTCGACGACCAGACGCTGGTCGCGATCGACCGCCTGTCGCGCGCGCTGCACGCGATCAATTTCTTCGGCGCGCAGCGCCACGGGCTGCTGTTCCTGCGCGTGCACGAGCGGCTGCTCAAGAGCGTGAAGTACGACCACGGCAAGCATTTCTCGTCGGTGCTGCAGCGCTTCGGGCTGCCGACCGAGCGGATCGTGATCGAGCTGCCGGCGGTCGCGGTCGCCCACAAGACGTTCCTCGGCTACCTGACGCGCAGCTACCAGCATCACGGTTTCAAGGTCGCGGACAAGCTGCCCGACCCCGGCCGCATCCTCGCGGTCGAATCGGATATGGCGCGCCCCGACTACATCAAGATGGATGCGGGCATCGCATTGCGCGACGGGATGGTCAAGGCGCTCGTCGCCTATGCGCAGCGCGTGCGGATTCCGCTGATCTTCGACGGCGTCATCGACGAGACGCAGTGCGAGCTGCTGCGCCAGCACGACGTGCGGTTCATGCAGGGGCCGGTGTTCGCGAAGGTCGTGACGGTCTGAGGGATCGGCGGGGAAGGCGCCCGGGAGCGGCACGCCGGATGGCGGACTCCGGTGTCGTGTTGCTCAGGGAACCGGGTTTCAGCACGTAACGTGGCGCGGCGGCCAGTTCCTTGTTCGTTCGTTCACGCAGAAAGGTCGAAGGCGCTTGTGCGCGCGCTCGACACCGATGTGCGGCCTATTCTCTACCACCGTCGTCGTACTTCGGTAGATCGTCGTCGATCCCGATGCCCGGGAAACGGTCGCCGTACCAGACGTGCCACGCCGGACGCAGCCGCGACGGCTCGTCGAGCGTCGCGTAATTGATCTCGACCGTCCGCGGCGCGTCGGCGCGCCGGTATTCGAGCTGCGCGCCGCAACGGCCGCAGAAGCGCCGCTCGCCCCATGCGCTCGACGCGTAGACGGCCGGTTCGCCCTGCAGGTATTCGAATGCGTCGATCGGCACCGATGCCGATGCGACGACCGCCGCGCCGGTCGTGCGCTGGCAGAGCCGGCAGTGGCAAAAGCCGGCATCGGTCGGAACGTCGGCGATACGGTAGCGGATCGCGCCGCACGCGCATCCGCCTTCCATCGGTTCGGGGTGCGCCATGGCAGGCCTCGTCGTCGGGAAGCAGGCGAACGATGATGAGCGCGGTTCGCCCGTCGCGCAATACGCGACGGCAACGCGTCCGCTCCCCGCACTCGCCGCGAACAAACCGGTTGGCGCGCGACGGCAACACCCGCGCGATGGTTGCTCAGACCGTCTGCCCGAGCCGCTGCGCGAGCGCCTTCAGTCGCGGCCCGACCTGCATGCGAAACACGTCCTCGTCCATCGACGATGCGGGGCCGCTGCAGCTCAGGATCAGCCAGCGCCCCTCGCGCGGCTCGCGAAATGGGACGGCCGCCGCGTTCACGTCCGTATGCCACGCGCGGAACGAATAGCAGCATCCGCCTTCGGAGAACTCGGCCACCGCGTGCTGCGCGGCCACGACGAGTGCATCGGCGTCGGCCGCGCCGCCGGCCGCGCGATGCAGTTCGGCATAGAGCGCGCGGCGCACGTCCTCCGGCTGCACGGCCAGGTATGCGCGCCCCATCGAGCTCGTCAGCATCGACAGCCGCGAGCCGGGCGCGAGCCCGAGCGTCAGCGCGGTCTCGCTGCGGATCGTCTCCAGATAGATCATGTCGAGCCCGTCGCGGCAGCCGAGCGACACGGCCGCGCCGATTTCGCGCGCGAGCGCCTGCATGTGCGGCCGCGCGAGATCGATCGTCCCCGAGCCCGACAGCAGCGCGTAGCCGAGCGACAACACGCCGGCGTCCAGCGCATACTTTCCGAGCGTCTCGTCGTAGCGCAGATAGCCGAGCACGGTCAGCGTATAGGCGAGCCGGTTCACCGTCGCCTTCGGCAGGCCCGTGCGTTCCGCGAAATCGCGGTTGCCCAGCATCGTCTCGCCGGGCCGGAAGGCGCGCAGCAGGTCGAGCCCGCGCGCGAGCGCGACGACGAACTTGCGCTCGTCGATGGGGGTGTCGTCGATGGTTGAAAGTGTCATCCGGTGCTACACTGAGGTCGATTTGCAAAACATTGTTCCGCATAGCGGAACGCAAGTCAAGCGAACTTCAGGTATCAGCCCGGAGCAAGCGCCGAAGCGCCAACTCGGGCCGACCGCAAAGCATGGGGCCCGAGTAAGCGCTGAAGCGCTAACTCGGGCCGACAGGAGATGAGACGATGAGTGCTGCAACTTTTCATTGGGACGATCCGCTGCTGCTCGACCAGCAACTGACCGAAGAAGAGCGGATGGTCCGCGATGCCGCGCAAGCGTACGCACAGGACAAGCTCGCGCCGCGCGTCACCGAAGCGTTCCGCCACGAACGCACCGACGCGGCCATCTTTCGCGAAATGGGCGAGGTCGGCCTGCTCGGCCCGACGATTCCCGAGGAATACGGCGGCCCCGGCCTCAACTACGTGAGCTACGGGCTGATCGCGCGCGAAGTCGAGCGCGTCGATTCGGGCTACCGGTCGATGATGTCGGTGCAGTCGTCGCTCGTGATGGTGCCGATCTTCGAATTCGGCTCCGACGCGCAGAAGCAGAAATACCTGCCGAAGCTCGCGACCGGCGAATGGATCGGCTGCTTCGGCCTGACCGAGCCGAACCATGGCTCCGATCCGGGCAGCATGGTCACGCGCGCGAAGAAGGTGCCGGGCGGCTACTCGCTGTCCGGCGCGAAGATGTGGATCACCAACTCGCCGATCGCCGACGTGTTCGTCGTGTGGGCGAAGCTGGAAGAGAACGGCAAGGACGCGATCCGCGGCTTCATCCTGGAGAAGGGCTGGAAGGGCCTGTCGGCGCCGGCGATCCACGGCAAGGTCGGGCTGCGCGCGTCGATCACCGGCGAGATCGTCCTCGACGAGGTGTTCGTGCCCGAAGAGAACCTGATGCCGAACGTGAGCGGCCTGCGCGGCCCGTTCACCTGCCTGAACTCGGCGCGCTACGGGATCGCATGGGGTGCGCTCGGCGCGGCCGAGTCCTGCTGGCACACCGCGCGCCAGTACGTGCTCGACCGCCAGCAGTTCGGCCGGCCGCTCGCCGCGAACCAGTTGATCCAGAAGAAGCTCGCCGACATGCAGACCGAAATCACGCTCGGCCTGCAAGGCGTGCTGCGCCTCGGCCGGATGAAGGACGAAGGCACGGCGGCCGTCGAGATCACGTCGATCATGAAGCGCAATTCATGCGGCAAGGCGCTCGACATCGCGCGGCTCGCGCGCGACATGCTCGGCGGCAACGGCATCTCCGACGAATTCGGCGTCGCGCGCCATCTCGTGAACCTCGAAGTGGTCAACACGTACGAAGGCACGCACGATATCCACGCGCTGATCCTCGGCCGCGCGCAGACGGGCATCCAGGCATTCTTCTGACGATCCGGCCATCACGCGGACGGCGGCGATGCCGCGCACGCGCCGCCAGGTAAAAGGCCCGCCCGGCATCGCTGCCGGGCGGGCCTTATGTCATCGGAGCCGCGGCTCCGGGCCGCCGATGCTTACTTGTTCGGCTGCGGCGTCAGGCGCAGATACGGACGCACCGCGTTGAAGCCCTTCGGGAAGCGTTTCTTCAGCTCTTCAGGATCCTGCAGCGACGGCACGATCACGACGTCATCGCCATCCTTCCAGTTGCCGGGCGTCGCGACCTTGTAATTGTCGGTCAGTTGCAGCGAATCGATCACGCGCAGCACTTCGTCGAAGTTGCGCCCCGTGCTGGCCGGATAGGTGATCGTGAGCCGCACCTTCTTGTTCGGGTCGATCACGAACAGCGAACGCACCGTCAGCGTTTCGTTCGCGTTCGGGTGAATCATGTCGTACAGCTGCGACACCTTGCGGTCCGCGTCGGCGATGATCGGGAAGCCCACGACCGTCGACTGCGTTTCGTTGATGTCGTTGATCCAGCCCTTGTGCGATTCGACGCCGTCGACCGACAGCGCGATCACCTTCACGTTGCGTTTCTCGAATTCGCCCTTCAGCTTCGAGGTCAGCCCGAGTTCGGTCGTGCACACC
Organism: Burkholderia sp. BCC0398; assembly: GCF_902833245.1. NCBI lineage: Bacteria > Pseudomonadati > Pseudomonadota > Betaproteobacteria > Burkholderiales > Burkholderiaceae > Burkholderia > Burkholderia sp. BCC0398. Next base: position 120,907 of record NZ_CADFEM010000002.1, read on the forward strand.
GGCGTGTAGTCGGCCGGATGGGAGAACAGCACGCCCCAGCTGTTGCCGAGCCACTCGTGAAACTTGATGGTGCCCAGGCTCGATTCCTGCTCGAAATCCGGTGCGATGTCACCAAGACGCAGACTCATGATGTTCCCTCCTCGAACGATGCTGGTTGAAACCGCGCGCCGGACAGCGCGGGGCAGTCCATCAGCTTACGGGAAGCCATGGGTCGTGCGAACGAATATTCCGTTTGATATTCATACTTTTTTGTCATTTTTACCCGGCGTCGTGGCAGGACGGTGGGCGGCAAGGGAAACTTTTCAATCCTTTGTCGCTCTGTTCATGATTACAAGTCGTTTACCATGCAGTCTTGCGCGGCCGCCGTGTGTCTTCCCGGCTCGCCAGCAGGCAGGGGTTTCGCTACGATGTGAACCTGCAGCATGACAGCACGAAGGGAGTTGCAATGTCGGAAATCAACAAGGAGAAACTGATGTCGGATATCAAAACCGTTCTCTCGGACGCCGAAGACCTGCTCAAGCAAGCAGCGAGCAGCACGGGCGACCGTGCGGCCGAGCTGCGCGAGAAGGCCATGTCTCGCCTGAAGCAGGCCAAGGAAAAGGCTGCCGACGTCCAGGTCGTGGTGGTCGAGAAAGGCAAGAAGGCCGCGCGCGCGACCGACGACTACGTGCACGAGCATCCGTGGACGTCGATCGGCGTGGCCGCCGGCGTCGGCGTGCTGATCGGCTTGCTGATCAACCGCAAGTAACGCGCTCTGCGCCGTTTCGTCCCGCGGGCCGCGTCGCGCGGCCCGCGGGCGTCGAAGCCAGCCGGCCTGCGCCGGCCGGCTTGGTCCTAGCTGCTTAGTGCACGCGCAAGCCTCTCATCCATGACGACAGACACCTCCTCGCAGCCGTCCGGTCAAGGACCGCTGCGCCGCCTCGTCGGCTCCGCGATCGGCCTTCTGCAGACGCGCCTCGAACTGGTGGGCATCGAGCTTGCCGAGGAGAAGGAGCGCCTGATGGGCGTGCTGTTCCTCGGCCTCGCCGCGATGATGCTCGCGACGATGGCGCTCATCAGCCTGACCGTGTTGATCGCGATCGCGTTCTGGGATACCTACCGCTGGCAGGCGCTCGCCGCGATCACCGCGCTGTATGCCATTGGCGGCATCGCATGCGCGCTGAAGGCGCGCTCGGGCCTGCGCGACGCGCCGACCGTATTCGAGGCGACGCTCGCCGAGCTCGAGAAAGACCGCGACCTGTTCCGCGGCAAGCCGTGAGCGCCCTCGCGCTCGTCCCTTCCACCTACTTCGCCGACGCGCCATGAGCCAGAACATCACGGGCAATCCCTCCCGCTCCCATTCGTCGCGATCGAACTGGAGCGCGTCGCAGCACCGCGCGCTCCGCAAGGAATTGCTGATCCTGCGATCCGAAGTCGAGCGGCTCGAATTTGCGGAGGCCGCCGCCGAAATGCGCCACGCCGTCACGCGCTTCAGCTGGCTCAAGGTGTTCATCCCCGGGTTGTCGACCAGCAGGTTCGGCCAGTCGGCCAAGAACCTGAACGCAAGCCTCGGCCAGCTCGTCAACCAGTATCCGATGCTGAGTTCGCTCGCATCGCTCGTGCTGGCGAAACCCGTTCGCTCGCTGCTGCGCGCGAGCACGGGCCCCGCGTTGAAGTGGGGCACGCTCGGCTTCGCCGCATGGGAGGTCTACCGGATCTGGAAGCAGTCCCGCGACGAGCGCGGGCTCGACCCACGCGACGACTGACCGTCGGCATCCCGCGCGCGGCCATGCGCCGCTGCGCACCCTCCTGGCGAACTCAGCGCAGGCCCCAGCAGACAGCGCCCGGTTCGTCGACACCTTCGCTTCCTGCATTGCCTTTCGTCCCGTCCGAGCGCAGCGTGAACGTGCCGCATGCATCGTCGCGCATCGGCCCGGTGTCGAGCGGCGTCGCCGCCAGTTCGTAGCTCACCGGCGAGTCGTCGCCATCCGGCCGCCCGAGCGTCAATCGATACACGGCATGCCCGTCCGGCGGCGCCTGCGCGAGCGCGTCCGGCAACGCCGCGGGCGGCGCGCCGTCCAGCGTTTCAAGATATTGGGCCGCACGGTACAGCGCGGACACCGCCGACGCGCGGTGAACCCGCACGACATGCTCGCGATACGACGGGATACCCCACCCGGCCAGCACCGCGACGATCGCGAGCACGATCATCAGCTCGATCAGCGTGAAGCCGGCCGCTCGGCACAGCGGCAGGCGGCCGTTCATCGAAGCACCGCCGCGACACGACGCCAGCGCAGCACGACGACGTGGCCGTCGCGTATCGCGACCTGGTGTTGCAGCCACACGGCGCTCGACGCGTGCGCGCCGACGCCACGCGCGGTGACAAGGTAAGCGCGGTCGCCGGCCTGCGCTGACGGACGCCGCCACGCCTCGATCAGGCATCGCGGCGGTTGCGCGGCCATCGGCCATTCGGCGAAAGGCGCGAACGCTTCGGCAGCCGCCAGCGGCGGCATGCGCCGCCAGGCGTCGGGCTCCGCATGCGAGTCGCTTTCGTTCACGTACGGTGCCGAGCTGCGCAACAATCGCGCGGTGCACGCGGCCAGCGCGGCATCGGCCGCGTGGAATGCGATCAGCCGATCCGACAACGCACGGGTGCGGCGCGACTCCGTCAATGCGGCGTCGAACCATGTGCCGGTCAGTGCCGCGACTGCTGCGCCGACCGCGATCACCGCGGGCAATGCAAGGCCTGCATCGCGACGCCACGCGCGGCGAGCGGGCCGGAAACGCATATGGGGCTCGCGCGGGGTCATCGCCTGAACGCCGACGCATGCGGCCTGCTGCGGGTCGCCTCCGCTCGCGACGGTGCGCTCGGGCGCGTGGCCTCTCTCGATGCATCGCGAGATGTCGTCCCGCACGCACTGTGCTGCGCCGCTCATCGCGCCACCTCGCTTGCTCGGGTTGCATCATGTAACGCAGCGTCGGGTGCGAGCGCGACGTTCCGCAACGCGACGATGCGATCGAGCGTCAAACGTGCGCGGCCGTCCGATGCAACGGCGGCGCGGCCGTCGCAGTCGATATGCGGCGTCGGTTCGCGCATCGGCTCGCCGCGCGCCCGCACGCAGACATGCACGGCCACGACCTCGCGCCAGTCGTCCGCACGCATCGCATCGGCGTCGACGAACTGCGTGGCGCCGCGACGCAAATAGCGCAGGCGCAACTGATCGATTCCCGCCGCGACAGGCTGCGGCGTGCCCGGACGGCCGCTTCCTTCGCAATACAGTTCGGGCTCGCCCGTCGACGGGCTGACATGCGCATCGAAGCGATTCTCCACCGGCGCAGCTTCGCCCGGCTCGCCGACACCCTGCCCGAGGCAATCCGACGTCTGGCCGTTCACCGTCGTCCACGTCGATACCGCATCGCCGACATACCGGACCAGCAACGCGTCCGACGACAGGCGCACGGGCTCGCAGCGCACCTGTGCGCCGCTACCCCGCACGCGCGCCGCCGAACACCCGAACACCGGCGGCAACGACGATGGCGCTTGTGCATCGAGCGGCAGGAATCCTGCCATCTGGATCTGTTGACCGATCAGCATCAGCGCGGTCGCTGCCGCGTCGCGCATCCTGAACCCGTCTTCCGCGCGCCGCTGCGCAATGCGCTGCGCGTGGTACAGCGCACCGGCCGCCGCGAGCACGAGGAGCCCGACGGTCATCGCGATCAGCACTTCGAGCAGCGTATGGCCACGCGTACGGCGATCAGCGTTCATCGCCCGCCCGCTCGCGAAATGGAATGCGGACACACGACGGCGGCCGCGTCGACATTCCCGCGCCATCGCAGCGCGCCGACGCGCGTCCATCGCCGCCCCGCCACCGGACAACCGCGTAGCGCACACCGCCCGGCCCGCCGTCGAGCATCATCGCGCCGCCCGGCAACGAGGCGGCCGCGAGCGCCGCGAGACCGTCGCCGGCCGCCGCGGGAGCATGCAGACGCTCGATACGCGCATCGGCCAGCCACAGCGCGCGTTCGCGCCAGATCGTCGCGCGCTGCGCACGCGCCATCGCGAGCTGGCTGCCGGCCACTGCGAGCATCACGGTGGCGAGCAGCGCGATGGCCAGCGTCGCCTCGATCAACGACGTCCCGCGCATGGCATTGCGCATCGCGATCACGCCGCGTCGCAGCGGCCGGCGACCAGCCGCGCGCGACCGCCTGCCGCAATCCGCACGCAACGCGACGCGCGCGCGTCGTCGGCGCCGGACACGCTGCGCCGTGGACGCACCTCGAAACGCCGGATGCCGCCGATCGACTGACCGACCGGCGGCGCAAATGCGAGCTCATGCGCGGCGCCCGCGACGGCCACTTCGGCATCGCGCGGGTAGCGTCGCAGCACACGCGACTGCCCGTCGACTTGCCCGCTGACGATCCAGTCGCACGACCATTCGGCCGGATCGCATTGCTCACCGGCACGCAGACAGGCGCCGTTGCGCCCGGCGCGGCACAGCGTGACGCGCGCGCCGAGACGCGTTGCCTCGGCACGCGCAAACGACAGCGCACCGAGCAGCGCGCGCGAACGGGCATCCACGCGTTCGCGCATGCGCCACTGGTCGAACGTGGGCACCGCATAGAGCGCGAGCCCCGCTGCCAGCGACATGGCGACCATCAGCTCGACGAGCGTGAATCCGCCCGACCGTTGCACCACATTCTTAAAGGGTTGAGCGCCCGGTTCCATCGCAATCGTCCTCCGCCACGGTGATGCGACGACTGTAGCGGCGCGTGCGGATGTGCGCCATTGGCCGAACGGCCGACTGGCGACATGCGATCGCAACCGACACAATCGGCGCAAATCGAACCAATGGAGCAGACGATGAACGAACGCAGCGCGTCAGCGCTTACGTGGGGTCTTGGCGGGAGAGGCGCGACGGAACTCTTCGATCACGTCGGCAAATTCGGAAACGTCCTCGAACTGGCGATACACCGATGCGAAGCGCACATAGGCGATCGTATCGAGGCCGCGCAACTCGTTCATCACGAGTTCGCCCAGCTTCTCGCTACGCACTTCGCGCTCGCCAGTCGCGAGCAGTTGATACTCGATGCGGGCGACCGCCGCGTCGATCGCGTCGGCGGCAACCGGCCGCTTGCGCAGCGCGAGTTGCATGCTGGCGACGATCTTGCGACGGTCGAATTCCGTGCGGCTGCCGTCCTTCTTCACGACGAACGGCAGGGACAACTCGACCCGCTCGTACGTCGTGAAACGCTTGTCGCAAGCCGAGCAGCGCCGGCGCCGCCGAATCGCGGCGCCATCTTCGGACACGCGCGAGTCCACGACCTGCGTGTCGTCATGCCGGCAGAACGGGCAGCGCATCGGCGATCAGCGATAGACCGGGAAACGCTTGGTCAGCTCGGCGACCTGCGCGCGCACGCGTTCGATCGTCGCTGCGTCTTCCGGATTCTCGAGCACGTCGGCAATCAGGTTACCCACCTGCTCGGCTTCCGCCGGCCCGAAACCGCGCGTCGTCATCGCCGGCGAACCCAGGCGCACGCCGCTCGTCACGAACGGCTTTTCCGGGTCGTTCGGGATCGCGTTCTTGTTCACCGTGATGTGCGCCGCGCCGAGCGCCGCTTCCGCTGCCTTGCCCGTGATGTGCTTCGCGCGCAGGTCGACCAGCATCACGTGGCTTTCCGTGCGGCCCGACACGATCCGCAGCCCGCGCTTGACCAGCGTTTCGGCCAGCACGCGTGCATTCTCGACCACCTTCTGCTGATATTCCTTGAACTCGGGCGACAGCGCTTCCTTGAACGCCACGGCCTTCGCCGCGATCACGTGCATCAGCGGGCCGCCCTGGATCCCCGGGAAGATCGCCGAGTTGATCGGCTTCTCGTACTCGGCCTTCATCAGGATCACGCCGCCGCGCGGGCCGCGCAGGCTCTTGTGCGTCGTCGTCGTCACGAAATCCGCGTGCGGCACCGGGTTCGGATACACGCCCGCCGCGATCAGGCCCGCGTAGTGCGCCATGTCGACCATCAGGTATGCGCCGACCGACTTCGCGATCTTCGCCAGACGCTCGAAATCGATCTTCAGCGCGAACGCCGACGCGCCCGCGACGATCAGCTTCGGCTTGTGTTCCTGCGCGAGTTGCTCGGCCGCTTCGTAGTCGATGTCTTCGTTTTCGTTCAGGCCGTAGCTCACCACGTTGAACCACTTGCCCGACATGTTCACCGGCGAGCCGTGCGTCAGGTGGCCGCCATGCGCGAGGCTCATGCCCATGATCGTGTCGCCCGGCTTGAGCATCGCGAAGAACACGCCCTGGTTCGCCTGCGAACCCGAGTTCGGCTGCACGTTCGCGGCTTCCGCGCCGAACAGTTGCTTCACACGGTCGATCGCCAGCTGCTCGACCACGTCGACGTACTCGCAGCCGCCGTAGTAGCGCTTGCCCGGATACCCTTCCGCGTACTTGTTCGTGAGCTGCGAGCCTTGTGCGGCCATCACGGCCGGGCTCGTGTAGTTTTCCGACGCGATCAGTTCGATGTGATCTTCCTGGCGGCGGTTTTCCTGCTCGATCGCCGCAAAGATTTCGGGATCGACGTTCGCAATGGTGCTTTGGGCTCTGTCAAACATACGGTTTCCGTTAAGTGTGTACAGGTTGACCGGAGCGGCCGAGTACGGTGCGCTGCTGGCGAGACCAGCTCGACGTGGCGGAAGAATCCGTATGACGCGAGGCAGGACAGCCACCGGCGATGCACGCGACGGCGCACAACGGCTGCCCAGGCGAACGGCAAAAACGGCGCCCCGCGCTTCACGGTGGGATGCTCCACCTTGAACCCGAAGGGTTCTATCGCCAGTCACGCAGGGGTGATGAGCGCATTAGTGTATTGGATGCGTCATGAATAGGCAACCGCACGGCAGTGGCCTCCAAACAATGAGGGCCGGACTCTACGCGCCCGTGCCGGAACGCTTCGCCGTCTTGCCGCGGTGCGGCATTCTCAGTAGGCTTGCGGGATTCCACCCGCTATTCCGTTACCGACCAGGAGCAGCAATGATCGTGTTCGTCACAGGGGCGTCCGCCGGCTTCGGCGCCGCCATCTCCCGCGCCTTCGTCAAGGGCGGCCATCGCGTCGTCGCCACCGCACGCCGCAAGGATCGTCTCGACGCGCTCGCGGCCGAACTCGGCGACGCGCTGCTGCCGTTCGAGCTCGACGTGCGCGACCGCGCGGCCGTCGAAGCCGTGCCGGCCGCCCTCCCCGCCGAATTCGCCGCGCTCGACGTGCTCGTCAACAACGCCGGCCTCGCGCTCGGCGTCGAGCCGGCCCAGAAGGCGAGCCTCGACGAGTGGCAGACCATGATCGACACGAACTGCTCGGGCCTCGTGACCGTCACGCACGCGTTGCTGCCCGGCATGATCGCGCGCGGTCGCGGCCATATCTTCAATCTGGGCTCGGTGGCCGGCACCTATCCGTATCCGGGCGGGAATGTATACGGCGCGACCAAGGCTTTCGTCAGACAATTCAGCCTGAACCTGCGCACCGACCTGATCGGCACGCCGTTGCGCGTAACCGACATCGAGCCGGGGCTGTGCGGCGGCACGGAATTCTCGAACGTCCGCTTCCGCGGCGACGATGCAAAAGCGGCGAACGTCTATCAGAACGTCCAGCCGCTCACGGCCGAAGACATCGCCGACACGATCTACTGGATCGCCACGCGCCCCGCGCACGTCAACATCAATACGATCGAGATGATGCCGGTCGCGCAAGCCCCGGCCGGCCTCACGGTCCATCGCGGCTGACACGTCGCCCGCAGCCGCGGGCCCGGCTCCGGCCGGCCCGCGGTGTGCCACGACGCACTACATTCCGTTACGAATCGGTTACGAATCCCATCTTTGCCTTCCGGTAGAATGCGCGCCATGACTCAGCCTACCCGCTCCCCGGAAGCGCCGTCCGGCTTTACCTGGCCGGTGCGCGTGTACTACGAGGATACCGATGCAGGCGGCATCGTCTTCTATGCCAACTACCTGAAGTTCTTCGAGCGCGCCCGCACCGAGTGGCTTCGCGCATGCGGCGTCGACCAGCGTCGGCTCTCCGACGAGACCGATGCGATCTTCATCGTGCGCAGCACGTCGCTCGACTACCGCGCGCCGGCGCGACTCGACGACACGCTGACGATCACGAGCCGCCCCGGACGCATCGGTCGCGCATCGGTGGAATTCACGCAGGAAGCCTGGTGCGGCGACACGCTGCTCGTGGCCGGGCAGATCCGCCTCGGCTGCGTCGACCGTCACGGCATCCGGCCCGCGGCCATCCCGCCGGCCGTGCTCGACGCGCTGCAACGCGGGCCCGTCATCGACGCGGGGCAGACTGGTTTGTCAACGAAGCTCGCATGAGCGCCGTTTAGACACAGCCTATGAACTTGCCGTTCTGATTCGATACTAAGCAAGGTTCGGCGTCAGGCCTCGCCGGCGCGCCGCGCCGCACGCACACCGGACGCCCTTGCCGGGCACTCCCGAAGGGACGTTACTCAAACCTCTATGAATACTGTTCAAGACCTGTCGATCATTTCCCTCGTCCTCAACGCGAGCGTGCTGGCCCAGGCCGTGATGGGGCTGCTGCTGCTGCTGTCGCTGATGTCGTGGACCTTCATCTTCCGCAAGTGGTTCGCGATCCGCCGCGCGCGCGCGCAGACCGAACGCTTCGAGAAGGATTTCTGGTCGGGCGGCGACCTGCAGGCGCTGTATCAAAGCGCGGCCAACAACCGCCACACGATCGGTGCGCTCGAGCGGATCTTCGAATCCGGGATGCGCGAATTCCTGAAGGCGAAGGAAAAGCGCCTCAGCGATCCGGGCCTCGTGCTCGACGGTGCGCGCCGCGCGATGCGCGCGTCGTTCCAGCGTGAAATGGACGTGCTCGAAGCCAATCTCGCGTTCCTCGCGTCGGTCGGCTCGGTCAGCCCGTACATCGGTCTGTTCGGCACGGTCTGGGGGATCATGAATTCGTTCCGCGGCCTCGCGAACGTGCAGCAGGCCACGCTCGCGAATGTCGCGCCGGGCATCGCCGAGGCGCTCGTCGCCACCGCGATCGGCCTGTTCGCCGCGATTCCGGCGGTGGTCGCGTACAACCGCTACGCGCACGACATCGACCGCCTCGCGATCCGCTTCGAGACCTTCATCGAAGAGTTCTCGAACATCCTGCAGCGTCAGGCCCAGTAAGGAGCGCGCCATGGCAGGAAGTCCCATTCGATCCAGCATGCGCGGCGGCCGCTCGCGCCGCGCGATGGCCGACATCAACGTCGTGCCGTACATCGACGTGATGCTGGTGCTGCTCGTGATCTTCATGGTCACCGCACCGCTCGTCGCGCCGTCGATCATCAACCTGCCGACCGTCGGCAATGCCGCGCCGCAGGAGCAGACGCCGCCCGTCGTCGTCAACATCAAGGCCGACCGCACGATGAGCGTCAAGTACAAGGGCGACTCGGGCGCGACCCAGGAAGACACGATGACGAAGGCCGAGCTCGACAGCTTCATCACGGCCCGGCAGGCCGATCACCCTGACCAGCCGGTCGTGATCGCAGCCGACAAGACCGTGCAGTACGATGCCGTCATGACCGTGATGTCCGATCTGAAGGCGCGCGGCGTCAAGCGCGTCGGCCTCCTCGTCAAATCGCAATGAACCGGCAGCAATCCACGCGCAGGTCCGCCTACCCGCTCCAGCCTCCCCGGGAGCGCGGGACGTGGCGCGCGTTCGCGCTCGCCGCGCTGATGCACGTGCTGCTCGCGCTGTTCCTCTATCACGGCGTGCAGTGGCAGAACAGTACGCCGGCCGGCGCCGAGGCCGAGCTGTGGACCGAAGTGCCCGACGTCCCCGCGCCGCGGCCCGTCGTCACGCCCACGCCGCCCGCGAAGGTCGCTCCGCCCCCTCCGCCGGTGCGCGACGAGCAGGCCGACATCGCGCTGCAGCAGAAGAAGCGGCAGCAGGAAGCGGCCGCGCGCGCGGCGCAGCTCGAGCAGCAGCGCCGCGCGCAGCAACTGAAGGCCCAGCAGGAAGAGGAAGCCCGGCGCGCGCAGCTCGCCGCGCAACAGGCCGCCGCGCTCGCCGCCCAGAAAGCCGCGGAACGCGACAAACAGAAGCAGGCCGACAAGCTCAAGCAACAGCAGCTCGCCGAGCAGCAGAAGCTCGAACAGCAGAAACTCCAGCAGCAAAAGCAGGCGCAGCTCGAAGCGCAGCAGGCGGCGAAGGCGAAAGCCGACGCAGCCGCGAAGGCCAAGGCGGAAGCCCAGGCCAAGGCGAAGGCCGAAGCCGCGGCGCGCGCGAAGGCCAATGCGGCGGCGAACGCGAAGCTGGACCGCGAGCGCAGCGCGCGCCTCGCGCAGATGCAGGGGCTGTCGGGCGCCGGCGAAGGCGGTGGCGACGGCCTCGCGAAAAGCGGCACCGGCACGGGCTCCGGCGGCAATGCCGCGACGCCCGGCTATGCCGACAAGGTGCGCCGCCGCGTCAAGCCGAACATCGTTTGGGGCGGCGAACGGGCAGGCCTGACCACCGTCGTCAAGATTCGGTGCACGCCGTCCGGTGACGTATTGAGCGCATCGGTCTCCCGCTCGAGCGGGAATTCGGGGTGGGATCAAGCCGTGGTCAATGCGATCCACGCATCGGTCCCGTTGCCGCCCGATTCTAACGGTCGGACCCCGTCCGACATTACGATTACCTTCAAGGCAGCGGAGTGAAACGAAATGCGCTTACACTCCGGGCGTCGCTGTCGGACGGGAACGAATCGGGTATTTTTACTGTCTCTGCGGTTGCGCAGCGATCCAAGCCATACGGGAAGCAAGAAGCATGAGTTTGATGACAAAGCTAGGTTTCAGGGCACTCGTGGCCTCGTGTCTGATCACGGCGGGCAGCGCCGCTAACGCCCAGGTCAACGTGCTGATCACCGGCGTCGGGTCGACCCAGTTCCCCATTGCCACCGCGAATTTCACGAACGAGGCGAACCTGCCGCAGCAGGTCACGTCGATCGTGCGCGCCGACCTCGCCCGCAGCGGCAAATTCACCAACATCGACGCCGGCAGCACGCCCGTGCCCGAGACCGCATCGGTCGATCTCGGCGCATGGAAGGCCAAGGGCGCGAATGCGTTCGTCGCCGGCAGCGTGAACCGCGACGCGAACGGCCAGTACAAGGTCAACTTCATCCTGTACGACACCGTGAAGCAGCAAAGCCTCGGCGGCCTGTCGCTGACGGCCACCGACACCACGCTGCGCACGGCCGGCCACAAGATCGCCGACTACATCTACCAGAAGCTGCTCGGCGTGCGCGGCGTGTTCGCCACGCGCCTATCGTACGTGATCAAGACCGGCAACCGCTACCAGTTGCAGATTTCGGATTCGGACGGCCAGAACGCGCGCATCGCGCTGTCGAGCACCGAACCGATCATCTCGCCGGCGTGGTCGCCGAGCGGCACGAAGGTCGCGTACGTGTCGTTCGAGCGCAAGAAGCCGATCGTCTACATCCACGACCTGCCGACCGGCCGCCGCTACATGGTCTCCGACCAGAAGGGCAACAACAGCGCACCGGCGTGGTCGCCGGACAGCAACACGCTCGCCGTCGCGCTGTCGCTGACGGGCAATACGCAAATCTATACGGTCAACGCGAACGGCGGCGGCCTGCGCCGTCTCACGCAGAGCAGCTCGATCGACACCGAGCCGTTCTACTCGCCGGACGGCCGCTGGATCTACTTCACGAGCGACCGCGGCGGTGCGCCGCAAATCTACCGGATGCCTGCACAGGGTGAGAGCGCCGGCGCCGCGCAGCGCGTGACCTTCACCGGCAGCTACAACACGAGCCCGCGCGTGAGCCCGGACGGCAAGCTGCTCGCTTACATCTCCCGCACGGGTGGGGGCTTCAAGCTGTACGTTCAGGATCTGCAGAGTGGCGCGGCGAACGCCATCACGAATACCAATCGCGACGAATCGCCGAGCTTCGCGGCAAACGGCCAGTACCTTCTGTACGCCACCCAGTCGGGTGGCCGCAACGTGCTGGCTGCAGTGCCCTCCGACGGCAGCGCGCCGCCGCAGATCCTGTCCGTCCAGGGCGGCTCCGTTCGCGAGCCGTCGTGGGGGCCCTTCATGCAATGACCACAAGGAGAGTAACCATGATGTCGAATAAAGCTCGTCTGGCCCTGGCCGTGATGATGATCAGCGCGCTTGCAGCGTGCAAGTCGGGCGTGAAGCTCGACGACAAGGCGAACAACGCGGGCGCAATCGGCACGCAGCCGAGCGCCGACAACGTCGCGCAAGTGAACGTCGATCCGCTGAACGACCCGAACAGCCCGCTCGCGAAGCGCAGCATCTACTTCGACTTCGACAGCTATTCGGTGAAGGATGAGTACCAGCCGCTGATGCAGCAGCACGCGCAGTACCTGAAGAGCCACCCGCAGCGCCACGTGCTGATCCAGGGCAACACCGACGAACGCGGCACGAGCGAGTACAACCTCGCGCTGGGCCAGAAGCGTGCGGAAGCCGTCCGCCGTGCGATGGCCCTGCTCGGCGTGAACGACTCGCAAATGGAAGCCGTGAGCCTCGGCAAGGAAAAGCCGCAGGCAACGGGTCACGACGAAGCATCGTGGGCGCAGAACCGTCGCGCCGACCTCGTCTACCAACAGTAAGTAACGGAAGAATCGCCGTATGACGCACCGTTCAACCTGGCTGCGCGTTGCCGCAGCATTCTGCGTCGCGGGCGCGGCGTGGTCGGCCGCGCCGGCGCACGCCGGCATGTTCGACGACAACGAAGCACGCCGTGCCGTGCTCGATCTGCGCAGCAAGAGCGACAACCTGTCGAGCCAGTTGTCGGCCGCCCAGCGTACGATCCTCGATCAATCCGGCCGTATCGACCAGCTGAACCAGCAGGTCGCGACGCTGCGCGGCGAGAACGAGGATCTGACGAACCGGCTGACGACGCTCGAGCGGCAGCAGAAGGAGTACTACCAGGATCTCGACACGCGGCTCAAGAAGTTCGAGCCGCAGCAGGCGACGATCGACGGTGTCGAAGGCACCGTGCAGCCGGGTGAAACGGATGCGCTCAGCGCGGCGCAGCAGCAGTTCCGCAACGGCAACTTCAAGGCGGCGGCGGCTTCGTTCCGCGCGTTCATCGCGAAGTATCCGCAGAGCCCCTATCAGCCGACCGCGCAGTACTGGTACGGCAACGCGCAATACGCGCTGCGCGACTACCGTGGTTCGACCGCGACGTGGCAAGGGATCGTCAGCAAGTTCCCGCAACACCCGCGCGCGGCCGACGCCCTCGTGGCGATCGGCACGAACCAGCTCGAACAAGGCCAGAAGGCGGCCGCGAAGAAGACGTTCGAGCAGGTCGTGTCGCAGTACGCCGGCTCGAACGCGGCGCAGACGGCGCAGGGCAAGCTCGAAACCATCAAATAATTATCGTGACGGGTTGTTGACAGCCCTGTAACCCGTCGCTATAATCTTTTGCTCTTTAGGTCGTTGCCCAGGTTGTTGAAGCAACGAACCGACAGGTTTCAAGAACGTGGGGTGGTAACTCAGTTGGTTAGAGTATCTGACTTTTAATCAGAGAGTCGAGGGTTCGAGTCCCTCCCACCCTACCAACTATCTTTGATAGTGTAAAAAAGCCTCCCTCGCGGAGGCTTTTTTGCGTCTGTCGCCGCACCGTTCGAGCAGAATTCCCGACGATGCTCGTCACACACTCGGCCGCGCGCAACCTGAGCCCGACCGATCACCGCGCACTCACGTCCCGCAGTACCGCACCATATCCGGCATACAGATTGCCGTCGGGCAGCAACCGCAATTGCGCGAGTTGCCGATGCACGACCGGCAAGTTATGGAACGGCATCCGCGTGAACAGATGATGTTCGATATGGAAATGAATCGCATGCGGGCCGAACAGGAACGTCTGCCATGAACGCCGGACGATCGTGCGTGCGTTGCGGCTTTGATCGGCGCCGGCCGGCAACCCCGCGTGCTCGAAGATCGCGCGCACCTGCCCGGCGAACGGCAACAAGGTGACGGACGGCACGATCCACAACGCGACGTACAGCAGCGGATGTCCGGCCAGCGCGAGCGCGCCGAACAGCGCGCCGTTGCCGGCCAGCATCGACGCGATCTCCCACGCCGCATACGCACGCGATTTTTCGACCTTCGGCAACGCATGCGCGAACGCGCCGCGCGCGAGCTTCACGACGCTCGTCACGTAGCCGACGCCGCACGCATACGCGAGCAGGCGGACGATCAATCGCCCGCGCGTCGCCGGATAGTCGTGCACGCCGAACAGCAGCGCGACGGGGTCGTCCGCTTGCATCGGCGCGCGATGGTGCTTCAGATGGCCCGCCCGATACGTGCGCAGCGACAGCCATAGCGGGCCGGCCGCGAGCAGTTGCCCGAGCACGTCGTTGACGCGCCGGTTCCGTGCAAGCAACCCGTGCGCCCCTTCGTGCATCATGACCGCGAGCGCGAGCTGGCTGCGCGCGATCACGATCGCCGCGCACGCGTAGGCCAGCGGATGCGCAAACGCGATCGCAGCGGCAAACGCGGCGGCAATCATCAGCCAGTCACCCGCCAGCGCCATGCCGACACGCGCCGCGCTCACGCGAAACAGCCCCGGATCGGGTACGAACCGGGCGAGCCCGACGTTCGGTCCGGCGCGGTGAACGTGCGCCTCCGTCATGCGAGCCTCCTGCGCGGCAAACGCCGCTCGACCCACAGCGTACTGACCGCCGCGAGCACGAACCCGCCCAGCACGTCCGCGACCGTATGCTGCTTGAGCGTCAGCGTCGACGCGCAGATCAGCAGCCCGATCGCCGCCGCGACGATCCGGCGCCGGTCCACCAGCATCCGGCACGCGAGACACGTCACCGCGACATGCAGGCTCGGGAAGCCGTTGGCCGCAAGATCGAGCGCCCACATGCGCGCCAGACGCCGACGCACGAATGCATTGCCGATCTCGGCGATGTCGGGCCGCGGCACGGCTTCCGGAAACATCAGGAAGCAGGCCACGCCGAGCACGAACGCGATCAGCACGGCGTCCCTGAACGCGGCGAACGCGGACGGTCGCGCGTACGCGGCGAGCGCAATCACGAACGGAAAGAACGCGACATAGACGAACCACGACCATGCGATGAACGGAATCCGCGCATCGATCGCCGTGGCCAGCACGTAGCGCGGCGTGACGCCGCGCTCCAGCAGAAAGAAGATCGCGAGGCCCGCGACCAGGCCGAATGTCGCGGCCAGCATCTGCCGGACATCGGGCCGGCGATCGTCCTGAAACATGCGCGTATTCATCGCGGCGCTGGTGCCTCGCATCGGGTTGCCGCGTCGGCCGCTCGCGCATGCGGACCCAGCGCGAGGAGGTGCGATGTCCACGCGTCGACACGCGCACGCGCATGCTCGCGGCCCGCTCGCGTCCCCGCCGGCGTACCGGGATCGCGCATCAGTTCGATCGACGCCTGCCCGACCTCGCGCCGGAATGCCGCCGCATCGCCCCGCCATGTGACCACGCGGTGCACGAGTTGCAGCCGTGCCGCGCGCGCGGCGTTGCTCGCCTGTTCGGGCTGATCGGTCTGCACGAGCAGGATCGGACGGCGATACACGCGCGCAATCGACAACGCGGCCATGCCGGGCGCCGATACGATCAACGGCGCATGCGCGGCGCGCGTCGGCCAGTCGGCGTCGACGCCGGTCCAGCCGTCGTGTCCGGCGTAGCCCTCGCCCACGCGGTGGGCGGCGAGCCCCGCGTCGCGCATGCCGGCCGACAACGCATCGGCGAGCGCGACGTCGCGAAAGTGCGGATTCAGATAAACGGCCGCCGCAACGCGTTCGTGCGCCGGCCGTTCGGCGACGATCGGCACCGGCGTCGGCAGCCGGCGATGCCGGTGCGAGCGCGGCACATCGTCGGCGAAGCCGTACGCGAAATCGTGCTCGATACGGCCCAGCGCCGCATCGATCTGCCAGTCGACGATCCGCGCGAAAGCGCGCGCCAGCACGCGCGGCAGTCGTGCATCGAAATTCGCGGTCAACGCGCGGCGCAGGCTGCCGCCATACACGTGGACGACGCGACGCCGCCAGCCCGGCACCGCCCCCATGAACAGCAGCGCCGGATGAAACGAGTCGTTGACCACGAGATCCGCATCGCGAACGATCGCACGCAGCCGCACGATGTCGCGCAGCATGCGGGTCGGCCTGAACACGTAGTGCGCGACATTGCGATCGGTCGCGTCGCGCAGCATGTTCTGCCGCTCGTCGAACTGCACCGCGTAGTGCCGCGACAACACGTCCGCGTCGATGCCGAACGCGGCGAGAAATGCCTGCCCGGCGTCGGACGTCGTCAGCACGTCGACCTGCGCGCCGGCCGCGCGCAACGCATGCACGAGCAGTTGCGCGCGCATCAGATGGCCGCGCGCGTCGGCGGTCGCGAGATAGACGATGCGCGGCATCATGCGCGCGGACGAAGCGACTGGAGCCAGCCGGCCGCGACCATCGCCAGCGCGCCCGTCACGCCGAAACCGGCTTCGATCGCGCGGATCTCGTCCAGCAACGCGGCGAGCGACGCGGCCTCGGACGGCTCGACGAGGCGGCGCAGCGTATCGGCGCAAAGCCGGACGTGGCGCGTCTCGTCGGCGAGCACGCGCGACAGCAACGGATACAGCGGATGCGTGTCGCCGATCGTCGCGCAGTGGCGCGCGAGCACGCGCATTGCCATCTGTTCCGCGCACAGGCCGGTCGCATACGCGGGCACGAGTACGCCTTGCGCGAAATGCGGCGCGTAGCGCTGCGCCAGACGCCGCCATCGCACGATCTTGCGCCGGCTCAGCCAGTCGGGTTCGTGCGGGCCGGTCGACACGTCGACGCCGCGCCGGCGCAACGCATCGGCAAATGCGGCCGCGTGGCGGCGCTCGTCCGCGAGATGCTGGTCGATGCGCGGCGCGAGCCAGTCCGGCGGCTGTCCGGTCCAGTCCTCATGCAGCGCGCACTCGGTCGCTTCTTCGCCGATCAGGTACATGCGCAGCATCCAGCGCTCGCCATGCATGCTGCGATGCAGTTGCCGGATCGCCGCCCGCTTGATGCGATCGACGAGATACGCGCGCATCCGCGCCGTACCGCGTGGCACGGGCGCATCGAGACAATCGAAGCGCTCGCCGTGCCCGGCCTGCGACGACACCGGCAATTCGCTTGCCGCGGTCATGCCGGCTCGCCCCGCGCGGATGAAGATGGCGTCGCGGCAGCCGCCGGATCGCGACGCCAGCCGAGGATCAGGCCGACGAAGCTTTCCTGCATGAACGCATGCGCAGAGGCTGCCGCGCCCGCGAACGCTTCCTCGCGGCCATTCACGCGCAGATAGCCGCTGCCGTCGCGCGCGCCGAACTCGATCCGGTCGTTCTTCCGAAAGCCGCGCTCGCGCACGTCCTTCACGAGTGCGCTGCCATCGAGGCCGAACAGGAACAGCTCGCGCTGTGCGACCCACACCGGAATGCGATTGCTCAGCGCGTCGAAGCGGATCGACCACGTGCCGGACGCGAGCGCGCGATCGACGTCGGCATCGTGCGGCGCGTTCGACGTGAAGCTCGCGCGCGCGACCGCCTTCGTCAGGCCGCCGACACCGAGCGCGATCGTGATGTCGTCCGCCAGCGGCTGCTTCGGATCGGTCGCACTCACCTTCACAAGATGGCGCGCCAGCCGCGAAGCGAGCGACGGATGCGCGAACAGCGCAAGCGTTTCGTCCGGCGTGAGCACGTCGCGCTCACGATCGCCGTCCTTCACGCGCACACGATACGGATCGATCCGCACATCGGTGAACGAGCCGTGCACGGGCGCATGGACGTACACGTCGCGGTCCCATTTCCGGCCGTCGCGACGCAGCAGAACGTGCACGCTCAACGGCACGCGCCGCCCGTCGGCATCGACGCCCGTGCCTTGCAGCAGCACGTCGCCGAACACGTCCTTCGTGCGGCGGTTCGCATCGCTCGAGAAGACGATCGCATGCGCATCGGTGTCGATGCTCGCGTGACCGTCGGGCGCATCGAGCGCGATGCGATTGCAGTCCGACGCGGCCGCATTCGCGAACGGGCAGCCGCTTCGCGACATGAAGTGATAAATCCCGCGCCCCGCACGATCGACCGGTGCGGCATTGGCGCCGACGCTGGCGGCAAGCAGGGCGAGACAGGCAATGCGAGTGGCGAGTGAGGGCATGGTCGTCGTCGGAACAGAATCAGGATGTCGAAGTGTCGTGGCCGCGAGGCGCGGCGCCGTTTCAATGACGGTGATAGGACAGCGCATCGAGATCGCGCCGGGTCGATGCGCGTCCCGTGAGCCCGAAACCGCGCGCGAGCGCGCCGAGCGTATCGACGGCGGACGCGGCGATCGTGACGCCGGCAGCCGCGAGATAGCGCGCGGCGCCCAGTCGCGGCAACTGCTGGCGATCGAGCGCGCGCAGGCTGTAGCCGAGCCGCATCGCCATCACGCAGAACGGGCCGAGCGGGCCGCTGCGGCCGAGCCACTGCCATCGACGCGGCAGGTACGCGTGCACGAGATACGGCGTCAACCCGACGCTGTCCTCGCCGCGCATCCAGCGCAGCTTCAGCGACTCGCGATGCGTGTCCGGCAGCCGATGCTCGGTATGCGCGGCCGGCGCGAATTCGACGGCCACGCCGGCCGCCTGCATCCGCAGCCCCATCACCTGGCAATGCGCGCGATAGACGCCGTCGAGCGGCTCGTAGCGGAACTGCGCGAACACGTCACGCCGGAACGCGACGTTGTTCGCGTAGAAGTTGCGCGTCGCGCCATCACGCAGCGGGCTCGGGAAATACATGAAATCGATCGACGTCAGCGCGATGCCGAGCACGTTGGGCGCGTAGCTGGTCCGCCCCGCCACCGCGACGGGCGCGTCGCCCGCGTCGCGCGCGAACGGCGCGAGCAGGTGCTCGAGCCAGTCGTCGGCCGGCCGGCAATCGGCATCGCCGAATACGACGATGTCGCAGCGATCGGCATCGACGCGATCGAAGCCGTCGTTCTTCGCATCGTAGTAGCCGGTGCTCGCGCCGATCTCGACGAAGTCGATCGGGCGGTCGGCCAGCGCGGCGATTTCCGCGCACGCGTCGGCGGGCAGGCCGTCGTGCGTGATGATCCATTGCGCAAGGGCGGCCGGCGGCACGGTCTGTTTCGACAGCGCCGCCACCAGGCGTTTCAGGCTGCCGACGGCCTGCGCAAGGCCCGCGCCGCCGCGCAGGTTGTTGGTCTCCAGCACAAGCGCGGCCCGCGCGGCTACGGAACGGGCGGTCGCGTGCGTCCGCGCTGCGGTGTCGGTCAGGTTCGGCATCCGGAATATCTCCATCGTCATGCGCGACGACATGGACAAAACGAAAGGACGGCGGGTCTGCGGCACGCCGGCGAATGCGGGCGGCGCGGACATCGTCGCGCAGCGGGCGGCCTCGGCGGGCGCCCGCTGCGCGTGCCGTCACTCCTGGATCGACGGCGCGGAATCGGCGTCGGTATAGCGCGGCTTCGCGTTCTGCAAGTCGCGCGTGTTCTTCTGCACGGCCACCGAGCCGAACAGCGCGAGCACGAACGACATCGCGTAAAAGCCCTTTTCGCTCAATTGCAGCGTCGCGTTGAAGAGACCGACGATCAGGAGCGCGATCGACAGCAGCAGCGCGATCCAGCTGAGACCGTAGTAGATGCCGGTGACGGGAATGCCTTCGGCGCGGTCGCGCACGCTCTTCTGCAGCGAGATCGCCGCATAGAGGCCGAACACCAGCACGGTGAAGTAGTAACCCTTCTCGTTGAGCTGCATGCCGGCGTTCCAGAGCCCGATCAGGAAGGCCGCGAAACCGGCGATCAGCGCGGCCCACGATGCGGCCACGAACGCGAACGACGGCTGCTGGATGGTGGTCTGGTTCATTGCGTTGCCCTCTCTTTCTTGTTGTTCGAAATCGTTGTCATTGACCTGCGTTTTGCGCATGGTAGCAGCTTTGGCGCGCGTCACGACGGCCCCGCCGCACATTCGCCGCAAGCGCGAGCCGCGGTTGATGCAATGCATCCGTGAGACGATTGCGCTGAAAATTGACACCCTGACGTATCCACACTCTCCTCGACAGCGATCAGAATAGCGTTGCATCGCCCGAGATCGCGGCGCCCGCCGCCCTCCTCACTCTTCTCGACAAGGACGCATCATGCTGAACTGGAACGAATACCGGAAGGAACTCTCGACGCGTATCGGCGACATCGCCAAGCTGTCGCCCGATACGCTGGCCGGCTACCAGGCGCTGGCCGGCGCCGGCGCCAAGACGGGCCATCTCGACGCGAAAACGCGCGAGCTGATCGCGCTCGCGGTGGCCGTCACGACGCGCTGCGACGGCTGTATCGCCGTGCATACGGCCGAAGCGGCCAAGCATGGCGCGACCAAGGAGGAAGTGGCGGAAGCGCTCGGCGTCGCGATCGCGTTGAATGCGGGCGCGGCGCTCGTCTATTCGGCGCGCGTGATGGACGCGCTCGGCGACTGAGCCGGCGCGGTGCGGCACGATCGTCGTGCCGCACCCCATTCATTGTTGCGTTGCGCTGCGTGGCGCCCGGCCGCCGGCTGGGCGATTGCGCATCGCGCGTACGGGCCTGCCATGTGTGACGAATGTGGCGACTCGCGTGGACGCGTAAGCGTCGCGGAGTCGGCTACCATGCGCGAACGATACATCGTGAAGGAGCGCTCCATGTGCCGCTGGCTCGCTTATACGGGTAATCCGATCCATCTGGAAACCGTGCTGTTCCGCGCGAAGCATTCGCTGATCGACCAGAGCCTGCATTCGGAGCTGGGCGCGACGACCACCAACGGCGACGGCTTCGGCATCGGCTGGTACGGGCATCCCGACGAACTTCCGTTCCGCTATCGCTCCGTGCATCCCGCCTGGAACGACCGCAACCTGCGCGAGGCCGCGCGTGCGATCCGCTCGCCGATGTTCATCGCGCACATTCGCGCGGCGACCGACACGCCCGTGCAGGAAACCAACTGCCATCCGTTCCGCCACGGCCGCTGGCTGTTCGCGCACAACGGGCTGATCCGCGACTTCCACAAGCTGCGCCGCGACCTGACGATGAAGGTCGATCCCGCGCTGTTCCCGACGCTCGAAGGCTCGACCGACTCCGAACTGATGTTCCGCCTCGCGCTGACGTACGGTCTCGAGCAGGCGCCGCTGCCGGCGCTCGAACGGATGGTCGGCGTGGTGGAGGAAACCGCCGCGCGGCATCGCGTCGCCGATCCGCTCAACATGACGATCTGCGCGACCGACGGCGAACGGATCGTCGCGGCGCGCTATTCGAGCGAACGGCAATCGCGCTCGCTGTTCCACAGCACGTCGTTCAAGCACCTGCACGCGCTGTATCCGCATAACCCGCGCATCGCGGAAGCCGGCGACGATGCGTTCATGGTCGTGTCGGAGCCGCTCGTCGACCTGCGCGGCGCGTGGGAGGAAGTGCCGGAGGGCATGGCGATCGTCGCGCACGGCGCCGATGTGCAGCAGCGGCCGTTCGGGCCGCGGCACAAATGACGTGCCGCAGTCCTGACGAAATCCAGCGTATTCAGGTAGCCGATACTTCAGCGCGACAGGGCAATCGCGGCGATCCGGCTTTCAACGGGGCCGGCGCTCGGTGCTGCCGACGCAATCGGAAGGGACGCCAATCGTCGCCCGGCAAATAAGGTCGGAAAACATGCCCTCGGATAATTCCCCAATTCGATAATAAGTGACAGAGACGCGTCACAAAGCAGCCCGTGCTGGCTATTGCGATATTTCGCCGAATAAAAAATTAATGCCCTTGTGACTTCATGTCGACCCCCGAATCCAGGTCGATAAATCGACATGCGGTCGAGAACCCTGTCGACCACGCACATTATTTCGAATCATTACAACGGGCCGGCAATCATTACCGGACGGACGCGGTGCGCACACCATCGCGCCGCTTGAAGGCAAGCGCTTATTCCCGATCAAAATATTCAACTTACCAATTTTTAAAGGCGCCGTTACAATTCGGCGACGAATGAATTCGCATCAATAATGTACGACGCCGTTACCGGCACATCGAATCCGAGATGACGCAAGATCGCTCCAATTCCCGCCCTGTCATGTCGACGGGCAATCAATCCGTGCTTTCCAGCATGAAGCAGGACCATGCGTTCGTGGTATGGCTCACCGGGGTGTCCGGTGCCGGTAAATCGACGCTGTCGAATCTTCTGAAGGAACAGCTCGATGCACACGGCCTTCGGACTTTTCTGCTGGACGGCGACCAGCTTCGCGAAGGATTGAACCAGGATCTCGGATTCAGCGACGCAGACCGCCACGAGAACATTCGTCGGACGGCCGAGGTCGCGCGCCTGATGGTGGCTGCCGGGCTCGTCGTCATCGTTGCGCTGATCTCGCCGTTTCGGGACGCACGCGCCAAAGCGCGCGCCCGCTTCCCGCAGGGCATGTTTTTCGAAGTCTTCGTCGACGTTGCGCTGGATGTGGCGGAAGCGCGCGACCCCAAAGGGCTCTATGCGCGGGCAAGGCAAGGGACGCTTCGGCAGTTCACCGGCATCGAATCGACCTATGAAAAACCGGTATCTCCCGACGTGCACGTCCGGACGGGCGAAGCAGGTCCGCGGGAATGCGTGCACGCGATCATGCAGAAATTGCCGTTGAACGGCTGATGCACGTCGTCGACCGTCGTCCGCTGCCCGTCGTGAACCTCCATCGCCGCGAACATCGCGCCATCGTCGGCCACCGCGGCGCGACCTGACCGAAAACCAGTCGACCTACATCCCGCTCGGCGCGACCCACCGGCTGACGAACCCCAGCACGATTCCGCTCGAACCGATCGAAGTCCAGTCGGGCGCATATCTCGGCGAAGACGACATCGTCCGCTTCGAGGACACCTACGGGCGCGCAGCGCGGTGAGCGACGCTACACCGGCGCGCGCCACGACAGGCCGGACCTCGAACGGGCGGCACGCACCCACGTCCTGCCCGCTTTTCATTACGTCAACCAATGTCAGCCCGGTTGCCCGCGCTTCACAGGTCAGGTTATAAAAGCGCCTCCCATTCCGGCGCATGCGCCGCCCTTTTACCCTCGACTTCGGAGAACGCGTGATCGATCTCGCCACCGCCCAGCAATTCCTGATGACCCGCGGCCTCGACTTCGGCCTCAACCTCCTCGCCGCGATCGTGTTGTGGTTCGTCGGCCGCTGGGCGATCCGCATCGGTACCCGCCTGCTCGGCAAGGTCGTTCGCCGCAGCGGCAAGGTCGACCCGACGCTCACCGACTACCTGACCTCCGTCGTCGGCGTGCTGCTGACGATCCTGCTGATCCTCGCGATCCTGCAGATCTTCGGCGTACAGACGACCTCGTTCGCCGCGCTGCTCGCCGGCCTCGGTCTCGCGATCGGCACCGCCTGGGGCGGCCTGCTCGCGCATTTCGCCGCCGGCGTGTTCATGCAGGTGCTGCGCCCGTTCAAGATCGGCGACGTAATCAGCGCGGGCGGCGTCACGGGCACCGTGAAGGAGCTCGGCCTGTTCGGCACGACGATCATCACCGCCGACAACATCGTGACGATCGTCGGCAACAACAAGATCTTCTCGGACAACATCGCGAACTACAGCGCGACGCCGCACCGCCGCGTCGACCTGACCGCGAAGATCGCGCACAGCGTCGACGCGGCCGATGCGATCAACCGCCTGAAGACGCAGATCCAGCTGGTTCCGAACGTGCTGAAGGTACCGGCGCCGGACGTCGGCGTGCTGCAGTTCACGCCGGAAGGCCCGCTGCTGTTCGTGCGCCCGTCGACTCAGCCGGAGAACTACTGGCAGGTGTACTGCGACACCCACCGCGTGATTCTCGACACGTTCCGCGAAGCCGGCTATCCGACGCCCGAAACGCCGGTCTCGCAACGCAACGCGTGACGAAAGCAGCGGCCGAACCGCACGGACGAAAAAAAAAGCGTGGCAGCCGTAAACTGCCACGCTTTTTCATTGCGCCGAAGCGCGCCGCGTCAGCGCCCGCCCGCCTTCGGCGTCCCGTCCGAGCGTCGCCCGCGCACGAGCTTCCATACCGCGCCGAGCGCGACCGGCACGATTGCCGCGCCGATCCCGACCAGCACGATCACGTTCAGGTACTGGCGGACGAACGGGATGTTGCCGAAGAAATAACCGAGCAGCACGAGCAGCAGCACCCACACCAGCGCGCCGATCACGTTGAACAACTGGAAGCGCCCGACGCTCATCGACGACGCCCCCGCGACGAACGGCGCGAACGTGCGCACGACCGGAATGAAGCGCGCGAGCACGATCGTCTTGCCGCCGTGCTTGTCGTAGAACGAGTGGGTCTTCTGTAGCGCGGCGCGATCGAGGAAGCGCTCGAGCACCGGGATATGCGTATTGAACACCTTCGGGCCGACCCAGCGGCCGATCAGGTAGTTCACGGTGTTGCCGGTAATCGCCGCGACGAGCAGCAGCACGATCAGCGCGCCGACGTTCATTTCGCCCGTCGCCGCGAACGCGCCGCCGATGAACAGCAGCGAATCGCCGGGCAGGAACGGGAACACGACGAGGCCCGTCTCGCAGAACACGATCAGAAACAGCACGAGATAGACCCACGCACCGTACTGCCGGATGAAATCGCCGAGGAAAGCGTCGATATGCAGGACAAGGTTGACGAAATGAAGCAGCGTATCCAAATGCGATTCCTCGAAGGCGATGGGGCCGGAACGGCCGGAACAGGCCAGACATGGCCGAGGCGGCCGCCAGCCAAGGCGGCGCGTGCAACGGGGTGATGATACCGAAACTACCTTAAGGCTCCGTGAAAAAACGTAACGGTCGGCCGCCCCGGCATGCGTTCGCGGCCTCGCTATAATTCGGCCATGTCCGATATCACCGAAACGGCCGCGGGCGCCGCGCCCGCCCCCGCCGCGCGCCCGCTGCGCGCGATCCAGCCCCTGCCCGACCAGCTGATCAGCCAGATCGCCGCCGGCGAGGTCGTCGAACGCCCGGCGTCGGTCGTCAAGGAACTGCTCGAGAACGCAATGGATGCCGGCGCAACGACGCTGCGCATCGTGCTGGAAGAAGGCGGCGTCAAGCGCATCTCGATCACCGACGACGGCTGCGGGATTCCGCCGGACGAACTGGCGCTCGCGCTGATGCGCCACGCGACCAGCAAGATCCGCTCGCTCGAGGAGCTCGAGGCGGTCGCGACGCTCGGTTTTCGCGGCGAAGCGCTCGCGTCGATCGCGTCGGTCGCCGAGATGTCGATCACGAGCCGGACGGCCGATGCCGCGCACGCGATGAAGATCGACGCGCAGACGGGCGTGCTGTCGCCCGCCGCCGGCTCGATCGGCACGACGATCGAGGTGCGCGAGCTGTACTTCAACACGCCCGCGCGACGCAAGTTCCTGAAGAGCGAGCAGACCGAATTCGGCCACTGCCTGGAAATGATCCGCCGCGCGGCGCTCGCGCGGCCGGACGTCGCGATCTCGGTGCTGCACAACGGCAAGGCCGTCGAGCACTGGAATGCGACCGAGCCCGCACAGCGCGTCGCGAAGATCCTCGGCGACAGCTTCGCGACCGCGCACCTGCCGCTCGACGAGCAGGCCGGCCCGCTCGCCGTGTACGGCTGCGCCGGCTTGCCGACCGCGAGCCGCGGGCGCGCCGACCAGCAGTATTTCTTCGTGAACGGCCGCTTCGTGCGCGACAAGCTGCTGACGCACGCGGTGCGTGCGGCCTACGAGGACGTGCTGCACGGCGACCGCTATCCGTCGTACGTGCTGTTCCTCGACCTGCCGCCCGAAGCCGTCGACGTGAACGTGCATCCGTCGAAGATCGAAGTGCGGTTCCGCGATTCGCGCTCGATCCACCAGTACGTGTTCCATGCGGTCCAGCGGGCGCTCGCGCGCCATGCGGGCGCGTCGCCGGAAACCACGGCGGGCGGCCATGCCGCGCATCTCGAACCCGCGCCGCGCGGGCCGTCGTCGTTCCTCGACACGCCGCTCGGCCAAAGCCCGGGCCACGCGACAGGCGGCAGCGGCGGAATCGGCGGCAGCGGCTTCTCGTCGTCGTCATCGTCATCGTCATCGTCGTCCGGCAACACGTGGATGCGTCAGGCGCGGATGACGCAAGGCACGCTGCCCGTCGCGCAGCCGCTCGCGCTCTACGACGCGCTGTTCGGCCGCAAGGACAGCGGCGCGGGCACGCCGGACGGCACGACGCTCATCGCCCGCGATGCGGCCGATCCGGCCGACACACCGGTCGCGCCGCTGCCGGGCTTCGCCGCGTCGCCGCTCGCGGCCGGCGCGCACGACGACCAGCCGCTCGGCTTCGCGCTCGGCCAGATCCACGGGATCTACGTGCTGGCACAGAACGCATACGGCCTCGTGATCGTCGACATGCACGCGGCGCACGAGCGGATCCTGTACGAGCAGTTCAAGAACGCGCTCGCCGACCGCACGGTCGCCGTGCAGTCGCTGCTGCTGCCGATCTCGATGACGGCCACGCCGGTCGAGATCGGCACGGTCGAGGAAGAACGCGACACGCTCGAATCGCTCGGCTTCGACCTTGCGGTGCTGTCGCCGACGACGCTCGCGATCCGCGCGGTGCCGGCGCTGCTGAAGGACGCCGACCTGCAGTCGCTGGCGCGCGCGGTGCTCGCCGACCTGCACGCGTTCGGCGGCTCGCGCGTGCTCACCGAGCGCCAGCACGAACTGCTCGGCACGCTCGCGTGCCATCACGCGGTGCGCGCGAACCGGCGCCTGACGCTCGACGAAATGAACGCGCTGCTGCGCCAGATGGAGGCGACCGAGCGCGCGGACCAGTGCAATCACGGCCGGCCGACCTGGTATCAGCTCACGCTGAACGATCTCGACCGTCTCTTCATGCGCGGGCAATGAGCGCTGCTTCGCCCTCCCGTCCGACGACGATCGCCTGCCTGCTCGGCCCCACCGCTTCGGGGAAGACCGCCGCGGCGCTGGCGCTCGCCGCGCGCCGCCCGATCGAGATCGTCAGCGTCGATTCGGCGCTCGTCTACCGCGACATGGATATCGGTACCGCGAAACCGTCGCGCGACGAGCGCGCGCGCGTGCCGCATCACCTGATCGACATCATCGACCCGGCCGACGCGTATTCGGCTGCGGAATTCCGCGCGGACACGCTGCGCCTGATCGGCGAGATCGTCGCGCGCGGCCGCACGCCGTTGCTCGCGGGCGGCACGATGCTGTACTACAGGGCGCTGACGCAAGGGCTCAACGACCTGCCGGGCGCCGATCCGGAGGTCCGCGCGGCACTCGACGCCGACGCCGCGCGCGATGGCTGGCCCGCGCTGCACGCGCGGCTCGCGCAGGTCGACCCCGACACGGCCGCGCGGCTTGCGCCGAACGATTCGCAGCGGATCCAGCGTGCGCTCGAAATCTTCATGTTGAGCGGGCAGCCGATGTCGGCGCTGCTCGCCGCGCCGCGCCGCACGGACGATGCGGCCGCCGCATACCGCTTCGTGCCGGTCGCGCTCGAGCCGTCGGACCGCGCGGTACTGCACGCGCGGATCGCGCAGCGCTTCGACGCGATGCTCGACGCGGGCTTCATCGACGAAGTCGAACGGCTGCGCCGCCGCGACGATCTCCATCCCGACCTGCCGTCGATGCGTTGCGTCGGCTACCGGCAAGCATGGGAATTCCTCGACGGCGACACCGACTACCGGACGATGCGCGACAAGGGCATCTTCGCGACACGTCAGCTTTGCAAGCGCCAGATCACGTGGCTGCGCGCGATGCCGGAGCGGATCGTCGTCGATTGCATCGCGCCGGATTCGACGGCCCGCGCGCTCGACGCGCTTGAACGCGTCCTGGACGGTCGCACGCCGGGCTGACCACTCAGCCGGCCTGACGCGCCGCCAGGCGCGCGCGGGCGCCGTCGACGATCCACGCGATACCGCGCTCGAACGCTTCGTCGTCGCTGCGCTCGCGCAGCGCGGCCCAGCCTTTCGCGAACAACGGATACTCGGCCGCATCCGGCAGCGGCGCATCGGCACCTGCCCCCGGCCCCGCCTGCTCTTCCAGCACCCATCCGACCACGAAGCGGCCGATCGCGACCATCACGTCGACCGCCTCGTCCGGCGCGAACCCCGCGTCGCCCAGCAGCGCGACCTTGCGTTCGATCGAGCTGAAATGCAGCGCGCGCGGCCGCGTGCCGGCGTGCAGGCGCGCGCCGTCGCGGTAGGCCAGCAGCGCGCGGCGGAAACTGCGCGCATTCTCCGCGAGCCACGCATCCCACACGTCGCCCGGCCGCGGCAGCGACGCGCCGTGACGCTCGAGCATGATCGCCTCGGCCATCGCGTCGAGCAGCTCGGCCTTGTTCCTGAAATGCCAGTACAGCGTCGGCGACTGCACGCCGAGCCGTTCGGCGAGCCGCCGCGTCGACAGCCCGTCGATCCCCACCTCATTCAGCAAATCGAGCGCCGCGCGCAATACCGTGTCGCGCGTCAGCCGCGCGCCTGTGTCCTTCATCTCTATCACCGATAGGGAAACTGTGGAATACTTCGCACTCTATCATCGATAGAGTGATACCCTTGAATCCGTCCCTTATTGCCATCCTGGCCACGGTCCTGCTCGACGCGATCGGCGTCGGGATCGTGATGCCGATCCTGCCCGGGCTGCTGCGTTCGCTCGCCGCCGCGGGCAGCACCGACACCCACTACGGCATCCTGCTCGCGCTGTACGCGTTCGCGCAGTTCCTGTGTGCGCCGCTGCTCGGCACGCTGAGCGACCGTTTCGGCCGCCGCCCGGTGCTGCTCGCATCGCTCGCGGGCGCCGCGCTCGACTATCTGCTGATGGCGCTCGCGCCGACACTCGCGTGGCTGTACGTCGGCCGGCTGATCGCGGGCATCAGCGGCGCGAACGTCGCGGTCGCGACCGCGTACGTGACCGACGTGACGGCCGAGCCCGACCGCGCACGGCGCTTCGGCCAGCTCGGCGCGATGATGGGCATCGGCTTCATCGCCGGCCCGCTGATCGGCGGGCTGCTCGGCGCGCTGCACCTGCGTGCGCCGTTCGTCGCGGCCGCGTTGCTCAATGCGCTGAATCTCGTGCTCGTATGGCGCGTACTGCCGGAATCGCGGCCGCGTTCGGCCCGCGAAGGCCGGACGGCCAGCGCGCTCAATCCGTTCGCGAGCCTGCGACGGCTGAGCGGTGCGCCCGCGCTCGCGCCGCTGGTCGGCATCTACGTGATCGTCGCGCTGGTGTCGCAGGCGCCCGCGACGCTGTGGATCCTGTACGGCCAGGAACATTTCGGCTGGTCGACGCCGGTCGCGGGGCTGTCGCTCGCCGGTTACGGCGCGTGCCACGCGCTCGCTCAGGCATTCGCGATCGGGCCGCTGATCGCGCGGCTCGGCGAGCGGCGCGCGCTCGCGTTGGGTCTTGCAGGCGATGCGCTCGGGCTGGCCGTCATCGCGTTCGCGACCGCCACATGGGTGCCGTTCGCGCTGCTGCCACTGTTCGCGGCCGGCGGCATGACGCTGCCGGCGTTGCAGGCGATGCTCGCGCGGCAGGTCGACGATGCACGCCAGGGCGAACTGCAGGGCACGCTGGCGAGCGTGGCGAGCCTGATCGGCGTCGCGGGGCCGCTGGTCGTCACCGCGACCTACGCGGCGACGCGTGCGACGTGGCCGGGCCTCGTGTGGGCCGCGGCCGCGCTGCTGTACCTGTTCGTGCCGCCGTTGCTGGCCGGCGCGCGGCCGGCGAGCGCGCCGCGAGCGTCCGCGTAAGCGTCGACGCGCGTCCGACCGCCACGCGGCGCCCGAAAAAAAACCGCCCGGATCGACTCCGGGCGGCTTTTCCTACTGCATCTGCCTGCGGTGCGTCAGACCACGACCGTCTGTGCCTCGCCTTCGCGGGTCGCCCGCACGGTGCCGATCTTCCACACCTGTTCGCCGGCGGCGGTCAGGTCGGCGATCGCTGCGTCGGCATCGGCCGCCGAGACGATCACGGCCATCCCGATCCCGCAGTTGAACACGCGGTGCATTTCCGCGTCGGCGACGCCGCCGTGCTCCTGCAGCCACTTGAACAGCGGCGGCAACGGCCATGCGTTCTGGTCGAGCTCGGCGGTGAGGCCTTCGCGCAGCACGCGCGGGATGTTCTCGACGAGGCCGCCACCGGTGATGTGCGCCATGCCCTTCACCGACAGCTTCTGCATCAGCGCGAGCAGCGGCTTCACGTAGATGCGCGTCGGCGCCATCAGCGTATCGGCCAGCGAGCGGCCGTGGAAATCGGCCGACAGGTCCGGATTCGCGCGCTCGATGATCTTGCGCACGAGCGAGAAGCCGTTCGAGTGGATGCCGCTCGATGCGAGGCCCAGCACCACGTCGCCTTCGGCGATCGTGCTGCCGTCGATGATCTTGCTCTTCTCGACCGCGCCGACCGCGAAGCCGGCCAGGTCGTATTCGCCGTCCGGGTACATGCCCGGCATTTCGGCCGTTTCACCGCCGATCAGCGCGCAGCCCGACAGTTCGCAGCCGTGCGCGATGCCCTTGACGACGGTGGCGGCCGTATCGACGTCGAGCTTGCCGCATGCGAAGTAGTCGAGGAAGAACAGCGGCTCGGCGCCCTGCACGAGGATGTCGTTCACGCTCATCGCGACGAGATCCTGGCCGACGGTGTCGTGTTTGTTCAGATGAAAGGCCAGCTTGAGCTTGGTGCCAACGCCGTCGGTGCCCGACACGAGCACGGGCTCCTGGTACTTCTTCGGCACTTCGAACAGCGCGCCGAACCCGCCGATGCCGCCGAGCACGCCGTCGCGCAGGGTTTTCTTCGCAAAAGGCTTGATCTTGTCGATGAGCGCGTCGCCTGCGTCGATGTCGACACCTGCGTCGCGATAGGACAGACCTTGAGCGTCGGGAGCGGATTTCGGAGGATTCATGGGGGAATGCGAGAAGGTCGGTAAAATGCGATTTTACCCGAAGCCGGCCCGTTGGCCGGAATTCCCAGCACCGAATCGTCAGGGATTGCATCTTGGTCGACACGTCCCCGTTTTCATCGCCGGGCGAAGCGCGCCGAAACCCGCGCCGCGCCGCCGTGCGTACGGTCGCGCGTGAAGCCAGCCGAGGCGCCTTCCCCCGCGCGTGCCCGGCGTACGGCACGCGTTTTTTCAACCGATCCGCATTGTGACTGCTGTGTCCCGTCAACTGACGCTCGATCTCGGCACGCCGCCGCCCGCCACGTTCGACAACTTCATCATGAACGAGGAGAACGACGAGCTCGTCTCGCGCCTGCAGAAGCTCGATCTCGCGCTCGCGGCCGGCCCTGTGCCGGACCGGTCGTTCTATATCTGGGGCGAGCCCGGCAGCGGCCGCACCCATCTGCTGCAGGCGCTCGTGAGCGACGCATCGTACGGCTATGCGCGCTACCTGACGCCGCAGAGCCCGCTCGGCGCCTTCACGTTCGACCCGCGCATCGGCATCTACGCGATCGACGACTGCGACCGGATGAGCGACACGCAGCAGGTCGCGCTGTTCAACCTGTTCAACGAAGTGCGCGCGCATCCGTCGAGCGCGTTCGTCGCGGCGGGCCCGGCGGCGCCGCTCGCGCTCGACGTGCGCGAGGATCTGCGCACGCGCCTCGGGTGGGGGCTCGTGTTCCATCTGTCGCCGCCGTCCGACGCAGGCAAGATCGCAGTGCTCAAGCTCGCCGCGAAGGAACGCGGGATCGCGCTCACCGACGACATCGCCGCGTACCTGCTGACCCATTTCCGCCGCGACATGCCGAGCCTGATGGCGTTGCTCGACGCGCTCGACCGCTTCTCGCTCGAGCAGAAACGCGCGGTCACGCTGCCGCTGCTGCGCCGGATGCTCGCGCGTCCCGGCGACGACATCACACCACCGGGCACGGGCCCGAACCGCTTCGAGTAAAATGCGCTTCCATGACTAATCTGGCACTCTTTGACCTCGATCACACGCTGATCCCGACCGATAGCGACCACGAATGGGGTCGCTTCATGGTGAAGCTCGGCATCGTCGACGCGGAAAGCTTCTCGCGTCAGAACGACCAGTTCTTCGCCGACTACAAGGCCGGCCAGCTCGACATCCATGCGTACCTGTGCGCGATGCTCACGCCGCTCGCGAAGTATTCGCGCGCGCAACTCGCCGAATGGCACGAGCAGTACATGCACGAGGTGATCCGCCCCGCGATGACGCCCGCTGCGCTCGAACTGGTACGCAAGCACCTCGATGCGGGCGACCTGTGCTGCGTCGTGACCGCGACCAACGCATTCATCACGCGCCCGATCGCGACCGCGTTCGGCGTCGACACGCTGATCGCGTGCGAGGTCGAAACGACCGACGGGCATCCCGATTCGCCGTACACGGGCCGACCGACCGGCACGCCGAGCTATCGCGAAGGCAAGATCGTGCGCACCGAAGCATGGCTCGCGTCGCTCGGCAAGCACTGGGACGACTTCGAACACAGCTACTTCTACAGCGACTCGCACAACGACATCCCGCTGCTCGAGAAAGTCACCGACCCGATCGCGACCAACCCTGACGACACGCTGCGTGCGCATGCAAGCACCCGCGGCTGGCGTATCCTCGATCTCTTCTGAACGTCGTGATCAAAAAATTCATTCGAAAGCTGCTCGGCCAGGACGAAACCGAGCAAACGTCCCCCGCGGCGGCCCCGGCCGACGAAGCGGCCCCTGCTGCCCCGCGCGCGCCGAAGGGCGCCCGCGGCGGCGGCGCGAAGAAACCGCGCAGCAACCATGAGCCGACCGTCGTGCCGGCCAGCGTGCACGGTATCAACCCGGCGCTGATCTCGAAGAACGCGGTGCGCGTGACCGACACGCTGCAGCAGGCGGGTTTCCGCGCGTTCATCGTCGGCGGCGCGGTGCGCGACCTGCTGCTCGGCATCGCGCCGAAAGACTTCGACGTCGCGACCGACGCGACGCCGACCGAGGTGCAGCGCCTGTTCCGCCGCGCGCGCCTGATCGGCCGCCGCTTCCAGATCGTCCACGTGCAGTTCGGCCAGGAACTGATCGAGGTCTCGACGTTCCGCGCGCTGGTCGACGCACCGCCCGAGGCGGCCGCGGCGGCGGCCACGGCCGAGCCGCCGAGGCGCCTGAAGCGCGACGAACTCGATCGCCGCACGCACGCGGTCGATGCGAGCGGCCGCGTGCTGCGCGACAACGTGTGGGGCGAGCAGCACGAGGACGCCGCGCGCCGCGACTTCACGATCAACGCGATGTACTACGACCCG
This sequence comes from Burkholderia sp. BCC0398, assembly GCF_902833245.1. Classification (NCBI taxonomy): domain Bacteria; kingdom Pseudomonadati; phylum Pseudomonadota; class Betaproteobacteria; order Burkholderiales; family Burkholderiaceae; genus Burkholderia; species Burkholderia sp. BCC0398. The sequence goes on from NZ_CADFEM010000002.1 coordinate 154,120, forward strand.
TCGACGCAGACGGTGCTCGACTATCACGACGGGATGGCCGACGTACGCGCCCGCCTGCTGCGGATGATCGGCGATCCGGCCACGCGCTTTCGCGAGGATCCGGTGCGGATGCTGCGCGTCGTGCGCTTCGCGGCGAAGCTCGATTTCGAGATCGAGCCGCATACGCGCGAGCCGATCCACGCGCTCGCCGACCTGATCAACAACGTGCCCGCCGCGCGCCTGTTCGACGAAATGCTGAAGCTGCTGCTGTCGGGCCACGCGCTCGCGTGCCTGCAGCGGCTGCGCAAGGAAGGGCTGCACCACGGACTGCTGCCGCTGCTCGACGTCGTGCTCGAACAGCCGCAGGGCGAGAAGTTCATCACGCTCGCGCTGAACAACACCGACGCGCGCGTGCGCGCCGGCAAACCGGTGTCGCCGGGCTTCCTGTTCGCGACGCTGCTGTGGCACGACATGCGCCAGCGCTTCGAGCAATACACGGCGGCGGGCGAAATCCCGGTGCCGGCGCTCCATCGCGCGATGGACGACGTGCTCGACATGCAGACCGAGAAACTTGCGATCCACAAGCGCTACTCGGCCGACATGCGCGAGATCTGGGGCCTGCAGCTGCGCCTGGAGAAACGCTCGGGCCGCAGCGCGATGCGGCTGCTGGAACACCAAAGGTTTAGAGCGGGGTATGATTTCCTCCTGTTACGCTGCGAATCCGGCGAGCTCGAGACGGAAGTCGGACAGTGGTGGACGGATTTCATCGAAGGCGACGCGGCCGCTCGCGAGGCATTGCTCACGCAGGGCGGCTCGAAGGAAAAATCGCCCCGCAAGCGGCGCCGCCGCGGCGGTGCGCGAAACCGCCAGCAGGGCGAAGGTGCCGCCGAGCAGGCGCCAGATACCGCGAGCGGTTCCGACGACTGACGCGCGCGCCGGCGAACGACGTAGGAAGTGATGCCATGACGGTTGCATATATCGGACTGGGGGCGAATCTCGGCGATGCGCGCCAGACCCTGAAGGACGCGGTGGTGTGCCTCGCGCAGCAGCGCACCATCTCGATCCTCGGCAAATCGAGCCTGTATCGCACGGCGCCGTTCGAAGCGGGCGGCGACGACTACTACAACTGCGTCGTCAAGCTCGACACGACGCTGTCGGCCCGCGAGCTGCTCGCGCTCTGCCAGAAGATCGAACATCACTTCGGCCGCGAGCGCCCGTATCGCAATGCGCCGCGCACGCTCGACCTCGACATCCTGCTGTTCGGCGCCGATTCGATCGACGAACCCGACCTGATCGTCCCGCACCCGCGCCTCACCGACCGCGCGTTCGCGCTCGTGCCGCTCGTCGAGATCGAGCCGGCGCTCGACATCCCCGCGCGCGGCCGTGCCGACGCCTTTCTCGCCGCCGTCGCGGATCAGCGCGTCGAAAAGGTGCAAACCTGCCAGTGCCCGATGCAAAAGGCGCTCGCTGCCGGCGAAGACGCCGACAAGACCCGCTGCCGATGAACTCGACTCCGCTGACCGTCACCGCGCCCGACCTGCGCGCCCCGCACCGCTATCTCGTGATCGAAGGCCCGATCGGCGTCGGCAAGACGACGCTCGCGCGGCTGCTCGGCGAGCGCTGGTCGATGCAGACGCTGCTCGAGCGCCCGCAGGACAACCCGTTCCTCGAACGCTTCTATCGCGACACCGCGCGCTACGCGTTGCCCGTCCAGCTGTCGTTCGCGCTGCAGCGCGCGCAGCAGGCGCGCGAGCTGATCGGTGCGCTCGACACGGGCCGCCCCGTCATCGCCGATTTCATGCCGCAGAAGAACGACATCTTCGCGCGGCTGAACCTGCCGGAAGACGAGTGGCAGCTGTATCGCTCGGTCGCCACGCACGTCGACGTGCCGCAGGCGCCGTCGCCCGATCTCGTCGTCTATCTGCAGGCCAGCCCCGAAGTGCTGTTCTCGCGCATCCAGAAGCGCGGGACGCCGATGGAGCTGCAGATCAGCGACGCGTACCTGCGCTCGCTCGTCGACGCGTACAACGAATTCTTCTACCACTACGACCGCACGCCGGTGCTGACGGTCGCAGCCGAACACCTGAACCCGCTGGATTCCCCCGAAGATCTCGCCCTGCTGGTCGAGCGCATCGAGACGATGCGCGGCCGCAAGGAATTCTTCGTCAAGGGCGAGACGACGCGCTGACGCGTCCTCGCCTGTCGTTTCTCACCACCGACCCGGATTTCCCATGACCTATCTCCAGGAATCGAGCCGGCCTGCCGTGACGGTCCCCAAGCTGCAGGCAATGCGCGACGCCGGCGAGAAGATCGCGATGCTCACGTGCTACGACGCGAGCTTTTCCGCGCTGCTCGATCGCGCCGGCACCGACGTGCTGCTGATCGGCGATTCGCTCGGCAACGTGCTGCAGGGCCACTCGACCACGCTGCCCGTGTCGATCGACGACATCGCGTACCACACCGCCTGTGTCGCCCGGGCGCAGCCGCGCGCGCTCGTCGTCGCCGATCTGCCGTTCGGCACGTACGGGACGCCGGCCGACGCGTTCGCGAACGCGGTCAAGCTGATGCGCGCGGGCGCGCAAATGGTCAAGCTCGAAGGCGGCGAATGGCTCGCCGATACGATCCGCTTCCTCGTCGAACGCTCGGTGCCCGTGTGCGCGCACCTCGGCCTCACGCCGCAGTCGGTGCATGCGTTCGGCGGCTTCAAGGTGCAGGGCAAGACCGAAGCCGGCGCCGCGCAATTGCTGCGCGACGCGCGCGCGATCGAGGATGCCGGTGCGCAGCTCGTCGTGCTCGAAGCGGTACCGACGCTCGTCGCGGCCGAAGTCACGCACATGCTGAAGATCCCGACGATCGGCATCGGCGCCGGCGCCGACTGCTCGGGGCAGGTGCTCGTGCTGCACGACATGCTCGGCGTGTTTCCCGGCAAGCGGCCGCGCTTCGTGAAGGATTTCATGCACGGGCAGCCGACCATTCAGGCGGCCGTCGAAGCCTATGTGAGCGCGGTGAAGGATCGGTCGTTTCCGGGCCCGGAACACTCGTTCTGAGTGGGCCGGCAGCGCCATGGCGCACTGCCGGCGTTCGCTGCAGCACACTCGCTGAGCTGACCGGCAATGCAGTACGCCGTTTCTCGTACTGCATGACCGGACAACGCGTATTTTATAACTCGTCCTATTTCTACACGCCTTCGTCGCGGCGACCATCGAACCTTCGTCAATCGAAGGAGCGGCAAAAGATGGCTCATGTGTATGAAAAGGCGGCTGAACTCGTCGGGCCAAAGCTGGCAGGCGATGGTGAGGGCGTCGCGCTGGTCACGATCTATACTTCCGTCGGCCCTACCGCCATCTGGCGACCGAAAAAAAGCAGGCGGCGACCGGAGTATCCGCGTCGGAACCGTCATTGCAACTTTCGAGAACGACCGCTACCCGAGCCGATCACGCCGTCGTGCAAAGCTGGCAATGTACGCCGCAGAAGTAATTCGCGTTCAGGCCGGTGCGCAGCCGTGAATCAGCCGCGCTGCCATCGGCCCGCGCAACGCATTGCAGATCATCAGCTCGTCGGCGTTCAGCACATCGTCGAGCGTCAGCACACGCTCTTTGGCGCCTACTGCCGGATCGTCGAGTAGCACACCGCGCATCACGCCCGGCAGCACGCCGCACGACAACGGTGGCGTCACCCACACACCATTTAGTTTCACGAACACGTTCGAGCGCCCGCCTTCCGTCACCTCGCCACGCTCGTTGACGAACAGCATGTCGAACCCGCCGAGCGCCTCCGCCGCCTGCCACGCGCGGTCGTATTCGGCGCGGCGCGTGGTCTTGTGCAGCAGCAGCGCGTCGTCGGTGCGCGTCGGCGCGAAGCCATGCTCGGCTGCCAGCAGCACGCCGACCGGCCCCGCCGGCAGCGGCTTGAGCGGCGCCGCGATGATCTCGATCGTGCCGTCCTTCGCCAGCGCGAGCTTCATCCGGTACGCGCCGTCGCCGTCGAGCGCCGCGCAGCGTGCGTCGATCTCCCGGCGTAGCGCGTCAGCGTCGAAACGGAAGCCGAATGCGTCCGTGCTGCGTTGCAGCCGCGCGAGATGGCGATCGAGATGGCGGATGCCGTCCGTTCGCGTGGCAGCCGTCGTTTCGAACAACTGGAAGCCGGGGTCGGCGTCCGTCAGGAATCGTGCTTTCAATTGGCACTCCGCATATTCGTCGGCCGCGACGCTGTCGAGCACGATGCCCGCGCCGACGCCCATCGTGCCGCGTCGCCGGCCGGCTGCCGCGGTGGTGGTACCCGTGCCGTCCGTGTCATTGCTAGCGCCGTCCGCATCCAGCGTCAGCGTCCGAATCGCGACCGACAGGCAGAAATCGCCGCAACCGGCCGCGCCGTCGGGCGTTGCATCGCCCGCGTCTTCCTTCGGCGCATCGAGCCAGCCGATCGCGCCGGTATAGAGCCCGCGCGGCGTCGACTCGATCGCGTCGATCAACTGCATCGTCTTGTACTTCGGCGCGCCCGTGATCGATCCACAAGGGAACAGCGCGCGCAGCATCTGCGCGAACGTCGTGCCGTCGCGCCAGCCGGCCTCGACCGTCGACGTCATCTGCCACACCGACGCATACGGCTCGACCGAGAACAGCGCCGGCACCTTGACGCTGCCCGTGCGCGCGATCCGCGACACGTCGTTGCGCAGCAGGTCGACGATCATCACGTTTTCCGCGCGGTTCTTCGGATCGTTCGCGAGGAACGCGGCGGCGGCCGCATCTTCGCGCGGATCGGCCGAACGCGGTGCGGTGCCCTTCATCGGCCGCGCACGCAGTACATCGCCGTGCTTCTCGACGAACAGCTCCGGCGAGCACGATACGACCCATGCGCCGTCGGGCAGCGCGATCAGCGCGCCGTACCGCACCGGCTGGCGCGCGCGCAGCCGCCGGTACAGCGCGAGCGGCGTGCCGAACACATCGAAATTCAGCCGGTACGTGTAATTGACCTGATACGAATCGCCCGCACGCAGCGCGTCGTGCACCGCGGCGATCGCCGCGTCGAACGCATCGCGCGACACGCTCTTCGCGACATGCGCGACGCCCGCGATCGACGGCGTACCGCCGCCGTCCTGCTGCACGAGCCACGCGTCGACTTCGTCGCGCGACAGGCGCTCGCAGCGCGCATACAGCAAAAAGCGCAGCGGGGCATCGCCCGGCTGCGCTCGTTGCAGGTTGCGTCCGAATTCGTAATCGCCGACGACGACCGCATGCAGCCCGTCGCGCAGATCCTGCGCCACCGCCGCATCGATCGCGTCGAGCTGCGCCGGGTCCGTGCACACGCGTTCGTGCACGAAGCCCGAATACAAACGACTCGACCGCGCGGACGCGGTCGAGTCGCAATCGTCCAAGAGCGCGAACGACGCGCTCTCGTTGCCTTCAGTCATGCCATTACTCGAAGAAGCTCTTCACACGGTCGAACCAGCTCTTGCTCTGCGGGCTGTGACGCGCGCCGCCCTCGGCCAGCGACTTCTCGAACTGCTTGAGCAGGTCGCGCTGGGTGTCGGTCAGCTTCACGGGCGTCTCGACCTGCACGTGCACGTACAGATCGCCCGCGATGCTCGAGCGCAGCCCCTTGATGCCCTTGCCGCGCAGGCGGAACGTCTTGCCCGACTGCGTGCCTTCCGGCACCGGGAACGACGCACGGCCGGCCAGCGTCGGCACCTCGATCTCGCCGCCGAGTGCGGCGGTCGTGAACGGGATCGGCATCTGGCAGTGGAGATCGTCGCCGTCGCGCTCGAACACCGAGTGCGGTTTGATGTGGATCTCGACGTACAGGTCGCCCGGCGGCCCGCCGTTGATGCCCGGCTCGCCGTTGCCGGCCGAGCGGATCCGCATCCCGTCGTCGATCCCGGCCGGGATCTTCACTTCGAGCGTCTTGGTTTCCTTCACCTTGCCCGACCCGTGGCAATGCGCGCACGGCTCGGGGATGTAGGTACCCGTGCCATGGCACTTCGGGCAGGTCTGCTGGATGCTGAAAAAACCCTGCGACATGCGCACCGTGCCTTGGCCGTGACAGGTCGGGCAGGTTTCCGGCTTCGTGCCGGGCTTCGCGCCCGACCCGTGGCAGACTTCGCACGACACCCAGCTCGGCACGCGAATCTGCGTGTCGTAGCCGTGCGCGGCCTGCTCGAGCGTGATTTCCATGCTGTAGCGCAGGTCGGCACCGCGATACACCTGCGGGCCGCCGCGGCCGCCGCGCGCGGCGCCGCCCGCGGCTTGGCCAAAGATGTCGCCGAAGATGTCGCCGAACGCATCCGCGAAGCCGCCGAAGCCCTGTGCACCCGCACCGCCCATGTTCGGATCGACGCCCGCGTGGCCGTACTGGTCGTACGCGGCCCGCTTCTGACCATCCGACAGCATTTCATAGGCTTCCTTCGCCTCCTTGAAATGCTCTTCCGCATCCTTGCTGTCCGGATTGCGGTCAGGGTGGTACTTCATCGCAAGCTTGCGATATGCCTTCTTGATTTCGTCGTCGCTCGCATTCTTCGCGACGCCCAGAACCTCGTAGTAATCCCGTTTCGCCATATCGATTCACTGTGCCGCCACGCATCGCGCACGCGGCGGCTCCTTTCGCCCGCAGTAAAGTCTCTCGACTCGTCTGGCGCTGCACCGTCCGCGGACGGCTCGCGCAGCACCCGCCAAAAAACAAATGTGCCCGGAGGGCCGCGAAGCCCGCCAGGCGTGGAGTCGATCCGGCCATCCGGAAGGAAAGACAGACCGCTGTTCAGCCGCGCCGCGCGCGTGTCGCGCGCGGCGTGCGGTGCCATGGCAACCCGGCTTAGTCTTTCTTCACTTCCTTGAACTCGGCGTCGACGACGTCGTCGGCAGCCTGTTGCGCACCACCCGCATGAGCCGCGCCTTCCGTCGCACCGGCCGCGCCGGCCGCACCCGCCTGCTGGGCCTGCATGTCGGCGTACATCTTCTCGCCGAGCTTCTGCGAGACCTTGCCGAGCTCCTCGACCTTCGCGTCGAGCGCCGCCTTGTCGGCCGACGTGTCCTTCAGCGCGTCCTCGAGCGACTTCAGCGCCGCTTCGATCGCTTCCTTCTCGCCCGCATCCAGCTTGTCGCCGTACTCGGTCAGCGCCTTCTTCGTGCTGTGGACCAGCGCGTCGCCCTGGTTGCGCGAATCGGCCAGCTCGCGCAGCTTGTGGTCTTCCGCTGCGTTCGCTTCCGCGTCCTTGATCATCTGGTCGATTTCAGCCTCGGACAGGCCCGAGTTCGCCTTGATCGTGATCTTGTTTTCCTTGCCGGTCGCCTTGTCCTTCGCGCCGACGTGCAGGATGCCGTTCGCGTCGATGTCGAAGGTCACTTCGATCTGCGGCACGCCGCGCGGTGCCGGCGGGATGCCTTCGAGGTTGAACTCGCCGAGCAGCTTGTTGCCCGCCGCCATTTCGCGTTCGCCCTGGAACACCTTGATCGTCACGGCGCCCTGGTTGTCGTCCGCCGTCGAATACACTTGCGCGTGCTTCGTCGGGATCGTGGTGTTCTTGTTGATCATCTTCGTCATCACGCCGCCGAGCGTCTCGATACCGAGCGACAGCGGGGTCACGTCGAGCAGCAGCACGTCCTTGCGGTCGCCCGACAGCACCTGGCCCTGGATCGCCGCGCCGACCGCGACGGCTTCGTCCGGGTTCACGTCACGGCGCGGATCCTTGCCGAAGAACTCCTTCACCTTCTCCATGACCTTCGGCATGCGCGTCTGGCCGCCGACCAGGATCACGTCGTCGATGTCCGACACCTTGACGCCTGCGTCCTTGATCGCGATGCGGCACGGTTCGATCGTGCGCTCGACGAGGTCTTCCACCAGCGCTTCCAGCTTCGCGCGGGTGATCTTCAGGTTCAAGTGCTTCGGACCCGACGCGTCCGCCGTGATGTACGGCAGGTTGATTTCGGTCTGCTGGCCCGACGACAGCTCGATCTTCGCCTTTTCGGCGGCTTCCTTCAGGCGCTGCAGCGCGAGCACGTCCTTCGACAGGTCGACGCCCTGCTCCTTCTTGAACTCGCCGATGATGTAATCGATGATGCGCTGGTCGAAGTCTTCGCCGCCGAGGAACGTGTCGCCGTTGGTCGACAGCACTTCGAACTGCATTTCGCCGTCGACGTCCGCGATCTCGATGATCGACACGTCGAACGTGCCGCCGCCGAGGTCATACACGGCGATCTTGCGGTCGCCCTTCTCGACCTTGTCGAGACCGAACGCGAGTGCGGCCGCCGTCGGCTCGTTGATGATCCGCTTGACTTCGAGGCCCGCGATGCGACCGGCGTCCTTGGTCGCCTGGCGCTGGCTGTCGTTGAAGTACGCCGGCACCGTGATCACGGCTTCCGTGACCGGCTCGCCGAGGTAGTCTTCGGCCGTCTTCTTCATCTTGCGCAGCACTTCGGCCGACACCTGCGGCGGCGCGAGCTTTTCGCCGTGCGCTTCGACCCATGCATCGCCGTTGTCGGCCTTGATGATCGAGTACGGCATCAGGCCGATGTCCTTCTGGACTTCCTTCTCTTCGAAGCGGCGGCCGATCAGGCGCTTCACCGCGAACAGCGTGTTCTTCGGGTTGGTCACCGACTGACGCTTGGCCGGCGCGCCGACCAGCACTTCGTTGTCGTCCATGTACGCGATGATCGACGGCGTGGTGCGCGTGCCTTCCGAGTTCTCGATGACCTTGACCTGGTTGCCTTCCATGATCGCGACGCACGAGTTCGTGGTGCCGAGGTCAATACCGATGATCTTTCCCATTTTTTCCTAATCTCCAGAAATGCTTGTTTGCTGCACGAAACCCCGCGTTTTGGGCGGTTTCGCACGCCAGAATTCAACTCTGTTCCCGAAATGCGTCCGTCCGATCCGTTTTCAAGACCCGACGAGCGATGCGGATATTAAATTTTTTCAATCGCCGCCGGCTAGCGGATCGCACCCGACGGATCGCCGCCCGACGGATCGCCGCCCGACACGATCTTCGCGCGTGCCGCCGCGACGGCCGCCTGGAACTGGGCGAGGCCATGCCAGCCCGTCGCGCGGCCCAGCCGCTTGCCGCGATGGAAGAAGAACCACGTCGGCACGCCGTGCAATCCGAAGCGGCGCCCCAGCTGATGATGTTCGTACACGTTGCAATGGAACCACTTCAGGTCCAGCGCGAGGATCGCGTCGGGCTGCGCGAGCATCGCCTTCTTCGCGATCTCGCAGTTGAAGCAGTCGACGCCCCAGAAGAACACCACGGCCAGCGCATCGCCCGCGCCGTCGATGGCCGCGTCGAACGTGCCGGCGTCGAGCGCCTGCATGTCGAACGCGTCGAACGCGGCCGGATCGACGCCGGCGGGCACCATCTCCGCTGCCTTACTTCGGCTGCGCGACGGTGACGAGCGCCGGGCGCAGCACGCGGTCGGCGATCATGTAGCCCTTTTGCAGCACCGTGACGACGGTGTTCGGCTCCTGCTCGGCCGGCACCATCGAAATGGCCTGGTGCTGATGCGGATCGAACTTCTCGCCGACCGGGTTGATCGCGACGACGCGGCCCTTCTCGAGCGCGCTCGTCAGCTGGCGCAGCGTCAGCTCGACGCCTTCGCGCACCTTCGCGATGTCGCCGGAGGTGTCGCCGACGGCCGCTTCCAGGCTGTCCAGCACGGGCAGCAGGTGTTCCGCGAAGCTTTCGATCGCGAACTTGTGCGCCTTCGACACGTCGTCCTGCGCGCGGCGGCGCACGTTCTCGGTCTCGGCCTTCGCCCGCAGGAAGCTTTCCTGAAGCTCGGCGACCTTGGCTTGAGCCTCCGCGAGCGCCGCGTCGGCAGCTTCGGCGGCGGGTGCGGCGCCTTGCGCCGCCTGCTTCTCGCTGCCGATGTCTTCGGCCGATTGGGTAGCCGGATTCTCTTGCGTGTTTTCCATGTCGCTGAAAGTCGATTAGAGGTTGAAGCCAAATCGGCGACCGCCGGACGTATACCCGGCGGCACCGCACATTACTGGTGCAAATAAGGGCGAAAACTACGGTTTCAAGAGGGTCATTCGCCAGCATTCGCCAATGCCGCGAAACAACCGGGCGTTTTCCGGGTGCAGGCGTCGCATAGTCCGCCGGATCGGGCGAAACGGCCTGTAACAACGCTTACCCGGCAAGTACTAGCTCCGCACAGGCCGGCTGCACTACACTCCATTCAAGCGTCGGAAAGCGTGTTTACCCCTAGCTGACCGTCGCGTGACATCCACCTGGCGCCGTTTTCACCCTTGTTCTCGAGGGGAGTACCGTGAAACTGACCTTTGCGATATCGGTGGTCGCGCTGGTACTCATCGCCGGCACCACCACCATCTGCCTGTCGGGAGCCGTCACCGATCGCACGACCGAATACGGAAGCGCGCGGGCGACGTTCGACCAGATGTTCAGCTCCCACCAGAGAATCTGTCGATGATGCGCCGGTCGCGTTTCGTCGGCCGGCCGTGCAGTTCGGCCGCCGGCTCGCGATACGTGCGGCGCCGCTCCAGTTCGGCAAGCCGCGCGGCCCGTCCCGCTTCCGTCTCCGCGTAGAGCGTCTGCGCGACGCTCGCGGGCCCGCGCACGTCGCACACGCCCAGCACGGCAATGTGCCAGACGATGCCGTCGATCGCAATCTCGACCTCGTCGCCCACCCGCACGTCCTTCGCCGGCTTCACCGCCGCGCCGCCGATCTTCACGTGTCCCTTGTCGACCGCATCGGTCGCGAGCGAGCGCGTCTTGAAGAACCGGGCCGCCCACAGCCATTTGTCGATGCGCAGCTTCGCGCCCGGCTCCGTGGAAATCTTGTAGTTCATGTCGGCCTCCGCCGGGTCGCCCCAAGGAGGGCGTAGCAGGGAATTCGCCGGGCATCGGTCTGCGCCTGCGTAGCCGGCCGGCTTATCGCCCCGTCGGAAAGCAGCGAACGTAGCGAGCGTGGGGATCGTTCCATCTCAGCCTACCGTTTCGGGCTGCGCGGCCTTGACCGGCCAGCCCTGCAGATTCTCCGCGACGATTTCGCCGAGCGCGCCGATCCACGCCGACGTGCCGTTCAAGCACGGAATCCGGTGGAAGGTCTTGCCGCCGCCGGCGAGGAATTCGTCGCGCACTTCCATGCCGATTTCCTCGATCGTCTCCAGGCAATCGGCCGTGAAGCCGGGACAGAACACGTCGGCCCGCCGCACGCCGGCCTCGCCGAACTCGCGCAGCGTCGGCGCGGTGTACGGCTGCAGCCATTCGGCCTTGCCGAAGCGCGACTGGAACGTGATGCGGCATTCGGTGCCCGACAGCCCGAGCGCGGCCATCAGCAACGCGCCCGTCTGCTGGCACTGCTCGTGATACGGGTCGCCGAGATCGAGCGTGCGCTTCGGCACGCCGTGGAAACTCAGCACGAGTTTGTCGCCGGCCGCGAAATCGGGCCGGCCGTGTTGCGTCCAGTACTGCCGAACCTGCTCGGCCAGCGCGTGGATATAGGCCGGATGGTCGGCGTAGTGCCGCACCGTGCGCACTTCCGGCTGATTGCGCATGCGCGCGAGCGCGGCGAACGCGGCATCGAACGCGGTGGCCGTGGTCGACGCCGAGTATTGCGGATACATCGGCATCAGCAGCACGCGCTCGACGCCCGCGCGCTTGAACTGCGCGAGCGCGTGCGCAAGGTTCGGGCTGCCGTAGCGCATCGCGTAGTCGACCATCACGTGATAGCCGTTCGACACGAGCAGGTGCCGCACGCTGTCGGTCTGGCGCTCGGTATACACGCGCAGCGGCGAACCCTCGGGCATCCAGACGGCCGCGTATTTCTTCGCGGACGCACGGCCGCGCAGCGGCAGGATCACCGTGCGCAGCAGCACCTGCCAGACGGCCTGCGGGATTTCGACGACCCGCGGATCCGACAGGAATTCGGCCAGGTAGCGCCGCACCGCGCGCGGCGTGGGCGCGTCGGGCGTGCCGAGATTGATCAGCAGCACACCGACGCGATGGGCGGCCGCGACGCTCGAAGGCGGCTCAAGATCGAAACGCATGGGCAAGAACGTGCTCGGGGCACGGGACCGGACGGCCCTCAATTATAGCGGGCCGTCCCGCTCGGGTCGGCTGGCCGTTCGGCCGACTGGCGGCGCGCACGGCGCCTCGGCACGATGGCGGGACGGCGTCGGCTGCCGCAGCTACTGCTGGCTCAGCGTGAGCGACAGCAGCCGCGCGGTGATGTCGACGATCGGAATCACGCGGTTGTACGCCATCCGGGTCGGGCCGATCACGCCGAGCGTGCCGACGATCTGCCCGTTCACCTCGTACGGCGCGGTGACGACGCTCATTTCCTCGATCGGCACGAGCGTCGATTCGCCGCCGATGAAGATCTGCACGCCCTGGGCGTGGCTCGACACGTCGAGCAACTGCAGGAGGCCCGTCTTTTGGTCGAATACGTCGAACAGCTTGCGCAGCCGCGCCATGTCGGACGAAAGATCCGCCACTTCGAGCAGGTTGCGCTCGCCGGAAATCAGCACGGTGTCCTCGGTGTCGGGCACCTCGGTACTGGCCGTCACGGCCGCGTGCATCAGCGTCGTCATGTCGCCGCGCAGCTGGTCGATCTCGTCGCGCAGGCGGCGGCGCACCTCGTCGAACGACAGGCCGGCGAAATGCGCGTTGATGTAGTTGGACGCCTCGGTCAGCTGCGACGGCGAATAGTCGCGCGGCGTCGCGAGCATGCGGTTCTGCACGTCGCCCTCGGGCGTGACGATGATCAGCAGGATGCGCTTGTCGGACAGGCGCATGAACTCGATCTGCTTGAACACGTGACTGCGGCGCGGCGTCAGCACGACGCCCGCGAACTGCGACAGGTTCGACAGCACGCTCGCGGCGGCGGCGACCACCCGCTGCTGCGGTTCGCCCGCCTGCAGCGTGTTCTGCACCTGGCGCGCGACGGCCTCGGCGTCGATCGGCGCCTCGACCGTCAGCATCGTATCGACGAACAGCCGGTAGCCGCGCGGCGTCGGCACGCGGCCGGCCGACGTGTGCGGGCTCGACACGAGGCCGAGCTCCTCCAGGTCGGACATCACGTTGCGGATCGTCGCCGGGCTCAGCTCGAGCCCGGAGTAACGGGACAACGTGCGCGAGCCGACCGGCTGACCGTCGGCGATATACCGTTCGATCAGGGTTTTCAGGAGGGTTCGTGCGCGAGGATCTAGCATGGTGGAAAATTTTAGCGCAACCGCGCCACCGCGGCGAGTGGCGTCAACTACCGTTGCGCGGGCCGGCCCGATCCGGCCCCGTCGGCGTACAGCCGGTTCTTTTCGTCCACGAGCTATGGTGTAATGCCGGCATGAAAACCGGTAATCAGTTCAGTACTGTCGCGCTCGTCGGCCGGAGCAACACGCCCGGCATCGCCGAACCGCTCGCCACGCTGGCGGACAGCATCGCCAGGCTCGGCTTCGAGGTCGTCTTCGAAGGCGATACCGCGCGCGAAATCGGCATCGCCGGCTACCCGGCGCTCACCCCGGCCGAAATTGGGGCGCGAGCGGACGTGGCGATCGTGCTCGGCGGCGACGGCACGATGCTCGGCATCGGCCGCCAGCTCGCGCCATACCGGACCCCGCTGATCGGGATCAACCACGGCCGGCTCGGCTTCATCACCGACATCGCGGCATCCGACATGCACGCGCTCGTCCCCGTGCTGCTGGCCGGCAAGTTCGAGCGCGAGGAGCGCTCGCTGCTCGAGGCGCGGATCATGCGCGACGGCGAACCGATCTACCACGCGCTCGCGTTCAACGACGTCGTCGTGAACCGCAGCGGCTTCTCCGGGATGGTCGAGCTGCGCGCGTCGGTCGACGGCCGCTATATGTACAACCAGCGTTCGGACGGCCTGATCGTCGCGACGCCCACCGGCTCGACCGCGTATGCGCTGTCGTCGGCCGGCCCGATCCTCCATCCGCAGCTGGCGGGCATCGTGCTCGTGCCGATCGCGCCGCACGCGCTGTCGAACCGGCCGATCGTGCTGCCCGACGATTCGAAGATCGCGATCCAGATCGTCGGCGGCCGCGACGTCAACGTGAACTTCGACATGCAGTCGTTCACGTCGCTCGAACTGAACGACACGATCGAGGTGCGCCGCTCGAAGCACACGGTGCCGTTCCTGCACCCGATCGGCTATAGCTACTTCACGACGCTGCGCAAGAAGCTGCACTGGAACGAACACGCATCGAACGAAGACGACAAGGCGTCCTGACGCCGCTGCCCCCGACACCATGCTCCGCCACCTCTCGATCCGCGACTTCGTCATCGTCGCCGCGCTCGATCTCGAATTCGACAGCGGCTTTTCCGTCTTTTCCGGCGAAACCGGCGCCGGCAAATCGATCCTGATCGACGCGCTGGCCCTCGCGCTCGGCGAACGCGCCGACGCGAGCGTCGTGCGCACCGGCTGCGGCCGCGCCGACATCACCGCCGAATTCACGCCGCACGACCGCGTCGCGCGCTGGCTCGACGAACACGCGTTCGACGCCGAGGACACCGTGATGCTGCGCCGCGTGATCGACGCGAACGGCCGTTCGCGTGCCTTCATCAACGGCACCAGCGCGACGCTCGCGCAACTGCGCGAACTCGGCGAGATGCTCGTCGACATCCACGGCCAGCACGCGCACCAGCTGCTGATGCGGCCCGACGCGCAGCGCGAGCTGTTCGACACGCACGCGGGGCTCGTCGCCGATGCCGCGAACGTCGCGCGCGCGTGGCGCGTGTGGCGCGACGCGACGCAGGCGATCGACGCCGCGAAGGCGCACGAGCGCGAACTGCAGCTCGAACGCGAAAAGCTCGCGTGGCAGCTCGCCGAACTCGACAAGCTCGCGCCGCAAGCCGGCGAATGGGACGAAGTCAGCAACGAACACAAGCGCCTGTCGCATTCGGCGAACCTGATCGAAGGCGTGCGCGGCGCGCTCAACGCGCTGTCCGAATCCGACGACGCGATGCTCGCGCAGCTCGGCGCGATCGTGTCGAAACTGCGCAGCCTGGCCGACTACGACACCGCGCTCGGCGATGCGCTCGCGTCGCTGGAGCCGGCCGAGATCCAGTTGCAGGAAGCCGTCTATTCGCTGTCGCACTATGCGCAGCGCGTCGATCTCGACCCGGAGCGGCTCGCGCAGGTCGAAACCCGGCTCGACGCGCTGCACTCGACCGCCCGCAAGTTCCGGCTGCCGCCCGACACGCTTCATGAGGAGCATGCGGCCCGCCGCGCGCAGCTCGCCGCGCTCGACGCGGCCGCCGATCTCGGCGCGCTCGAAGCCGCGCAGGCGCAGGCGCGGGAAGCCTATCTCGCCGACGCCAAACGCCTGTCGAAGGCGCGCGCGCAGGCCGCCAAGGCGCTCGGCACGGCCGTCACGGCCGGCATGCAGGAACTGTCGATGGCGGGCGGCAGCTTCGAAGTCGCGCTCGTGCCGCTCGCCGACGGCGGCCCGCACGGGCTCGAGCAGGTCGAATTCCGCGTGGCCGGGCACCCGGGCGTGCCGCTGCGGCCGCTCGCGAAAGTCGCGTCGGGCGGCGAACTCGCACGGATCAGCCTCGCGCTCGCGGTGATCGCCAGCGCGGCGAGCCCGACGCCGACGCTGATCTTCGACGAAGTCGATACGGGGATCGGCGGCGGCGTCGCCGAAGTGGTCGGGCGCCTGCTGCACCAGCTCGGGCGCGAGCGGCAGGTGTTGTGCGTGACGCACCTGCCGCAGGTCGCCGCGCGCGGCGACCATCATTTCCAGGTGGCGAAGGGCGCCGACGAGCGCGGCGGCACCGTGTCGTCGGTCGTCCCGCTCGACAAGGCGAGCCGCGTCGAGGAAGTCGCGCGGATGCTCGGCGGGCTCGAAATCACGGCCACCACGCGCAAGCACGCGAAGGAAATGCTGGCGGCCTGACCGGCTCGCAAGCGTGCGGCCCGCCGAAGCGGCGCGCGGCGTCCGCGCGACGCCGCGCTGCTGCCCGTTGCCGCGGCAGGCGGCGCAGGGCGGCGTATGACAGCAAACCCCGCGGCTTCCACCGTCACGGCTACCCGCACCGCGGCCGCGGCCGCGGCCGCGCTTACGTGCTCTTGCACATCGCGTGCATGTTCGCGACACCCTTCTCGCGCCATGCCGCCCACTCGCCGCCCGTCCCCGGCACGTCGCCGAGCACCCACCAGCCGTTGAGCCAGGTCTTGCCCGCATGGCTGACCTCGTGGCACGGCGTCGCGTAAGTCTTCTTCGGATCCCACGCGGCTGCGCCCTCGCCCGCCGACGCGCGCACGGTCACGTCGTGCGCCGCGTTCGCGTGGCGGCCCTGTACATCGGTCACCACCAGCCTGAACGCGTAGCGACGCTCGTCGGCCGCCTTCGGCGCGGTAAACGTCGCGCTCGCGCCGTTCTGGACGATCGACACCCCGGCCGGCCCCGTCCACGCATACGTCAGCCCCTTGCCCGTCGACGACGCGCCGGACAGCGTGACGGTCGCGCCGCCGTCGACCGACGCCGGCCCGCTGATCGCCGCGCGCGGCGGCGCGACGATCTCCTGTGCCTTCACCTTGACGACGTGGGTGGCCCGCGCCGTATAGCCGTCTTTATTGCTCACGGTCAGCTCGAACGCGAACTCGCGGTCCTGTTCGAGCGTCGGCGCGACGAAGCGCAGTTCCGCGCCGTCCGGCCGTGCGTCGATGCCGGCCGGCACCGTCCACGCATGGCGCAACGACTCGCCGACCGACGCGGCGCCCGACAGCACGACCGCCGCGCCCGCGGCCGCGTGCTGCGGGCCGGTCACCACGGCCCGCGGCAACAGCAGGCCGTCGTTCGTCACGTCGACCACGGCGCCGTCGGGCCCGACCGATTTGACGGTGATGATCTTGCCCGACAGCGTGTCGTGCAACGCGTGGCCCGGCATCAGCGGCGCGTCCTTCATCCCCGACGGGCTGCCGGGCATCGCATCGACCAGCGTGTTCGTCACGACGTTGCCGCCATGCGCGACGGTCCGCACGATCACGCCGTTGACGAACGGATCGTCCGACTTCCAGTCGTCGAAGCCGCGCTGCGGCTGACGAAACTCGAGCCACAGCGTCGAACCGTCGGCGCGCGCGATGCGGTACGCCTTCGCACCCGGCACATCGCCCCACAGCGGCGCGAGCCGGTAGGTGCCGTCCGCGTGGATCTCCGGCACGTCGGCCGCGCCGAGCCAGCCGGCGAACAGCTGATAGCTCGCCGGATACAGGCGCCGGCCGCCGCCGCCCATCGTGTCGGCCGGGTCGTCGATCTTGCCGGCGCGGCATGCGCCGCCGACCTCGACCGTGCCGCCCGGCGTCGGGCAATCGACGAGCGAGCCCGGATGCTTGGCGCCGAGGTTGTGCCCGAATTCGTGCGACCACATCCAGTAGCCGTGGCCGCTCGCGTTCGACAGGATCCAGTTGCCCGGCGTCGCGGCGAGGCCGCCCCAGTTGCAACTGCTCATTCTCGGCAGGTCGACGAACAGGTAGTTGAACTTGTCCGGATTCACGCCGCGCGCGAGCGCTGCATTGCGCGCGGCCGTGCGGATCGCGCCCGAATCGCAGATGGCGGGCCGCTCGCCGAGATTCACGCTGTCGAGCGTCTGCCCATGCAGCGTCAGCTTGCCGCGCGACGCAACCTCGAGATAGCGCCGCAGCGACGAATGATCGTCGCCGTCGCCGAACACCGCCTTGCGCACGACCTCGCTATCGGCCGGCTTCGAGTCGTTGAAGTGCGTCACCATCAGCAGCACGGACTTGTCGCCGAGCAGCGGGCGCTGCGACGGCGCGATCGACACGGCCGACTTCCAGATCGACGACGGCTGGCCGCGCAGGTTCTGCGTCGCGACGCCGGCGCCGCCGTCGCGCGGGGCCAGCACCTCGGCCGTCCGGCCGGTATTGACCCGGTACCGGTTGCCGAACACCACTTGCCCGTCCAGGCCGCGGTCCGGCCGCCAGTCGCGCATCGTCTGGTCGCCCTCGCTGCAGACGCCAACCGCCACGCGCCCCATGCCGGTATCGCCGGCGGCCGCGTGCAGGCACATCTTCGTGCCGCGCGCGGCGCTCGCGCCGGTGTTGACGATGCGCTGGAAACCGTCGCGCGGCTCGAAGGTCCAGTCCTGCGCGGCGCCGCCGTCGCACGCGGCGAACACTGCCGCGTTGTCGGCCGGCCGCCATGCGAGGCACTGGCCGTCGCCGCGCGACAGGTTCGTGAGGGTCGTGGAAGCCGGCTCGGCGGCATGGGCGGAAGCGGAGAACAGTCCGGCGGCAGCCGCGGACAGCGCCGTCGTGGCGAAGGCAAGGCGAAACGGTTTCAAGATGGTACGGGCTCGTTGAGGGCGCGCGGCGCCGGTTGAACGGAAAGCCCGCATTCTTTCGATCCGGGCGCTGCCGCTCAAACAATCTCAAACGATTCTCAACACGGCCGGACCGGCCGCCCCGCACGGCAGCCGGCGCCGTGCCGGCCGCCCGTCTACACGACCGTCGCTACACAACCGTCAAGCGCCGCCGAACACGCGCGCCCACAGCGCCGTCACGGCCGCCCGCTCGTCCGCCACCACGGCCGGATCGACGCGCGCCTTCTCCATCCCGTCGAGCCGCAGCTTGTGCTGCAGCTTCCGGTACGTGCGGTACGCCGCGCCGACGCGCTCGGCCTCGTCCTCGCCCATCAGCCCGAAGCGCGCGACCTCGCGCAGCAGCGCGATGTTGCCGGTATTGCGGATCAGCTCGGCGTCGCTCGACGCATGCAGCAGCACCCAGTACTGGACGATGAACTCGATGTCGACCATCCCGCCGCGGTCGTGCTTCAGGTCGAACAGGTCGGTCTGGTTCGGATGGCCGGCGAACACCTTGCCGCGCATGTCGACGATCTCCTTCGCGAGTACGGCCCCGTCGCGCGGCGTCGTCAGCACCTGCTGGCGGATCGCCTCGAAATCCGCGCCGATCTGCGCGTCGCCCGCGCTGTAGCGGGCGCGCGTCAGCGCCTGGTGCTCCCACACCCACGCGGTGTTCGCCGCATCGCCCTCGCGCAGCTGATAGCGGCGGAACGCATCGAGATCGGTGACGAGCAGCCCGGCCTCGCCGTTCGGCCGCAGCCGCAGGTCGATGTCGAACAGCGCGCCCGCGCCGGTCGCGGTCGTGAGCCACGTGATCAGGCGCCGTGTAAACGTGGTGTAGACGTCCGCCGAACGCTCGTCCGGGTCGTCGTACAGGAAGATCAGGTCGAGATCCGACGCATAGCCGAGCTCCTTGCCGCCCAGCTTGCCGTATGCGATCACCGCGAACTTCGGCACGTCGCGATGGCGCTTCGCGAGTTGCGACCACACGACCTCGATCGTCACGTCGAGCACCGCGTCGGCCAGTTCGGACAACCGGTCGCTCACGTGCTCGACCGACAGTTGCCCGGCCAGGTCGATCAGCAGAATCCGGAACACCTCCGCGTGCTGCGCGTGGCGCAGCAGGTCCATCTGCTGCTCGGGGCCGTCGGCGGCCGCGAGCCGCGCGCGCAGCGCATCCTTGAACGCGGGCCAGTCGAACGGGCTCGCGATCGCCTCGTCGTCGAGCAGTTCGTCGAGCAGCTGCGGGTGGCGGATCAGGTAGCCGCCGCCCCAGCGCGTCGCGCCGAGCACCGACAGCACGCGGTCGAGCGCGGCCGGATATTCGGTCAGCAGCGCGAGATAGACGCCGCGCCGGCTGACCGTCTCGAGCAGGTCGAACAGGCGCACGATCGTGTCGTCGCGGCGCGCGGCGTCGATCTTCGGCGCGGCGTCGAGCGCGCGCTGCGCGACGCTGTCGAAGCGCTGCCGGCTCTTTTCCGGCAACCCGGTGTAGCGCGACGATTGCCAGATCGCGCGCAGCCGCGCGAGCACCGCGGCCGGATCGGCGAAGCCCAGGCCGTCGAGGCGCGCGACCAGCGCGTCGTCCTCGCCGTCGTCGGCCAGCGCGCCGCTCCAGATCCACGCGGCCGCCGTGTCGTCGCCGGCCGCGCAGGGCCCGCCATTCGCCTTGTCGGCAAAAATCTGGTCGAACTGGGCTTCGACGAACGTGCGGTGGCCGTCCAGCACCGTCATCAGCGCCGCGTAGTCGGCGAAACCGAGCGACGCGGCCAGCGCCGCGCGCTCGTCGGGCTCGACCGGCATCGCGTGCGTCTGCGCGTCGTTGCGGTACTGCAGCCGATGTTCGAGCGTGCGCAGGAAGTTATAAGCATCGGCCAGGCGCGCGCGCACGTCGTCGCCGATCAGCCCGCGCGCCTGCGCATGCCGCAGCACCGCGAGCGTCGGCCGCACGCGGAAGCCCGCATCCTGGCCGCCGCGGATCAACTGGAACACCTGCGCGCTGAACTCGATCTCGCGGATCCCGCCGCGCCCGAGCTTGATGTCGTCGGCCTTGTCGGGCCGCATCGACGCGCGGCGCGCGGCTTCGTGCCGGATCTGCTGATGCAGCGAACGGATCGCGCCGATCACGCCGAAATCGAGATAGCGACGGTAGACGAACGGCTTGACGATCGATTCGAGCTGCGCCGCGAGCCGCTGCGCCGCGTCGCTGTCGCCTTCCGACACGAGCCGCCCCTTGATCCACGCATAGCGCTCCCACTCGCGCCCCTGCACGTAGAAATATTCCTCGAGCATGCCGACGCTGCAGACGAGCGGCCCCGAATCGCCGTTCGGACGCAGCCGCATGTCGACGCGAAACACGTAGCCGTCGGCCGTGACCTCGGACAGCACGCCGATCAGGCGCCGGCCGAGCCGCGTGAAGTACTCCTGGGTGGATAGCGGCGAGCGCGCGCCGCCGGTGGTCTCGCCGTCGTCCTCGTACACGAAGATCAGGTCGATGTCCGACGACACGTTCAGCTCGCGGCCGCCGAGCTTGCCCATCCCGACCACGCCGAGCACGACGCGCTGGCCGTCGGCGCCGCGCGGCTCGCCGTACTGCGCCTCGAGTTCGGCCGACAGCAGCGCGAGCGAGCGCTGCACGGCCACTTCGGCGAGATCGGTCATCGCGCCCGTGACCTCGGCGACGTCCGCCAGCCCGCGCAGGTCGCGCTCCGCGACCGCGCCGAACGCCTCGGCGCGCAACTGCCGCAGCGCGCGCTTCAGTTGCTCGTCGCCCGCCGCGGCGGTGCCGGCGGGCGTCGCGAGCAGCGCGGTGAGGCGCGCGTCGAGCTGCGCGCGGCCGAGCGGCGCGGCCGCCCACGCGGCGATCTGCTCGGCCAGCGCGGGCCGCGCGGCCGCCGCGCGGGCAAGGTAGCGGGAATAGGACGTGCTGATCAGGGCGGAAGCGTCGGTCATCGAGAAGCGGGCCTGGCGAAAAGGCCGGCGGCAGCGGGCCGGCGCATGCGCGCCCCGCTGCCGCCGGCCCCATGGACTCGGCGCGGCGTCGCCGGACGCGCGGGCGCCCGTCGCGACACCGCGCGCCGGAAAGCCCGTGCCGTGCTGCCTCCAACGGCCGCCGGCACGAACCCGTGTGATACATTTCAACGTCAGTCTGCAAAACTACCATATCGCCGCCCGTCCGCCGCATGTCCGACCGTCAGGAATCCGCCGTAGCTGCGCCCGAAGCGGGACCTCCGAAGCACGATCATCCGGTCCTGCGTCGCGTGTTCAGGGTGACGCTGGCAGTCGGGATCGGCACCTACTTCGTCGCGTCCGGCGCGTTCCTCGGGCTGCGCTACGTGCTGCTGCCGCGCATCGACGAATACCGCCCGCGCATCGAGCGCGCGGTGTCCGACAAGCTCCACGCGCAGCTTTCGATCGGCAAGCTTTCTCCGAACTGGTCCGGCATGCAGCCGGGCGTCGAACTCACGAACCTGACGATCCGCGGCCGCGACGGCAAGGTCGCGCTGTCGGTGCCGCACGCGACGGCCGCGCTGTCGTGGATGTCGCTGCTGCGGCTGTCGCCCGCGCTGTCGAGCCTGATCGTCGACCAGCCCGACCTCGTCGTCGCGCGGGCGGCCGACGGCTCGCTGAGCGTCGCGGGGGTCGGCGTGGCCACCACCCACGGCGGCAACGACACGTTCGGCACCTGGCTGCTGAAGCAGGAGGCGATCGTGCTGCGCGGCGGCACGCTGCGCTGGCGCGACGCGCAGCACGACGCGCCGGAGCTCGTGCTGGCGGGCATTCGGCTCGCGGTGCTGAACGACGGCCGCGTGCACAAGGCCGCGCTGCAGGCGCCCGCGAACGGTACGCTGCTGCTCGGCCCGCTCGATTTCCGCGCACGCTTCAAGCACAAGCCGCTCGCGCCGATCGGCAAGCCGGCGAACTGGACCGGCGACGCGTACCTGTCGACCGGCCCCGTCGACCTGCAGACGCTCACGCGCTATCTCGACGTGCCGCTCACGATCCACGCGGGCCGGATCGACAACGCGATCTGGGCGACCTTCGGCGACGGCCATCTGCGCTCGGCGGGCGGCGACCTGCAAGGCGCCGACGTCGCGCTGCGCGTGCGCCCGACGCAGCCGCGGCTCGACGTGCCGACGGTCGGCTTCGGCTGGGACGTGGTGCTCGATGCGGGCCACGACTACACGCTGCACCTGACGCGCTTCAATGCAGAGCTCGGCCAGCCGCCGCTGCCGGACGGCACGCCGCTCGCCCGCTCGCTCGCGCTGTCGACGCTGACGGCGCGCTACCGCGTGCCGACCGCGAACCAGGGGCAACTGCTCAGCGTGGTCGGCGACCGCGTCGATCTCGGCATCCTCAGCGAATTCATCCGCGGGCTGCCGCTGCCGGCGCGCCTGCGCAACGAGCTGATCAAGATCGACCCGCGCGGGATGGTGTCGAACTATCACATCGAGGTGGAGCGCGCGAAACCCGCGCGCGCCGATCTCGCCGACGAGGAGCGGCGCATGGGTGCCGCGCCGATCGTCCGCTACCGCTTCCTCGGCGATCTGCAAGGCATCAGCTTCGCCGCGCAGGAGCCGCCGCCCGGGCTCTCGCCGCGCGGTCACCCGCGCGCCGGCTGGCCGGGCGTCGAGAACCTGTGGGGCCGCGTCGATGCGAACGAGACGGGCGGCGCCGCGCATTTCGACACGGTCCACGCGGCCGTCACCGTGCCCGGCGAGTTCGACGAGCCGCGCCTGACGTTCGACCGGCTGCGCGGCAACGCCAAATGGACGATCACGCCCGCGCCGGGCGACAAGCACGCGCGCGTCGACGTGTCGCTGCCCGACCTGTTCGTGTCGAACCCCGACGCCGAAATCGCGGTGTCGGGCTCGTACACGAATCCCGGCCACGGCCGCGGCTCGCTCGACCTGCGCGCCGATTTCGCGCGCGCATCGGTCGCGCGCATTCCGCGCTACCTGCCGACCGGGATGTCCGAGCACCTGCGCGACTATCTCGGCCACGCACTGCAGGACGGCAACGTGACCAAGGGCGCGTCGATCGTCGCGCGCGGCCCGCTCGAGAAATTCCCGTTCGAACACGAGCCGGACGCCGGCGTGTTCCACATCGTCGCGCCGTTCACCGGCGGCCGCTTCGAGCCGACGCCGTACCCGCCGCGCAAGCTCGCGAACGGCACGCCGAGCGTCTGGCCGGCGCTCGACGGGATCGACGGCGTGTTCGAGCTCGCGCAGAACAAGCTGCGCTTCGACATCGCGCGCGCGCGTTACAAGCGCGTCACGCTGACGAAGGTCGCGGGCCGCATCGACGATCTCGGCAATCCGTCGCACTCGCCGCTGATCATCGACGGCCATGCGCAAGGCCCGCTCGCCGACCTGATCGACTATGCGGACAACAGCTCGCTCGGCACGATGAGCAACCATATCGGCCAGCGGATCGACGCGCAGGGCCCCGCGTCGCTCGCGCTCAAGATCACGATTCCGCAGCACGTCCCCCATCCGCACACGCACGTCGAAGGCGCGCTCGCGTTCGGCGGCAACACGCTGTCGACCCGCGGCGTGCCGCCGCTGTCGGCCCTGCGCGGCAGCGTCCGCTTCACCGAAGCCGGCGCATCGCTGCACGACCTGTCGGGGCGCTTCCTCGGCGGCCCGGTGCGCGCGAACGGCACCTTCCGGTCGCACGGCCCGTACGCGGTGGACGTCGACGGCCGGCTCGCGCTCGACGCCGCGCGCGGCCTGAACCTGCACGGCGCGGCCGCCGCGCTGCTCGAACACGTGGTCGGCGACGCGCCGTACAAGGTCGCGGTGCGCGGCGCGCCGGGCCGCCTGCCCGACGTCAGCGCGCAATCCGACCTGACGGGCGTGGCGCTGAACTTCCCGGCGCCGTTCGCGAAACCGGCCGGCACGCCGATGCCGTTCCGCTTCACGCTGCAGCCGGCGCCGCAGGCGGACGGCAAACGCCTCGAACACGCCGACCTGACGCTCGGCCCCGTGACCGCGACCTACCTGCTCGACGCGACGCGCGGCCAGCCGCTGCGCGCGGTACGCGGCGCGATGGGCATCCACCGGATGCCCGACATGCCGCAGGACGGCGTGAGCGCGGCCGTCGACGTCAACGAGCTGGACGCCGACGCGTGGCTCGCCCTCGCCCACACGCTGAAGCCCGACACGCCGCGCGCGCCGGAACCGCAGGCGGCACCGCGCGTCGATTTCGCGAGCTTCGCGCCGAAGCGCTTCGCGTTCCATTTCGGCACGCTGAAGCTGCTCAAGCGCAACTGGGAAAACGTGATCGTCGGCGCGTCGCACGTCGACGACCTGTGGCAGGCGAACATCGCGTCGAACCAGGTGTCGGGCTACCTGTCGTGGGCGCCGGGCGGCGGTCACAACGGCGCGGGCGTGCTCAACGCGCGGCTCGCGAAGCTCGTCGTGCCGCAGCGTGCGGAGCACGACCTCGTCGGCCGTGCGATGAACCTGCCGACGCCGACCGACCGCCCGATGCCGTCGATCGACCTGATCGTCGACCAGGTCGTCGCGCGCGATCACGACATCGGCCGGCTCGTCGTCAACGCGCGCAACATCGACGAGGACGGCACGCCCGTGTGGCAGCTCGACAAGCTGGAGCTGTCGAACCCGGCCGCGAAGCTGACGGCCACCGGCAACTGGCGCACGTCGCGCCGCGCGCTCGCCCGCGGCGCCGACGAAATCGATGCGCCGCGCCGCACCGTGTTCGACTTCAAGCTCGACATCGACAACGCGGGCGCGCTGCTCGACCGCGTCGGCCTGCCGCGCACGCTCGCGGACGGTCACGGCTCGGTCACGGGCAAGGTCGGCTGGCGCGGCGGCCCGACCGCGCTCGACTTTCCGTCGCTCGGCGGCCAGGTCGCGGTCGACCTGGAGCACGGGAAGATCCTGAAGGTCGACCCGGGCGCGGCCAAACTGCTCGGCGTGCTGAGCCTGCAGAGCCTCGCGCGTTTCCTGACGCTGAACTTCCGCGACGTGGTCGGCAAGGGGCTGCCGTTCGACAAGATCGCCGGTACCGGCCGGATTTCGAACGGGATCGCGCGCACCGACGACTTCTCGATGATGACGGGCCCCGCGAACGTCACCGTGCGCGGCGCGGTCGATCTCGGCGCCGAGACGCAGGATCTGCATGCGCACGTCGCGCCGAAGATCAGCGCGGGCGCGGCCGCGATCGGGGCCGCCGTCATCAATCCGCTGCTCGGCATCGGCGTGCTGGCCGCGAACTACGCGCTGTCCGAGACGCTGTCGCACGCGTTCGCGCTCGACTACGCGATCACCGGCTCGTGGGCGCACCCGCACATCGAGCGGGTGCGGAGCGATCGGGGTAAGATGAATCACGGTCCGGCCGATGCATCGAGCCATTGAGCGCACATCGAACCGCAGGGGCCCGGGCCGCACCCCATTTATGACGCAACCGATTCCGCGATGACCGACCACGCCCGTTCCGCCACGCCCTTCCAGGTCGCCGCGCTGCAGATGGTGAGCGCGCCGGACGTCACCCGCAATCTCGCCGAAGCGCGCCGCCTGATCGCGGAAGCCGCCGGCGAAGGCGCGCAGCTCGTGCTGCTGCCCGAATATTTCTGCTTCATGGGCCACCGCGACACCGACAAGCTCACGCTCGCCGAACCGTACCGGGACGGCCCGATCCAGCAATTCCTCGCCGACGCCGCGCGCCGCCACGGCATCTGGGTGATCGGCGGCACGCTGCCGCTGAAGGCGCCGGAACCCGACCGCGTGCTGAACACGACGCTCGTGTTCGATCCGTCCGGCAACGAGGCCGCGCGCTACGACAAGATCCACCTGTTCAACTTCGAGAAAGGCGACGAATCGTTCGACGAGGCGCGCACGATCCGCGCGGGCGACACGGTCGTCGCGTTCGACGCCCCGTTCGGGCAGGTCGGCCTGTCGGTCTGTTACGATCTCCGCTTTCCGGAGCTGTATCGCCGCATGGGCGACTGCGCGCTGATGGTCGTGCCGTCGGCTTTTACGTATACGACGGGCCGCGCGCACTGGGAAACGCTGCTGCGCGCGCGGGCCGTCGAGAACCAGTGCTACGTGCTCGCGGCCGCGCAGGGCGGCAAGCACGAGAACGGCCGGCGCACGTGGGGCCACAGCATGCTGATCGACCCGTGGGGCGAGATCGTCGCGGTGCGCGACGAGGGCGCGAGCGTCGTGCTCGGCGCGATCGATCCGCAACGCATCGCCGACGTACGCCAGAGCCTGCCCGCGTGGCGGCACCGCGTGCTGAGCTGAATCCGCCGCACCGCTTGAAACGCCGCGCGGCCCATCATCTGCCCGGCAGCACCCGACAACTTTTTGAGAACCCCGATATCCGCATGAACATCATCGAACCCGGCATCCGCAACCTCGCGCTGGCGAAGGACATCCTGCTCACGCCGTACGGCCTCGACGAAAGCCTGCTCACGCGCACGATCGCCGACATCTTCACGCATCGCGTCGACTACGCGGACCTGTACTTCCAGGCGACCCGCAGCGAAGCGTGGAGCCTCGAGGAAGGCATCGTCAAATCGGGCAGCTTCAGCATCGACCAGGGCGTCGGCGTGCGCGCGGTCGCGGGCGACCGCACCGCGTTCGCGTACTCGGACGACCTGTCGCCCGAAGCGATCGCGCAAGCCGCCGCCGCGACCAAGGCGATCGCGGCGGCCGGCGGCGGCCGCCAGAAAATCAAGGCCGCGTCGTCGCTGACCGGCATCTCGGGCCGCGACCTGTACCTGCCGTCCGATCCGCTCGCGTCGCTCGACGCGACGGCCAAGGTCAAGCTGCTCGAGCGCATCGAGCAGATGGCGCGCGGCCGCGACCCGCGCGTCACGCAGGTGATGGCGGGCCTCGCCGGCGAATACGACGTCGTGCTGGTCGCGCGCAGCGACGGCGCGCTCGCGGCCGACATCCGGCCGCTCGTGCGCGTATCGGTCACGGTGATCGCCGAACAGAACGGCCGCCGCGAGATCGGCTCCGGCGGCGGCGGCGGCCGCTTCGACTACGGCTACTTCACCGATGAGATCCTGTCGCGCTACGTCGACGACGCCGTGCACGCGGCGCTCGTGAACCTCGACGCACGCCCCGCGCCGGCCGGCGCGATGACGGTCGTGCTCGGGCCGGGCTGGCCGGGCGTGCTGCTGCACGAGGCGATCGGCCACGGGCTCGAGGGCGACTTCAACCGCAAGGGCTCGTCCGCGTTCGCGGGCCGGATCGGCGAGCAGGTCGCCGC
Source organism: Burkholderia sp. BCC0398 (assembly GCF_902833245.1). NCBI lineage: Bacteria > Pseudomonadati > Pseudomonadota > Betaproteobacteria > Burkholderiales > Burkholderiaceae > Burkholderia > Burkholderia sp. BCC0398. Next base: position 181,628 of record NZ_CADFEM010000002.1, read on the forward strand.
GAAGGGCGTGACCGTCGTCGACGACGGCACGCTGCCGAACCGCCGCGGCTCGCTGAACATCGACGACGAAGGCAATCCGACGCAGTGCACGACGCTGATCGAAGACGGCATCCTGAAGGGCTACATCCAGGACACGCTGAACGCGCGCCTGATGAAGATGCCGGTCACCGGCAACGCGCGGCGCGAGTCGTACGCGGCGCTGCCGATGCCGCGCATGACGAACACGTACATGCTGAACGGCGACAAGGATCCGCAGGAAATCATCGCGTCGGTGAAGAACGGCCTGTACGCGGTGAACTTCGGCGGCGGCCAGGTCGACATCACGAACGGCAAGTTCGTGTTCTCGGCGTCCGAGGCGTACATGATCGAGAACGGCAAGGTCACCTACCCGGTGAAGGGCGCGACGCTGATCGGCAGCGGCCCGGAATCGCTGAAGTACGTGAGCATGATCGGCAACGACATGTCGCTCGACACGGGCGTCGGCGTATGCGGCAAGGAAGGCCAGAGCGTGCCGGTCGGCGTCGGCCAGCCGACCCTGCGGATCGACAAGATGACGGTCGGCGGTACGGCATAACCGCATCGCGGCGCAGACAATCCGCGCATTTTGACGAAAACGCGCGGATTGTCCGCATTTTTGAACGACCCCGGTTGCCAGCCGCGCAGGGACCGGGTATAAATTCCGAATCAACTTTTTTGACGAGCCGAATTTCCGTCATGTCCGCCAAGTTTTACTTTTACTTTTTTTGGTATCTCAGACCGCTGGCGGATCGAGAGGGTTGATGGCGCGTAAAGCGCAACCGAAATTCCCGAAAAAACCGCCGGCGAACCCGGCGGTTTTTTTTCGCCCTTCGCCAGCCGGTCGCCGCCGCAGCGGTCCCGCGGCCCCGACCGAAACCACTGAATTGCCCGAATTGATGAATCTGCCGCACGCGCACTGACCGAACGGCGCCCCGGAAAATGAGGAGAAACAGCATGCCCCCGCACAACACCGACGACGTCCGCATTCGCGAACTCAAGGAACTGACGCCGCCCGCCCACCTGATCCGCGAATTCGCGTGCTCCGAAGCCGCGTCCGAGCTGATCTACCACTCGCGCCAGTCGATGCACCGCATCCTGCACGGGATGGACGACCGGCTGATCGTCGTGATCGGGCCGTGCTCGATCCACGACACGAAGGCGGCGATCGAATACGCGGGCCGGCTCGTGAAGGAACGCGAACGCTTCAACGGCGAGCTGGAAATCGTGATGCGCGTGTACTTCGAGAAGCCGCGCACGACGGTCGGCTGGAAGGGGCTCATCAACGATCCGCACCTCGACAACAGCTTCAAGATCAACGAAGGGCTGCGCACTGCGCGCGAGCTGCTGCTGCAGATCAACGAAATGGGGCTGCCGGCCGCGACCGAATACCTGGACATGATCAGCCCGCAGTACATCGCCGACCTGATCTCGTGGGGCGCGATCGGCGCGCGCACGACCGAGTCGCAGGTGCACCGCGAGCTGGCATCGGGGCTGTCGTGCCCGGTCGGCTTCAAGAACGGCACCGACGGCAACGTGAAGATCGCCGTCGACGCGATCAAGGCCGCGTCGCAGCCGCACCATTTCCTGTCGGTGACGAAGGGCGGCCATTCGGCGATCGTGTCGACGGCCGGCAACGAAGACTGCCACGTGATCCTGCGCGGCGGCAAGACGCCGAACTACGACGCGGACAGCGTGAACGCGGCTTGCGCGGACATCGGCAAGGCCGGCCTCGCCGCGCGCCTGATGATCGACGCGAGCCACGCGAACAGCTCGAAGAAGCACGAGAACCAGATCCCGGTGTGCGCGGACATCGGCCGCCAGATCGCGGCCGGCGACGAGCGCATCGTCGGCGTGATGATCGAGTCGCACCTCGTCGAGGGTCGCCAGGACCTGAAGGAAGGTTGCGCGCTGACCTACGGCCAGAGCATCACCGATGCGTGCATCGCGTGGGACGACAGCGTGAAGGTGCTCGAAGGCCTCGCGGAATCGGTGAAGGCGCGGCGCGTCGCGCGCGGCAGCGGCAACTGAAGGACGCCGACAGGCTGACCGTATGGCCCCGCCTGACGGCGAGTTGGCCATACGGCCAGCGTGCGGTCGGCGGGTTGCTCTGCCAGACTAGCTAACATTACCTAGCCAGCCAGAGGATCGACCATGTCGACCGTCAACCTGCGCGATGCGAAGTCGCGGCTTTCCAGCCTCGTGGAGGCGCTTGAATCGGGGCGCGAAGCCGAAGTCGTGATCGCCCGCAATCGTCATCCGGTCGCCCGGATCGTTCCGTACACCGCGCCGAAGCGGATCGGTGCAGCCCGTCAGTTGCTTGCCGGATTGAACATCCCGACAAGCGTCGACGCATTCAATACCGGCGATGAATCGATCGCCGCGGACTTCGATGCCAGCCCGGACCAAGGGCTCGCGCCGTGAACGTGCCGCTCGATACGCACGTCGCGCGCTGGGCGGCTGAAGGCGCGCCGCAATTTCGTACGGCGCCGCAAGTAAAAAGCCCGGCTCGCGCCGGGCTTTGTCATTTCGTCGTTGCCTCGGCCGCAACCGGCCGTCAGATCCTCATTCGAGCGCGCCCGACCCGAAGATCTCGGTGTTCACGCGTTCCGGCGCGACGCCGAGCGCGACGAGCGCATCGCGCTGCGCCTTCATGAACGCGATCGGCCCGCAGATGTAGTAGTCCGCGTCCGGCACCAGCGCGTACTGCTGCACACGCTCCGGCGTGAGGCGCCCTTCGAGGTCGTGATCGATGCCGGCGCGATCGTTCGGGCCGACCAGCTCATACAGCACCGTGCGCTTCACGTTCGCGTGCTCGCGCGCCGTGTCGTTCAGCCAGTCGCGGAACGCGTGCACCGCGCCCGAACGGCATGCATGGACGAACCGCACGTCGCGCGGGCTGCCTTCGGCGATCAGTGTCGACGCCATCGACATCATCGGCGTGATGCCGACGCCGCCCGAGATCAGCACGACCGGCGTATCCACGTCGCGCTTCAGCGAGAAGTCGCCCATCGGCGCGGTCACCTCGACGATCGCGCCCTCCTCCACGCCATCATGCATCAGCGTCGACACCTTGCCGGCCGGGATCGCGTCGGCCTTGCCGGCCTCGCGCTTCACCGAGATGCGCAGCCATTTGCCGTGCGGCGCGTCGGACAGGCTGTACTGGCGCGGCTGGTCGACGCCGAGATCGCCGACGAAGCGCTTCACCGTGATGTACTGGCCGGGCTCGAAGGTCGGCGCGCCGCCGCCATCGGCGGGCGTCAGGTAGAACGACGTGATTTCGTCGCTTTCACGCACCTTGCGCGCGACCTGGAACGGGCGGAAGCCGCTCCATGCGGCGCCTGCGTAAAGATCGGCCTCGGCGCCGATCAGGATCTGCGCGAGCTGGCCGTACGCGACGCGCCACGCTTCGAGCGTATCCGCATCGACTGCATCGCCGAGCACCTCGACGATGGACGCGAGCAGGTTCTCGCCGACGATCGGGTAATGCTCGGGGCGGATGTTCAGGCTCGCGTGCTTGTGCGAGATGCGCGACACCGCGCCGCCCAGCGCGCCGAGGTTGTCGATGTTCGCCGCATACGCATAGACGGCCTTCGCGAGCGTCTCCGGCTGGCTGCCGGTCTTCTGGTGCGTCTGGTTGAACAGGTTCTTCAGTTCCGGATGACGCGCGAACATGCGCTGATAGAAATGCTTCGTGATCGTCGCGCCGTGCTCGGCGAGGACGGGGGCGGTGGCCTTCACACGGGCCATCTGGTCAGCGGTGATGTGGGTCATGTTCGTTCTCCGTTAAACATGCACATACGATACATGTTTAAAAACAGGCGCCCCTCGGGCAAATTGTCGCAGTGCGCAAAAAGCGGGATGGCGCGTTAGCGGACGCGCTCGCGCTCCCACAGCACGTCGGCGCCGCCGCCGGCGCGGTTCAGCACGCGCGCCAGTACGAACAGCAGGTCGGACAGCCGGTTCACGTAACGCCGCGGCGCATCATTCAGCGTATCGGTGCGGCCGAGCGCGACGATCGAGCGCTCCGCGCGTCGGCACACGGTTCGGCACACGTGTGCGAGCGACGCCGCGCGCGAGCCGGCCGGCAGGATGAATTCCTTCAGCGGCGGCAGCGTCGCGTTGTAATCGGCGAGCCACTGGTCGAGGCGCGCGAGATGCGTGTCGTCGAGCACCGCGTGGCCGGGGATGCACAGCTCGCCGCCGAGATCGAACAGGTCGTGCTGGATCGTGACGAGCGCGGTGCGCACGTCGTCCGGCAGCGGCTCGGCCAGCAGCACGCCGAGATTCGAGTTCAGTTCGTCGACGTCGCCGATCGCGGCGATCCGCGCGTCGTCCTTGCCGATGCGCCGTCCGTCGCCGAGGCCGGTGGTGCCGTCGTCGCCCGTGCGCGTCGCGATCTTGCTCAAGCGGTTGCCCATGCGAATGTCCTCTCGTGCGCGGCCGCGACGCGGCCCGGTTGGCTGGAACGCGATTATCGCAGCCCGCGGCGGGAGGCGCAGCAGGCGTTACAGCGTAGAATGGGCCGACAGTATGACAAGCAGTCAGGAGACATTCGTGAACCACCCTGCCCCGCCGGCCGCCACGCGCCGCCCGCTGCCCCCCGCCATGCTCGATGCGCTGCGCGCCGCCTTCGGCGAGCGCGTGTCGACCGCCGACGCAGTCCGCGCCCATCACGGCTGCGACGAATCCCCGTTCGATCCGCAACTGCCCGACGCCGTCGTGTTCGCGCGCAGCACCGACGACGTGCGCGAAGTCGTGTCGCTGTGCTCGCTCTACAGCGTGCCGCTGATCCCGTACGGCGCCGGCTCGTCGCTCGAAGGCCACCTGCTCGCGGTGCGCGGCGGCGTGTCGCTCGACCTGTCGGAAATGAACCGCGTGCTGTCGATCAACGCCGAAGACCTGACCGTGACGGTCGAGCCGGGCATCACGCGCAAGGCGCTCAACGAAGCGCTGCGCGACACCGGCCTGTTCTTCCCGATCGACCCGGGCGCCGACGCCAGCATCGGCGGGATGACCGCGACCCGCGCATCCGGCACCAATGCCGTGCGCTACGGCACGATGCGCGAGAACGTGCTCGGCCTCACCGCGGTGCTCGCGGACGGCCGCATGGTCAAAACCGGTTCGCGCGCACGCAAGTCGTCGGCCGGCTACGACCTCACGCGCCTGTTCGTCGGGTCCGAAGGCACGCTCGGCGTGATCACCGAGATCACGCTGCGCCTGCACCCGCTGCCCGAAGCCGTATCGGCCGCGATCTGCACGTTCCCGACGATGGGCGACGCGGTGCGCACCGTGATCGAGACGATCCAGATCGGCGTGCCGATCGCGCGCGTCGAATTCGTCGACGCGCTGGCCGTGCGCTCGATCAACCGTCACTCGAACCTGACGCTGGCCGAAGCGCCGACGCTGTTCTTCGAATTCCACGGCACCGACGCCGGCGTGAAGGAACAGGCCGAACTCGTGCAGGCGCTCGCCGGCCAGAACGCCGGCCAGGGCTTCGAATGGGCGACGCGCCCCGAGGATCGCACGCGGCTCTGGTCCGCGCGCCACAACGCGTACTTCGCGATGCTGCAGTTGAAACCCGGCTGCCGTGCGGTAACGACCGACGTGTGCGTGCCGATCTCGCAGCTCGCCGCGTGCGTCGAGGAAACCGAGGTCGACCTGCGCGCGTCGTCGCTGCCCTGCCCGATCGTCGGCCACGTCGGCGACGGCAATTTCCACGTCGCGATCCTGATCGATCCCGACAAGCCCGAGGAGCTCGCCGAAGCCGAACGCATCAACGACCGGATCGTCGAGCGCGCGCTGCGGCTGGGAGGCACCTGCACGGGCGAGCACGGCGTCGGGCTGCACAAGATGCGCTTCCTGCCGCAGGAGCACGGCGACAACGCGATCGACACGATGCGCGCGATCAAGCTCGCGCTCGATCCGCGCAACCTGATGAATCCGGGCAAGATTTTCACGTGCTGACCCGGCGGCGCGACATCGCGCCCCACGCTGGAGACCTCATGAACGCTCCCGTCGAACTGTCGAGCGCCGCACGCGCGCAGCGCCAGCGCGAAGTCGTGCAGGCGCTGATGGCCGTGCTGCCGACGCACTGCCTGCTGTACCGCGACGAGGACACGGCGCCGTACGAATGCGACGGCCTGTCCGCCTACCGCCGGCTGCCGCTCGCGGTCGCGTTGCCCGAGACGGAATCGCAGGTGCAGCGGATCGTGCAGATCTGCCGCCGCATGGAAGTGCCGATCGTGCCGCGCGGCGCCGGTACGAGCCTGTCGGGCGGCGCGCTGCCGATCGCGCTCGGCGTCGTGCTGTCGCTCGCGCGCTTCACGCGCATCGTCGAAGTCGACCCGTACGCCCGCACCGCGACCGTGCAGCCCGGCGTGCGCAACCTCGCGATCTCGGAAGCGGCCGCGCCGTACGGCCTGTATTACGCGCCCGATCCGTCGTCGCAGATCGCGTGCACGATCGGCGGCAACGTCGCGGAAAACTCGGGCGGCGTCCACTGCCTGAAATACGGGCTGACCGTGCACAACGTGATGCGCGTGCGCGCGGTGACGATCGACGGCGAGGTCGTCGAATTCGGCTCGCTCGCGCTCGACATGCCAGGCCTCGACCTGCTCGCGGTGATGATCGGCAGCGAAGGGATGTTCGCGATCGTCACCGAGGTCACGGTGCGGCTGATCCCGAAGCCGCAGACCGCGCAGCTCGTGATGGCGAGCTTCGACGACGTCGTCAAGGGCGGCGAGGCGGTAGCGGCGATCATCGCGTCGGGCATCATCCCGGCCGGGCTCGAGATGATGGACAAGCCGGCCACGCAAGCCGTCGAGGCGTTCACGCACGCGGGCTACGACCTCGACGCGAAGGCGATCCTGCTGTGCGAATCGGACGGCACGCCGGAAGAAGTCGCCGAGGAGATCGTGCGGATGACCGCCGTGCTGCGCGAACACGGCGCGACGCGCATCCAGGTGTCGCGCAACGAACACGAGCGGCTGCGCTACTGGTCGGGCCGCAAGAACGCGTTCCCGGCCGCCGGCCGCATTTCCGCCGACTATTACTGCATGGACGGCACCGTGCCGCGCCGCGCGATCGGCCCGCTGCTCGCGCGCATCGAGCAACTCGAAACGCGCTACGGGCTGCGTTGCATCAACGTGTTCCATGCGGGCGACGGCAACATGCATCCGCTGATCCTGTACAACGCGAACGATCCGGACGAGCTGCACCGCGCCGAGCAGTTCGGCGCGGAAATCCTCGAATGCTGCGTGGAATTCGGCGGCAGCGTGACGGGCGAGCACGGCGTCGGCATCGAAAAACTCAATTCGATGTGCGTGCAGTTCTCGCCGCAGGAGCGCGATGCGTTCTTCGCGGTCAAGCGCGCATTCGATCCGGCCGGGCTGCTGAACCCGGACAAGGGCATCCCGACCCGCGCGCGCTGCGCCGAATACGGTCGCCAGCACGTGCGCGGCGGGCTGCTGCCGCACCCCGACCTGCCGCGTTTCTGAACGGCGCACGGGTCGCGGCTCCGCACCGGCGGCCGCGGTGCGGGGCTCTGCCGCGCCCGCGCGGCGCGGTCGCGCCCGCGCGGCGCGGTCGCGCGCCGGCGCCGGCATGCCGCACGCGAGACGGGGCTTAGGGATAGTCGCGATGTGGAATCGCGCCACCCCGGTACAATCGACCGAACAACAAGTCGAGGCAGCAACAGAACATGGAAGAGGACGACATCGTCGCCGGATGGGCCGAGCGCGTTCGCGCGGCCAGTGCCGACGGCCGGCCGCTGCGGATTCGCGGCGGCGGCACCAAGGACTGGTACGGCCAGGCGCTCGACGGCGAAATACTCGACACGCGCGCGTTTCAGGGCATCGTGTCGTACGACCCGGCCGAGCTCGTCGTCACGGTCCGCGCGGGCACGCCGCTCGCGCAGCTTGAAACCGTCCTCGCCGAGTGCGGCCAGATGCTGCCGTTCGAGCCGCCGCATTTCGGCCGCGCGGCCACCGTCGGCGGCTGCGTCGCGGCCGGCCTCGCGGGCCCGCGCCGCGCCACCTGCGGCGCACCGCGCGATTTCGTGCTCGGCGTCACGCTGATGAACGGCCGCGGCGACATGCTGCGCTTCGGCGGGCAGGTCGTGAAGAACGTCGCCGGCTACGACGTGTCGCGGCTGATGGCCGGCGCGCTCGGCACGCTCGGGCTGATGCTCGACCTGTCGATCAAGGTACTGCCGATGCCTGTCGCCGAGGTCACGCTGAAGTTCGAGATGACCGCGACCGACGCGGTGCGCAAGCTCAACGAATGGGGCGGTCATCCGTTGCCGGTCAGCGCGAGCGCGTGGCGCAACGGCACGCTCGTGCTGCGCCTGTCGGGCGCGGAAGCCGCCGTCAAATCCGCGAAAACGCTGCTCGGCGGCGAAGTCGTCGACGCGGTCGAGGCCGAGCGCTTCTGGGCCGGCCTGCGCGAGCACACCGACCCGTTCTTCAACGGCATCCCGCCCGGCTACGCGCTGTGGCGCCTGTCGCTGCCGTCGATCACCGAACCGATGCACCTGCCCGGCACCCAGTTGATGGAATGGGGCGGCGCGCAGCGCTGGTGGATCACCGACGCCGACGCGCAGACCGTGCGCATGAGCGCGAAGCAGGCCGGCGGCCATGCGACGCTGTTCCGCGCGGGCGATACCTACGACCGCAGCGCGGGCGTGTTCACGCCGCTGCCCGCGCCGATGATGAAGATCCACCGCGGGCTGAAAAGCGCGTTCGATCCCGCGCGCATCTTCAATCGCGGCCGGCTGTACCCTGATCTCTGAGGGATCGATGCAAACGAATCTCGCCGATTTCATCCGCAACACGCCCGACGGCGACGAGGCCGACGCGATCCTGCGCAAGTGCGTGCACTGCGGGTTCTGCACCGCGACCTGCCCGACCTATCAACTGCTCGGCGACGAACTCGACGGCCCGCGCGGCCGCATCTACCTGATCAAGCAGATGGTCGAAGGCGCGGCCGTCACGCGCAGCACGCAACAGCACCTCGACCGCTGCCTCACGTGCCGCAGCTGCGAGACGACCTGCCCGTCCGGCGTCCAGTACGGCCGGCTCGTCGAGATCGGCCGCAAGCACGTCGAGGCGCAGGTGGTGCGCCCGGCGCAGCAGCGGCTGATGCGCCGCGTACTCGCGAGCGTCGTGCCGAACGCCGCGCTGTTCTCGCCGGTGATGCGGCTCGGCCAGCACGTGCGGCCGCTGCTGCCGAAGCGGCTGCGCGACAAGGTGCCGCCGCGCACGCGGCTGCTCGAATGGCCGCATCGCACGCATACGCGCAAGATGCTGATGCTCGGCGGCTGCGTGCAGCCGTCGATGCTGCCGAACATCAACATCGCGACCGCGCGCGTGCTCGACGCGCTCGGCATCGAGACGGTCGTCGCGCCCGACGCGGGCTGCTGCGGCGCGATCCGCCTGCACCTGAACTATCACGACGAAGCGCTCGACGACGCACGCCGCAACATCGACGCGTGGTGGCCGCACGTCGAACAGGGCGTCGAGACGATCGTGATGAACGCGTCGGGCTGCGGCGCGACGGTGCTCGAATACGCGCACCTGCTGCGCGACGATCCGGCCTACGCGGAAAAGGCGCAGCGCATCGTGTCGCTGACGCGCGACATCTCCGACGTGCTGCTCGCGTTCGAGGCCGAACTCGCGACGATCGCGCGGCGCCGCGCGATCCATACGGTCGCGTACCACCCGCCGTGCACGCTGCAGCACGGCCAGCAGTCGCGCGGCAAGGTCGAGCGCCTGCTGGAGACGCTCGGCATCGACGTGCGGCTGCCGGCCGACAGCCACCTGTGCTGCGGCTCGGCCGGCACCTACTCGCTGACGCAGCCGTCGCTGTCGTACCGGTTGCGCAAGCAGAAGCTGCTGAAGCTGCAGGCGCTCGAACCGCAGATGATCGTGTCCGGCAACATCGGCTGCATCGCGCATCTGCAGAGCGGCACGCAGGTGCCGGTCGCTCATTGGGTCCAGCTCGTCGAGCATTTGCTGTACGGCTAGAGGCTGTTCACGCCGATAACGGGCGGGCGCGCGGCGTCCGTATAATGAGCGGATCGATGCGCCGCGTGTCGCGGCGCATCAGCTTCATGTCCGCTTCCGTGCCGCCTCCGTGCCTGCTTCCGTGCCCGTCATGTCCGATCTCGCCGCCCGTCTCGACTCCGTTCACCGCCGCATCGCCGACGCCGCCCGCACGGCCGGCCGCGATCCCGCCACCGTCTCGCTGCTCGCCGTGTCGAAGACGTTTCCGGCCGACGACGTGCGCGCCGCGCATGCGGCCGGGCAGCGTGCGTTCGGCGAAAACTACGTGCAGGAATCGATCGACAAGATCGACGCGCTCGCCGACTTGCGCGCGAGCCTCGAATGGCATTTCATCGGGCCGCTGCAATCGAACAAGACGCGCGCCGTCGCCGAGCGCTTCGACTGGGTCCATTCGGTCGACCGGCTGAAGATCGCGCAGCGCCTGTCGGAACAGCGCCCCGCGCATCTGCCGCCGCTGAACGTGTGCGTGCAGGTGAACATCAGCGGCGAGGCGTCGAAGAGCGGCGTCGCGCCGGCCGACGTGGCCGAGGTCGCACGTGCGGTCGCCGCGCTGCCGTCGCTGCGGCTGCGCGGCCTGATGGCGATTCCCGAACCGGCCGGCGACACCGACGCGCAACGCGCGCCGCATCGCGCGCTGCGCGCGTTGTTCGACGCGTTGCGCGCCGACGGCCTGCCGCTCGACACGCTGTCGATGGGCATGTCCGCCGATCTCGACGCTGCGGTGCTCGAAGGCGCGACGATCGTGCGCGTCGGCACCGCGATCTTCGGCGCGCGCGATTACGCGCACTGAGCGCCGCGCTCTTTTCCGCCTTTCCGTCCACTCACTCGCTCATTCCCGACATCATGAAAATCGCATTCATCGGCGGCGGCAACATGGCCGCGGCCCTGATCGGCGGCCTGATCAAGCGCGGCGTCGCCGCGGACGGCCTGTACGCCATCGACGTCAACGAGGACGTCCGCGCGCGCGCCGCGCAGCAGTTCGGCATCCGTACCGGCGCGGCCGTCGACGCGACGCTCGCCGACTACGACGCGATCGTGCTCGCGGTGAAGCCGCAGGTGCTGCACGACGTCGCGCAGGCGCTCGCGCCGCACCTGAAGTCGCAGCTCGTGATCAGCATCGCGGCCGGCATCCGCGGCGCGGATCTCGCCCGCTGGCTCGGCGGCTACGCGCGCGTCGTGCGCACGATGCCGAACACGCCCGCGCTGGTCGGCATGGGCGTGACGGGCCTGGCCGCGCTGCCGGGCGTCGACGCGGCCGGCCGCGAACTCGCGTCGAACGTGCTCGGCGCGGTCGGCGAGATCGTGTGGTTCGACGACGAAGCGCGGCTCGACGCGGTCACCGCGATTTCGGGCAGCGGCCCCGCGTACGTGTTCTATTTCATCGAAGCGCTGCAGGAAGCCGCGCGCCGTCTCGGCATGAACGACGAGCAGGGCCGCGCGCTCGCGGTCGCGACGTTCACGGGCGCCGCGCAGCTCGCCGCGCAATCGGGCGAACCGGCGAGCGTGCTGCGCGAACGCGTGACGTCGAAGGGCGGCACGACCGCCGCCGCGCTCGCGGCGTTCGACGCGCAGGGCGTGAAGGAAGCGATCGTGCGCGGCGCGCTCGCGGCCGAAGCGCGGGCGAAGGAAATGGGCGACGAGCTCGGCCGCGCGTAAGCGCGACAGCGGCACCGGTTTGGCCGGCGCCGGACGTAAAAAAAGCGACCGTCGGGTCGCTTTTTCGTTGGCACCGCGCGAAAAGACGCGCGCAGTGTCGGTCAGTTGCCGGCCAGCAGGTAATGCACGGCGATGCCGGCGAACAGCACGCCGCCGAGCCAGTTGTTGTGGCGGAACGCCGCGAAGCACGGCATCCGTTCGCGATCCTTGATCAGCGTGTAGTGATACAGCGCGCAACCGACCGCCGCCGCCCAGCCCGCCCAGTACGCGAGGCCGAAGCCGAGCGTCACGCCGATCCACACGTAGATGCCGAGCGTCGCCGCGTAGCACGCCATCACGGCCGCGACGTCGAAACGGCCGAACGTCAGCGCGGACGTGCGGATGCCGATCTTGATGTCGTCGTCGCGATCGACCATCGCATATTCAGTGTCGTACGCGACCGACCAGAAGATGTTCGCGACCAGCATCACCCACGCCAGCATCGGCACCGTGTCCTGCACGGCCGCGAACGCCATCGGGATGCCGAAGCCGAACGCGATGCCGAGATACGCCTGCGGAATCGCGAAGAAGCGCTTCATGAACGGGTAGGAGCCGGCGACGAACAACGCGACGACCGACAATTCCTTGGTCAGCGTATTGAGCGGCAGGATCAGCAGGAACGCGATGAACGACAGCCCGACCGCGATCGCGACGGCTTCCCATGCGCGGATCTTGCCCGACGTCAGCGGCCGGTCGGCCGTGCGCTTCACGTGGCGATCGAAATCGCGGTCGGCGTAGTCGTTCATCGCGCAGCCGGCCGAGCGCATCAGCAGCGTGCCGAGCGTGAAGATCACGAGCAGCGACCAGCGCGGGTGGCCGTCCGACGCGATCCACAGCGCGTTGAGCGTCGGCCACAGCAGCAGCAGGCTGCCGATCGGCTTGTCCATCCGGACGAGCCGCAGATACAGGGGAAAGCGGGCAAGCATGGCGAAGCACCGGGAAGAGAATCCCGGCATTTTAGAGCCGACCGGTGCTCCGCGTCATGTCGGCGCGACCCGCGGCCGGCGGTCGTGGCGGGCCGGCTGGCCGCCGCGGCCCGCTGCGCGCGGCCGTGCCGCTGTGCGCATCATTCAGGGGCCAGATTCCAGGCCGCCCCGGATTGGGCCAGCCTGCCGCCCCGGCCGCGCCGGGCTTATGCAAGCAGCGACCGCAGCATCCATGCGGTCTTTTCATGCGTCTGCAGGCGCTGCGTGAGCAGATCGGCGGTCGGCTCGTCGCTCGCCGCGTCGGCGATCGGGAAGATGTCGCGCGCGGTGCGCACGACCGCCTCGTGCCCTTCGACGAGCTGGCGAATCATGTCCTCGGCGGCCGGCACGCCCTTCGCTTCCGGCACCGACGACAGTTTCGCGAATTCGCCGAACGTGCCGGGCGCGACGACGCCCAGCGTGCGAATGCGCTCGGCGACGGAATCGACCGCGAGCCACAGTTCGTTGTACTGCTCCTCGAACATCAGGTGCAGCGTGTTGAACATCGGTCCGGTCACGTTCCAGTGGAAATTGTGGGTCTTCAGGTACAGCGAAAACGTATCGGCGAGCAGGCGCGACAGGCCGTCCGCGATGTTCTTGCGGTCCTTGTCGCTGATACCGATGTTGATCTGCGTGGCGTTGCCTTTCTTGGCCATCTTCGGGACTCCTCATTCGACATGTTGAACCGGCGAAAATGCGTCGAGCAATCCGCATGCCGTGTCGCGCGGCATGCGTTCGCGACTCGCCATTCTAGCGTCGCGAATCGGGCGTCGCACTACGCGAGCGCATGCAGCGCCTGCGCGGCCAGCTCCGCCGCCCCGCCGACGACGATCGCGAAGCCGACCCCGTAGCGCGCCAGCTCCGCCGGCGAGCGCAGAATGGGCGACGCGGCCGCGCGCACGTTGAGCATCATTTGCGTCATGGTCGTCACTCCTTTGACAAGACATCGTTCAGAGAAGAAACGGCCGGTCGCTGGACCGGCCGTTTCACGTTGCTGCATGACTGCGTGACTGCATCAGCACGCGGCCGGGTTCATGCGAGGTCGAAGCGGTCGAGGTTCATCACCTTGTTCCAGGCCGCCACGAAATCCCGCGCGAACTTCTCCTTCGCATCCGCGCTGCCGTACACCTCGGCCAGCGCGCGCAACTGCGAGTGCGAGCCGAAGATCAGGTCGACGCGCGTGCCCGTCCACTTGACCGCACCCGTCGCGCGGTCGCGCCCTTCGAACACGTCGTTCGCTGCCGATACCGGCTTCCATTCCGTGCCCATGTCGAGCAGGTTCACGAAGAAGTCGTTCGTCAGCGTTTCCGGACGATCGGTGAACACGCCATGCTTCGCGCCGCCGGCATTCGCGCCGAGCACGCGCAGGCCGCCGACGAGCACCGTCATCTCCGGCGCGCTCAGCGTCAGCAACTGGGCCTTGTCGACCAGCAGCGCCTCGGCCGGCGTCTTGTACGCATGCTTCAGGTAGTTGCGGAACCCGTCCGCCACCGGCTCGAGCACGGCCATCGCTTCGACGTCGGTTTCTTCCTGCGACGCATCCGTGCGGCCCGGTGCGAACGGCACCGTAATCGCGACACCGGCGTGCTTCGCCGCCTGCTCGACGCCGGCCGCACCGGCCAGCACGATCAGGTCGGCCAGCGACACCTTCTTGCCGCCCGTCTGCGCATCGTTGAACGCCTTCTGCACGCCTTCGAGCGTTTCGAGCACCGCCGCGAGCGCCGCCGGCTGGTTCACTTCCCAGTCCTTCTGCGGCGCGAGGCGGATGCGCGCACCGTTCGCGCCGCCGCGCTTGTCCGAGCCGCGGAACGTCGCCGCCGACGCCCATGCGGTCGACACGAGCTGCGACACGGACAGGCCCGTGGCCAGCACCTTCGCCTTCAGCGCGGCGACGTCGGCGGCGTCGATCAGCGGGTGATCGACGGCCGGGACCGGGTCCTGCCACAGCAGGTGTTCCGCCGGCACGTCCGGGCCGAGGTAACGGGAACGCGGGCCCATGTCGCGGTGCGTGAGCTTGAACCACGCGCGTGCGAACGCGTCGGCGAATTCGGCCGGATTCTCGTAGAAGCGGCGCGAGATCTTTTCGTAGGCCGGGTCGAAACGCAGCGACAGGTCGGTCGTCAGCATCGTCGGACGATGCTTCTTCGACGCGTCGTACGCATCGGGAATCACTTCGCCGGCATCCTTCGCGACCCACTGGTGCGCGCCGGCCGGGCTCTTCGTGAGCTCCCACTCGTAGCTGAACAGGTGCTTGAAGAAGTCGTTGCTCCACTGCGTCGGCGTCGACGTCCACGTGACTTCGAGGCCGCTCGTGATCGTGTCCTTACCCTTGCCCGTGCCGAACGTGCTCTTCCAGCCGAGGCCCTGCTGCTCGATGCCCGCGGCTTCCGGCTCGGGGCCGACGTTCGACGCCGGGCCGGCGCCGTGCGTCTTGCCGAACGTGTGGCCGCCCGCGATCAGCGCGACCGTTTCCTCGTCGTTCATCGCCATCCGCGCGAACGTCTCGCGGATGTCGTGCGCGGCGGCGACCGGGTCCGGGTTGCCGTCCGGGCCTTCCGGGTTCACGTAGATCAGGCCCATCTGCACCGCGGCGAGCGGGTTTTCGAGCTCGCGCTTGCCCGTGTAGCGGCTGTTCGGGCCGCCGCTCAGTTCCAGCCAGATCTTTTCCGAACCCCAGTAGACGTCGTCCGGTTCCCACGTGTCGGCGCGGCCGCCCGCATAGCCGAACGTCTTGAAGCCCATCGATTCGAGCGCGACGTTGCCGGTCAGGATCAGCAGGTCGGCCCACGAGATGTTGCGGCCGTACTTCTGCTTGATCGGCCACAGCAGGCGGCGCGCCTTGTCGAGGCTCACGTTGTCCGGCCAGCTGTTGAGCGGCGCGAAGCGCTGCTGCCCGCCGCCCGCGCCGCCGCGGCCGTCGGCCGTGCGGTACGTGCCGGCGCTATGCCATGCCATGCGCACGAACAGGCCGCCGTAGTGGCCGAAGTCGGCCGGCCACCAGTCCTGCGACGTCGTCATCAGCGCGTGCAGGTCCTGCTTCACCGCGGCGAGATCGAGCGTCTTGAACGCTTCCGCGTAGTCGAAATCGGGGTCCATCGGATCGGATAGCGCCGAATGCCGATGCAGGACGTTGAGGTTCAGCTGATTCGGCCACCAGTCCTTGTTCGTCGTGCCGCTGCCTGCGGTGTGGTTGAACGGGCACTTCGTTTCGTTCGACATGCTTTTTCTCCTTGTCTTGCTCGTAGGCCCCCACGTGCCGGGCGCGGTTCGTGGAGCATTGCGGGGGGATGAAACGGAACAGGCGGTTCCTCCTGTCGTACTACGGGATGTCGCGCGCGGCCTGCGACACGCATTCCCGTTGCCACGCGCCGCAGGCGGGGCGCGCGCGGAAGGGGCTGCCGGCACGCGTCGTGCCGGCGAGGCGGCCGGCTTGTCGGGTATCGGACATGCAATGCTTCCTCATGGCTCGACGGCGGGTGAATCGGGGGAACACAGGACCGGCGTGCGGCGGCACTCATCCGCCATACACACGGTCCGCCAGGTATGCGAACGCAATCGGGCGCAGGCTGCGAACCGCCGCCCTGGCGCGATGTACGACCGTGTCGCGCGACGGGGTGTTCCGCTGCGCGTGCTGCAATACCGACCGCATCATGACATCCTCCTTTGACGCTTGCATTCAACCTGCATCCCGAACGTCGGCGCGACGCCGATCCATGGAGAGGATTCTATCTATATCTATCAATTATTTGAATTTGATAAATTTCATCTATGCGATAGGGAAAAATAAACGGGGTCGCACGACCCCGTTCATCACGCTGCCACACACGCCTGCGCCAACGCGTCAGTTCATCGTGGCCGGCATGTCGAGCTTCGCGACACCCGGCAACTCGCACGCGGCGATCGCGTCGCTGATCGCGTCGATCGCGGGCATCCGTGTGAAGCTCTTGCGCCACACGAGCACCACGCGGCGGTCGGGCACCGGTTCGTTGAACGGCACGTACGACAACAGCTCGGCGTCGGGCCCGTTCGCGCGCGGGCCGACCTCGGCGACCGACATCCGCGGCAGCACGGTGATGCCGACGCCGCTCGCGACCATGTGGCGAATGGTTTCGAGCGACGAGCCCTCGAAGGTCTTCTGGATGCCGTCGGCCGTCTGCGAGAAGCGCATCAGTTCCGGGCACACGCCGAGCACGTGATCGCGGAAGCAGTGGCCGTTGCCGAGCAGCAGCATGGTTTCCTGCTTCAGGTCCTCGGCGTCGATTTCGTCGCGCTTCTCCCACGGATGGCCGGCCGGCAGCGCGACGACGAACGGCTCGTCGTACAACGGCCGCACCATCAGGCCGGTTTCGGGGAACGGCAGCGCCATGATCGCGGCGTCGATCTCGCCCTGCTTCAGCAGTTCGAGCAGCTTCAGCGTGTAGTTCTCCTGCAGCATCAGCGGCATCTGCGGAACACGCTGGATCATCTGCTTGACGAGCGTCGGCAGCAGGTACGGCCCGATCGTGTAGATCACGCCGAGGCGGAACGGGCCGACGAGCGGGTCCTTGCCCTGCTTCGCGATCTCCTTGATCGCGAAGGTCTGCTCGAGCACGCGCTGCGCCTGGGTGACGATCTGGTCGCCGATCGGCGTCACGCTCACTTCGCTCGCGCCGCGCTCGAAAATCTGCACGTTGAGCTCGTCTTCGAGCTTCTTGATCGCCACCGACAGCGTCGGCTGGCTCACGAAGCACGCTTCGGCCGCGCGACCGAAATGCCGCTCGCGCGCGACCGCGACGATGTACTTCAATTCAGTCAGGGTCATTGTGGGTCAATCAGGGATATACAGGCGATAGGTTTAATTTATACACCGGTTGGCACCGGTTCGCCAAGTTTCTCTGCATCGCGATGCGTCGAGTGGCGGCTTTCGATCCGGCCCCAGGGCCGGTCGATCAGGCTTTCAGGTACTGCTCGCGCGCGCCGAGCCAGCGCGCGAGATGCTGGGTGACGACCTCCGGATACGCGGCAATCAGCCGCGCGGCGGCCTCGCGGGCCGGATCGATCAGCCAGCCGTCGGTCTCGAGGTTCGCGAAGCGCAGCATCGCCGCGCCCGACTGGCGCGCGCCGAGGAATTCGCCGGGGCCGCGGATTTCGAGGTCGCGCCGCGCGATCTCGAAGCCGTCGGTCGTCTCGCGCATCGTCTTCAACCGCTCGCGGCCCGCGATCGACAGCGGCCCGGTGTACAGCAGCACGCACACCGACGCCGCGGTGCCGCGCCCGACGCGGCCGCGCAACTGGTGCAGCTGCGCGAGGCCGAAACGCTCGGCGTGCTCGATGACCATCAGCGACGCGTTCGGCACGTCGACGCCGACCTCGATCACGGTCGTCGCGACCAGCAGCTGCACTTCGTTGCGCGTGAACGCGTCCATCACGGCCGCCTTGTCGGCCGGCGACAGCCGGCCATGCACGAGGCCGACCTTCAACTCGGGCAGCGCCGCGGCCAGCGTCTCGTAGGTTTCGACGGCCGTCTGCAGTTGCAGCGTCTCGCTCTCCTCGATCAGCGGGCACACCCAGTACACCTGGCGCCCGGTCAGCGCGGCCTCGCGCACGCGGGCGATCACCTCGTCGCGCCGCGCGTCGCCCACCAGCCGCGTCAGCACCGGCGTGCGACCCGGCGGCAGCTCGTCGATCGTCGACACCTCGAGATCCGCGTAGTACGTCATCGCGAGCGTGCGCGGAATCGGCGTGGCCGACATCATCAGCTGGTGCGGCTGGAAGTCGCGCGCGCCGTTGGCCGCATTCGCGGCCTTCGCGCGCAGCGCGAGACGCTGCTCGACGCCGAAGCGGTGCTGCTCGTCGACGATCACGAGGCCGAGCCGCGCGAATTCGACCGTGTCCTGGATGATCGCGTGCGTGCCGATCACGAGCTGCGCGGTGCCGAGCGCGGCCGCCTCGATCGCCGCGCGTTTCTCCTTCGCTTTCAGGCTGCCCGCGAGCCACGCCACCGTGACGCCGAGCGGCTCGAGCCATGCGCGCAGCTTGCGCGCGTGCTGTTCCGCGAGGATTTCGGTCGGGGCCATCAGCGCGGCCTGGTAGCCGGCGTCGATCGCCTGCGTGGCGGCCAGCGCCGCGACGACCGTCTTGCCGCTGCCGACGTCGCCCTGCAGCAGCCGCTGCATCGGGTGCGCGAGCGTGAGGTCGTGCGCGATCTCGTCGACGACGCGCGCCTGCGCGCCCGTCAGCGTGAACGGCAGCGCCGCGTAAAAGCGCGTGGTCAGTGCGTCGGCATCGGTCGCGGTGCGGCGCGGCATCGCGGGCGCGGCGCGCGTGCGGCGCTCCTCGTGCGCCCGCTTCAGCGACAGCTGCTGCGCGAGCAGCTCCTCGAACTTGATGCGCGTCCACGCAGGATGCGAGCCGTCCATCAGCGCGGCTTCGTCCGAATCGACGCGCGGGTGGTGCAGGATGCGCACGGCCTGCTCGAGCGACGGCACGTCGAGCGGCTTCAGGTAATCGCGCTGGATCTCGGGCGGCAGCAGTTCGGGCAGCGGCGTGCGTTCGACCGCGTTCTCGATCGCCTTGCGCAGATACGCCTGCGACACGCCGGCCGTACTCGGATAGACGGGCGTGAGCACCTGCGGCAGCGGTGCGTCGGCTTCGACGACGCGCACGGCCGGATGCACCATTTCCATCCCGAAGAAGCCGCCGCGCACGTCGCCGCGCACGCGCAGCCGCTGGCCGACGGCCATCTGCTTGACCTGCGACCCGTAGAAATTCAGGAAGCGCAGCACGAGCTGCTCGCCGTCGTCGTCCTGGATCTTCACGACGAGCTGGCGGCGCGGCCGATACGCGACCTCGTTGTCGAACACGACACCTTCGGTCTGCGCGATGCCGCCCGGCAGCAACTCGCCGATCGGCGTGAGCGTGGTCTCGTCCTCGTAGCGCATCGGCAGGTGCAGCACGAGATCGATCGAACGCGTGAGGCCGAGCTTCGCGAGCTTGTCGGCGGTTTTCACGGGCTTGTCGGCGACTGCCTTTTTCTTGCGCTTCGCACCGGCCGCGCCGGCTTCGTCGCTCGCGGCGGCGCCGTCGGCGTCGGGCGCGGCGGCCGCGGGCTGCGCGAGCCGGCCGTCGGCGCCGCGCTTCGGGCCGGTGCGGCGCGCGCCGGGGCCCGATGCGGCCGGCGCGGGCGTGGCGGCATCGTCCGCGTCGAACGGATCGGCGGAATCGGCAACGGCAGCGGGGGAACGGCGTGGTGACACAGGCATCGGATCGTCTGGGTGCTTCGCAAGGCAAGTACAATAGCGGCTTTCACGTCGTCCGAACGAACGACGCCGGCCAGGCCGCGCATCCCGTCATCATAGCGGCTCGCGCGCCCCAATTACGCGTTTCCGCCCTGCCGGCGACGCCCGCCGGCCGCTTCGAACCAGCCCGCATGTTCACGCTTTCCGATTTCGATTTCAATCTGCCGCCCGAGCTGATTGCACAAACCGCGCTGCCCGATCGCACCGCGAGCCGCCTGCTCGAGGTGGATCGCACCGTCGAGCCCGCACGCCTCGTCGACCGCCATTTCGCCGAGCTGCCGGCGTGCATCGCGCCCGGCGACCTGCTCGTGTTCAACGATACCAAGGTGCTGAAGGCGCGTTTCTTCGGCCAGAAGGCCAGCGGCGGCAAGATCGAGGTACTGATCGAGCGCGTGACCGGCACGCACACGGCGCTCGCGCAGATCCGCGCGAGCAAGTCGCCGGGCGCCGGCACGACGCTGCGTCTGGCCGACGCGTTCGACGTGACGGTCGGCGAGCGCGTCGAGCCGTTCTTCACGCTGCACTTCCCCGCGCCGTGCCTGGACCTGATCGAACAGTACGGCCGCCTGCCGCTGCCGCCGTATATCGAGCACGATCCCGACGCGACCGACGAAACGCGCTACCAGACTGTCTACGCGAGCAATCCGGGCGCGGTCGCAGCGCCTACGGCCGGGCTGCATTTCGATCAGCCGCTGCTGGAGAAGCTCGACGCGATGGGCGTCGAGCGCGCGACGCTGACGCTGCACGTCGGCGCCGGCACGTTCCAGCCGGTGCGCGTCGACAACATCGCCGAGCACAAGATGCACAGCGAGTGGTACGACCTGCCGCAGTCGCTCGTCGACAGGATCGCCGCGACCCGCGCACGCGGCGGCAACGTGATCGCGGTCGGCACGACGTCGATGCGCGCGCTCGAAGCCGCGGCGCGCAGTGCCGACGAAGCGGGCCGCGCGCTCGCGGCGACGCAGGCCGAAACCGACATCTTCATCACGCCCGGCTACCGTTTCCGCGTGGTCGACCGGCTCGTCACGAATTTCCACCTGCCGAAATCGACGCTGCTGATGCTGGTGTCCGCGTTCGCGGGCGTCGAGACGATCCGCGCCGCGTACCGGCACGCGATCGCCGAACGCTACCGGTTCTTCAGCTACGGCGACGCGATGCTGCTCACGCGGCGCGACACGCCGGAGACGTCGGGCGCGTAAGCGCAGTCCGCAGCATGGGCTTGATGCGCACGACGGCCAGCGCGTCGCACGGCCACCGCGCCCTTTTTTGCGTTGCGTGCGCTACTCTGGCGCGCACCCGCTTTTTCCCGCCACCGGATTCCCGGCGGCGTTTCCAACATGCGCCGGGCTTGCGATCCGGAGTCAGCGCTTCAGCGCATACTCCGGTCCCATGCAGAGCTTTTTCCGGTAGCGAGGAGAACAACACGATGACCGAAGGTTCATCCCACGATACGCACGCCCCCGTGCAGGACCGCCCGGCCAACGGGCTCGAATTCGAATTGCTGACGACCGACGGCCACGCGCGCCGCGGCCGCGTGAAGCTCAATCACGGCACGGTCGAGACGCCCATCTTCATGCCGGTCGGCACGTACGGCACCGTGAAGGCGATCCAGCCGCGCGAGCTGCACGAGATCAAGGCCCAGATCATCCTCGGCAACACGTTCCACCTGTGGCTGCGCCCGGGCCTCGACACGATCGACGCGCACGGCGGCCTGCACGGCTTCATGGGCTGGAACAAGCCGATCCTGACCGACTCGGGCGGCTTCCAGGTGTTCTCGCTCGGCGACCTGCGCAAGATCACCGAGGACGGCGTCACGTTCGCGTCGCCGATCAACGGCGACAAGCTGTTCCTGTCGCCGGAAGTGTCGATGCAGATCCAGAAGGTGCTGAACTCGGACATCGTGATGCAGTTCGACGAATGCACGCCGTACGCGACCAACGGCGTGCCGACCACGCACAAGGAAGCGGCCGACTCGATGCGCATGTCGCTGCGCTGGGCGAAGCGCTCGCTCGACGAATTCGACCGGCTCGGCAACCCGAACGCGCTGTTCGGGATCGTCCAGGGCGGGATGTTCGAGGACCTGCGCGACGAATCGCTCGCGGGCCTCGCCGAACTCGGTTTCCACGGCCTCGCGATCGGCGGGCTGTCGGTGGGCGAGCCGAAGGAAGACATGATGCGCGTGCTGCGCCACGTGGGCCCGAAGCTGCCGGCCAACAAGCCGCACTACCTGATGGGCGTCGGCACGCCGGAGGACCTGGTCGAGGGCGTCGCGAACGGCATCGACATGTTCGACTGCGTGATGCCGACCCGCAACGCGCGCAACGGCTGGCTCTTCACGCGCTTCGGCGACGTGAAGATCCGCAACGCAACGCACAAGAATTCGCTGAAGCCGCTCGATTCGACCTGCTCGTGCTACACCTGCCAGAATTTCTCGCGCGGCTACCTGCATCACCTGCACCGGGTCGGCGAGATCCTCGGCGCACAGCTGAACACGATCCACAACCTGCACTACTACCTGCAGCTGATGAGCGAGATCCGCGACGCGATCGAGACGCATACGTTCGACGCATTCCGGCAGCGTTTCGCGGAGGATCGGGCCAGAGGGGTCGACTGACGGGCCGCCCCATAGGACACGACCTAAAATAAAGCCATATCCGATGGGACACGCACCAAAAAACCCGATCCAACCGCCGGACGGGGCCGCCAAACATTACAATTGCCTTTCCAGACAAGTCGCAACGGTATCGGATCATGCTTTAACAGCTTGATCCGCAAGCGCATTTGCTGCGCCGTTTGCGCATGGGGCCGGTGGTAGAATAACCGGCTTATTTTTCGATCTTCCCCTACGGAGAGACCAACGTGCCGTTCATTTCCAATGCCTTCGCGCAAGGTGCCGGTGGCGCCGAATCGAGCCTGATGAGCTTCCTGCCGCTCATCCTGATGTTCGCGGTGCTGTACTTCATCATGATTCGTCCGCAGATGAAGCGCCAGAAGGAACACCGCAACATGCTCGCGGCCATGGCGAAGGGCGACGAAGTCGTCACGAGCGGCGGCCTCGTCGGCAAGGTGACGAAGGTCACCGAAGGCTACATCGGCGTCGAAATCGCCGAAGGCACCGAAATCACCGTGCAGAAGGCTGCCGTCACGACCATTCTGCCGAAGGGCACGATCAAGTCGCTGTAAGGCTTACACCGAGCGTCCGGCTCCCCGCGACGTGCCCGCCTGAGAGAGCGGGCCGCCGCGGCGCCGGACGCGACGCTTTCACGCCAACCACCCGTTCGGCCCCCTCATGAATCGTTACCCACTCTGGAAATATGTCGTGATGGTCGTGGCGCTCGCCATCGGCCTTCTGTACACATTGCCCAACTTCTTCGGCGAAGCGCCGGCGGTGCAGGTGTCGAGCGGCAAGGCCACGGTCAAGCTCGACTCGACCACGCTGACCCAGGTCGAATCGGCGCTCGCGTCCGCGCAGATCAAGCCGGACGACATCACCTTCGAGAACACGGCGACCGGCGCGAACATCCGCGTGCGCCTGAAGGACACCGATACGCAGCTGCGCGTCAAGGACCTGCTGCAGAAATCGCTGAACACCGACCCGAACGATCCGCAGTACGTCGTCGCACTGAACCTGCAGAGCGCGTCGCCGCGCTGGCTGACCGCGCTACACGCGCTGCCGATGTATCTCGGCCTCGACCTGCGCGGCGGTGTGCACTTCCTGCTCCAGGTCGACATGACGGGCGCGCTCACGAAGAAGCTCGACTCCGACGCGTCCGACGCACGCACGCTGCTGCGCGACAAGAACATCCGCGACGGCGGCGTGAGCCGCGTCGAGCAGTCCGTGGTCGTCAACTTCAGCGACGCGCAGACGGCGGAAGACGCCCGCAAGGTGCTCGCCGCGTCGATCACCGAGCTGCAATGGGCGACCCAGCCCGGCGGCGGCGGCACGCAAGTCGTCGGCACGTTCACGCCGGCCGTGCAGAAGGCCGTCGAGGACGCCGCGCTCAAGCAGAACCTGACGACGCTCCACAACCGCGTGAACGAGCTCGGCGTGTCCGAGCCGATCCTGCAGCAGCAAGGCAGCGACCGCATCGTCGTCGAACTGCCGGGCGTGCAGGACACCGCGAAGGCGAAGGACATCATCGGCCGCACCGCGACGCTCGAGGCGCGCCTCGCCGACCCGATCAACACGCACCCGAACCCGAACGACCCCGTGCCGCCGGGCGAGGAGCTGTTCACGCAAGGCAACCAGGCGCCCGTGCTGCTGAAGAAGGACGTGATCTTCACCGGCGACCGCATCATCGACGCATCGGCCGGCTTCGACGAACACCAGCGTCCGTCGGTCAACATCCGCCTCGATTCCGCGGGTGGCCGCGCGGTGCGCACGGTGTCGCGCGAGAACATCGGCAAGCCGATGGCGATGGTGCTGTTCGAGAAGGGCAAGGGCGAAGTGCTGACGGTCGCGACGATCCAGTCCGAACTCGGCGACCGCTTCCAGATCACGGGCCAACCGACGCCGCAGGCCGCGGCCGACCTCGCGCTGCTACTGCGCGCCGGTTCGCTCGCCGCGCCGATGGACATCATCGAGGAACGCACGATCGGCCCGAGCCTCGGCGCGGACAACATCAAGATGGGCATCCACTCGGTGATCTGGGGCTTCTGCGCGATCGCCGTGTTCATGATCGCGTACTACATGCTGTTCGGCGTGGTGTCGGTGATCGGCCTGTCGGTGAACCTGCTGCTGCTCGTCGCCGTGCTGTCGCTGATGCAGGCGACGCTGACGCTGCCCGGTATCGCGGCCATCGCGCTCGCGCTCGGTATGGCGATCGACTCGAACGTGCTGATCAACGAGCGCGTGCGTGAAGAACTGCGCGCCGGCCAGCCGCCGCAGCTCGCGATCCAGGCCGGCTACGCGCATGCATGGGCGACGATTCTCGACTCGAACGTCACGACGCTGATCGCCGGCCTCGCGCTGCTCGCGTTCGGCTCGGGCCCGGTTCGCGCGTTCGCGATCGTGCACTGCCTCGGCATCCTGACGTCGATGTTCTCCGCGGTGTTCTTCTCGCGCGGGATCGTCAACCTCTGGTACGGCGGCCGCAAGAAACTGAAGTCGCTCGCGATCGGCCAGGTGTGGAAGCCGGAAGGCGCGGCGGCCGCCGCGTCGTTCACCGACGCGGACGAATCGACCGACACCGCGCGCGCCGCGAAGCTCGCCGCCCCGGCGAAGGGCAACGTGCCGCGCGCCGGCAAGCCGCAGTTGCGCAACCGCGCGCAGCAACGCGTGTCGCCGAAGAAACCGGGCTCGACCCAATAAGGCCCCGGAGACGAAGCCATGGAATTTTTCCGCATCCGTAAAGACATTCCGTTCATGCGGCACGCGCTGGTGTTCAACGTGATCTCGCTGGTCACGTTCCTCGCCGCCGTGTTCTTCCTGTTCCACCGCGGGCTGCACCTGTCCGTCGAATTCACTGGCGGGACGGTGATCGAGGTGCAGTACCAGCAGGCCGCGGAGCTCGAGCCCGTGCGCGCGACGCTCGGCAAGCTCGGCTACGCCGACGCGCAGGTGCAGAACTTCGGCACGTCGCGCAACGTGCTGATCCGCCTGCAGCTGAAGGAAGGCCTCACGTCCGCGCAGCAGAGCGACCAGGTGATGGGCGCGCTGAAGGCGCAGAGCCCGGACGTCACGCTGCAGCGCGTCGAGTTCGTCGGCCCGCAGGTCGGCCGCGAGCTCGCGACCGACGGGCTGCTCGCGCTCGCGTGCGTCGTGATCGGCATCGTGATCTACCTGTCGTTCCGCTTCGAATGGAAGTACGCGGTGGCGGGCATCATCGCCAACCTGCACGACGTCGTGATCATTCTCGGCTTCTTCGCGTTCTTCCAGTGGGAGTTCTCGCTGGCGGTGCTCGCGGCGATCCTCGCGGTGCTCGGCTACTCGGTCAACGAGTCGGTCGTCATCTTCGACCGGATCCGGGAAACGTTCCGCCGCGAACGCAAGATGAGCGTGCAGGAAGTGATCAACCACGCGATCACGACCACGATGTCGCGCACGATCATCACGCACACGTCGACGGAAATGATGGTGCTGTCGATGTTCTTCTTCGGCGGCCCGACGCTGCACTACTTCGCGCTCGCGCTGACGGTCGGCATCATGTTCGGCATCTACTCGTCGGTGTTCGTCGCGGGCTCGCTCGCGATGTGGCTCGGCATCAAGCGCGAAGACCTGATCAAGGACAAGAAGACCGCGCACGATCCGGACGATCCGAACGCGGGCGCGCAGGTTTGAGCGCCACGCCGTTTCGGCATCGAAGCAAAACCGGCCCGTTTGGGCCGGTTTTTTTATGGGCGGGCCGCCGCCATGCGGCACGCAAACGGCTCGATCGGCGCCGTCGCGAGCGTCGGCTACAATCGTCACCGCCCTGCCCCGCCGCATGCCGGCCGCGCGCGTGAACCGGGCAAGCCCCCTCGTCACCCGTCCGAACGTGCGGTTCCGATGATGCTTCCCATGCCTGTCGTTCGTCGCCTCATCGTCTGCGCAGCCGCCGCGGCCACGTTCCCGTATGCGCCGCTCGTCGGTGCGCAACCGGCATCCGCGCCGCCCGCCGCTTCGCTGCCTGCCGCTTCACCCGCCGCCGCTTCGGTGCCCGCCACCCAACCGCCGTCGCCCTGCCCGCCCGACTGGGAGCGGCAACTCTGCGAACTGAAGGCGGCCGTCGAAGTGCTGAAGCGGCAACACCTGACCGACGTCGACATCGGCGCGCTACTCGACGCCGCCACCCACGAAGGCATCAAGACGCTGCCGTACGCGCGCTTCTTCAACGCGAAGGAAGAGCAGGAACGGCGCGACGACGAGCGGCGCGCGCGCGACGGCACGCCGGGCATCGGGATCGTGTTCGAGACGCGGCCCGACGGGCTGCACATCATCGACGTGATTCCCGATGCGCCGGCCGAAAAGGCCGGCGTGCGGCCCGACGATCTCGTCGTCGCGATGAACGACAAGAGCGTCGTCGGCCTCGACGGCAGCGCGCTGACGAAGCTCACGAAGGGCGACGCGGGCGTGCCGCTGAAGCTCACGGTGCAGCGCGGCCCGACGCATGCGGTGCTGAGCTTCGCGCCCGTGCGCGCGATCGTCAAACCGCATCCGGCGACCGCGAAGCGGCTCGACGGCGACGTCCTGTACACGCGGCTGTCGAGCTTCCCGGAGCCGGCGGTCGGCGACTATATCGACGCGGTGCAGGCCGCGCGCCGCGCGGGCCCGCCGGTGAAACAGCTGATCCTCGACCTGCGCATCAACGGCGGCGGCGCGCTCAATGCGGCGATCGGCATCACCGCGCTGTTCGCGGGACGCGACCGCACCGCGATGGTGACGGTCGAGCGCGACGGCACGCACCGCCGCCGCTACACGACCAACTGGCCCGACTACGAACTGCCCGTCATGCGCGGGCAGGATCCGCTCGCGCCGCTGCAGGCCGACGACTGGTGGCGCACCGTGCCGCTCGTCGTGCTCGTCGACGGGCAGAGCGCGTCGGCCGCCGAAGCAACCGCGGCGGCGCTGAAGGATCTCGGCCGCGCGCAACTGCTCGGCATGCCGACCTACGGGAAAGGGCTCGCGCAGACGGGCGTCGACCTGATCGACGGCACGCGCCTGAATTTCACGTTCGCGCGCAACCTGCGGCCGAACGGCTGCCCGATGGATGGTTACGGCGTCGTACCGAACTGGCTCGTGCCGCCGCGCCAAGATGCGGACGTCGACGGCGTGTTGCTGTGGTATCGCGAAGTCGATCTCTCGCGCGCGCCGTACGCGGACCGGCAAGCGCCCGATCCGTTCGCGCAGGTGCGCAAGGCGCGGCAGAGGCGGCGCGACGAGCGCGTGCGCGCGAAGGTCGATACGGCAAGGAGCGCGGCGCTGCCGCAGCGCGCCTTCGGCACGGCCGCCGACTGGCAGCTCCGGCAGGCGCTCAATGCGCTCGCCGGCCGCCCGGTGCGGACCATCGCCGCGCCCGCGCAATTGATGCCGGCGCAGCCGGTATGCGAGCGCGGCGACAACTGACGCGCCGCCCGCCCCGTTTCACCGAAACCCGAACCGCCGCCGCAGCACGACCAGCGCCGCGAGGCTCAGCACGGCCGCGAACATCAGGTAGAAGCTCGGCGCGGTCTTCATCCCCGTCTCGCGGATCAGCCACGCGATGATGAACGGCCCGAAGCCGCCGAAGATCGTCACCGCGACGTTGTACGCGAGCGACATCCCGGTCGTGCGCGTCTGCACCGGGAACACTTCGGACAACAGCCCCGGCAGCGCCGCGAAGTAGCCGGTCATCAGGAACGCGAGCAGCACCTGCAGCGCGATCAGCGTGCCGAAGCCCGGATGCGCGACGAGATACGCGAACGCCGGGTAGATCAGCATGAGAATGCCGACGGCCGGCGCGATCATCACGCGCACGCGGCCGTAACGATCCGACCAGTGGCCGACGAGCGGCGCGAACGCCATCTGGATCACGCCGACGACGAGAATCGCCGCAAATGCGGCGGACGGCGCGAGGCCGAGCTGCTTCACGCCGTAGGTCGGCATGAACAGCACGAGATAGGTCGCGACGGTGCCGAGCACGACCACGCCCATCGCGGCCACGAGACGCGCCTTGTGCGTCGCGAACGTATCGCGCAGCGGGTTCGCGGTGCCTTCGGCCGCGAGGAATTCGGGCGTCTCGTCGACCTTGGTGCGGATGTAGTACGCGACCGGCCCGAGCAACAGACCGAAGAAGAACGGCACGCGCCAGCCCCACGACGCCATCTGGTCGGCCGTGAGTTGCGCGTTCAGCACGGTGCCAAAGCCCGCGGCGAGCAGCGTCGTGAGCCCCTGGCTCGCGACCTGCCAACTCGCGAAGAAGCCGCGCCGGCCCGGCACGTGCTCGGCGAGGAACGCGGTCGCGCTGCCGAACTCGCCGCCGGCCGAGAAGCCCTGCATCAGCCGCGCGGCGACGAGGATCAGCGGCGCGGCGACGCCGATCGTCCCGTAGGTCGGCAGCACCGCGATGATCAGCGTGCCGGCCATCATCAGCAGGATCGACAGCGTGAGCGCGGCCTTGCGGCCCGCGCGGTCGGCATACGCGCCGAGCACGATCGCGCCGAGCGGGCGCATGAAGAACGACACGCCGAACGTGCCGAGCGTGAGCAGCAGCGACACGGTGTCGCTGCCGGCCGGGAAGAACAGCTTCGAGATCGTCACCGCGAAAAAGCCGTAGACGACGAGATCGAACCACTCGAGCGCGTTGCCGATCGATGCGGCGACCACCGCGCGCCACACGCGCGGCGACGAGGCAATGGAGCTGGACTGCGTGACGGCATGCATCGGCGATCTCCTTGTCGTTGTACGTTCTGTTCGGGGCGGCCGCCGTCGCGCCGTCGGCCTGCCCGGCGCTGCGCGATCCGCTTGGCCACATGCGGCGCTCGGGCGATTATAGGCGCGCAAAAAAAACCGCCGCGCCCCGGTAACGGGAGCGCGGCGGTTGGCCCGCGGCGGCCGGCGCGACGGCCGGCCTCGCCGGCAAATCTTACTGCTGCTTGACCGCTTCGGCCGTGATCAGCAGCTTCGTCTTCATCTTGAAGCCGTACTGCTTGCCGTAGTCGAGGCCGAAATCGTCGCGGCTGAATTCGCCGACCGCGTCGACGCCGCACACTTCACGCTTGAGCATCGGGTGCGGCATGCACTTGAACGAATCGATCTTCAGCGTCAGCGGCTTCGTGACGCCATGCAGCGTCAGGTTGCCGACCACCGACACCGGCTTGTCGCCGTCGAACTTGATCGTGCCCTTGTAGTTCGCCTGCGGGAACTTCGCCGCATCGAAGAATTCGGCCGTCTGCAGGTGCTCGTCGAGCTTCGCGCTGCCCGTGTGGATCGACGCGATGTCGGTCGTCACGTCGACCGTGCCGGTCTTCGCCGCGCGATCGAGCGTCACGGTGCCGCTCGACTTGTCGAACTTGCCGCGCCAGACCGACAGGCCGCCGAAGTGGTCAGCCTCGAAGCTCGGGTACGTGTGGCTCGGGTCGAACTGGTAGGTCGCGCTTTCGGCGAAGGCCGAGAACGACAGCGAAGCGGCCAGCGCGCCGGCGGCGATGATCAGATGCTTTTTCAAACTTTTTCTCCTGGGAACGGCGCCGCGCCCTCGCGCGGCATTCAGTTGACGCGGCAACCCGCCGCTTACTTCGTGGCAACGAGATGGAACTTGATCTGCACTTCGTCCGCGACGATCGACGTGTCCTTCCACTCGCCGGTGCCGACGTTGAAGGCCGAACGCTTGATCGGCAGTACGCCGTCGAACGTCTGCGTCGCGCCGTTCTGCGCGACCGTGACGGGCACCGTGACGGTCTCGGCCTTGCCCTTGATCGTCAGCTTGCCGGTCACGTTGTACTTGTTGCCGCCGGCCGGCGCGATCGCCGACGACACGAAGGTCGCCTGCGGATAGGTCTTCGCGTCGAACCAGTCCTTGCCGGCGACCTGGTCGTTGTACATCTTGTCGCCGAGGTCGAAGCTCGCGACGTCGATCGTCATTTGCGCGCTGCCCTGCGCCGCTTTCGCCGGGTCGAACTTCACCTGCGCGGAAAACTTCTTGAACGCGCCTTCGGTCGGCACGTTCATCTGCTTCGACACGGCGGACACCTTGCTCTTCGCGAGATCGACGTCGGCGTGCGCCGCGCCCGACGCGACAAGCGCCGCCGCGGCGAACGCGGTCAGCATGGAGCGGGAGAAAGACACTTTCATGGGATCCTTCATTTGGCAAAGGGAAGCATGCGCGACAACAGGCCGTCGCGGTCCAACAGCTGGTGCTTGAGCGCCGCGAGCACGTGCATCGCGACGAGCGCAAGCAGAATGTAATTCAAAGAGACGTGCAGCGTCTTGAAGGTTTCCTTGAGCACCGGATCGGGGTCGATCAGGCGCGGCAGCGGCACGATGCCGAGATAGACGACCGGGATGTTCGACGCCGAGCTATACAGGTAGCCGGTCACCGGGATCGCGATCATCAGCACGTACAACAGCATGTGCACGCCGTGCGACGCCGCGCGCTGCCACGCCGGCGTGTTGCCCGGCAGCGGCGGCGGCACGTGGGTCGCCCGCCACAGCATGCGCACGACGGCCAGCGCGAACACCGTCACGCCGATCCACTTGTGCCACGAGAAATACTTCAGCTTGGTCGGCGTGAAGCCGGGGATGTCCGTCATCACCCAGCCGAGCGCGAAGCCGCAGACGATCAGCAGCGCGATCAGCCAGTGCAGTGCGATCGCGGTGTGCGCGTAGCGTGCCGGCACGGCCGGCGGCGATTTCGATGCCATCTTGGGTTCCTCAGTTCAGCGAACGGCTGCGCCGGTCAATTCGTCCGACGCACGTCAAGGGCGCCATGCTACCGCAACCTTTTGACGCGCGCGGACTCTGAGGACAGGCGCGCCAGCCGGCTGACGGCTTCCCGCCATGTTACCGACCGGTCACGAAACTCACGATCCTTGACCCACCGAAAAAGCCCTTTTGGTAAGATTGGCGCGGGTTCCGGCCCCGTCGACGCGTTCCCCCGGCCGTCGCGACACCGCCTTTTCCATGCAACGATACGACCTGATTGCCTGCCACGAATGCGACGCACTGTTGCATAAACCGCGCCTCGCCGGCCGCGAGATCGCGCGCTGTCCGCGCTGCGACGCGCTGCTCTATCGCAACAGCACCACGCAGATCGAGCGCATCACCGCGCTGGCGGTCGCGGCGCTCGTCACGTTCATCATCGCGCAGACGTTCCCGATCCTCGAAATGGACCTGAACGGCACGCGCGTACAGACGACGCTGATCGGCGCGATCGACACGCTGTGGCATCAGGACATGGCGATCGTCGGCGTGATGGTGTTCTGCTCGACCGTGCTGTTCCCGCTCGTCGAGATGGCCGCGCTGCTTTACGTGCTGCTGCCGCTCCGCCGCGGCGTCGTGCCGCCCGGCCTCAACCTCGTGCTGCGCACGATCCAGTTCGTGCGGCCGTGGGGGATGATCGAGGTGTTCATGCTCGGCATCGTGGTCACGATCGTGAAGATGGTGAGCCTCGCGCGCGTCGTGCCCGACGCGGCGCTGTTCGCGTTCGGCGCGCTCACGCTGATGACCGCCGTCGTGCTGATGTTCGACCCGCGCACGGTGTGGGACATCGCCGACGACCTGCGCGCCGGCCGCACGCCCGGGCGGCCCGACCCCGCCGCGCCGCTGCCGGACGCGCCCCGCCGATGACGCGCCCCACGCCGACCGCCGCCCGCGAGGGCTATGCCAGCTGCCACGCGTGCGGGCTCGTGCAGACGATCGACCAGCCGCACGCGCATTGCGCGCGCTGCGGCAGCGCGCTGCACGTGCGCACACCGAACAGCATCATGCGCACGTGGGCGCTGCTGCTCGCAGCCGCGATCCTCTACATTCCGGCGAACCTGCTGCCGATCATGCGCACGTCGTCGATCGTCGGGTCGCAGCAGGACACGATCATGAGCGGCGTCATCTATTTCTGGACGTCCGGGGACTGGCCGCTCGCCGTCGTCGTGTTCGTCGCCAGCATCCTCGTGCCGATGCTCAAGCTCGGCGTGCTGACGATCCTCGTCACCAGCGCGCAGCGCCGCGCCGCGTGGCGGCCGCTGCAGCGCACGCGCCTCTACCGGATCGTCGAGCGCATCGGCCGCTGGTCGATGCTCGACATCTTCGTCGTGACGCTGACCGTCGCGCTCGTCCATTTCCGTTCGCTCGCCGTCATCACGGCCGGCCCCGGCGCGCTCGCGTTCGGCTCGGTCGTGATCCTGACGATGCTCGCGTCGATGCAGTTCGATCCCCGCCTGATCTGGGATCCAGTCGAAACCTCAGGGAATCACCATGAATAGTCCACAAGGCCCGCAGCACGACGCGCCCCGGCCGCCCGATCCGACGATCTCGACGAAAAGCGGCTGGCTGCCGTCGCTCGTCTGGCTCGTGCCGCTGATCGCCGCGCTGATCGGCATCGGCCTCGTGATCAAGTCCGTGCGCGAGCGCGGCCCGGAAATCACGATCAGCTTCCACAGCGCCGAAGGGCTCGAGCCGGGCAAGACCCAGGTCAAGTACAAGGACGTCGAGATCGGCACGGTCAAGACGATCAAGCTGTCGAAAGACCTGTCGCGCGTGCTGGTCCAGGTGCAGCTCAAGAAGGAGGCCGAGGATTTCGCGGTCAAGGGCTCGCGCTTCTGGATCGTGCGGCCGCGCGTCGGTGCGACCGGCGTGTCGGGGCTCGGCACGCTGCTGTCCGGCGCGTACATCGGCGTCGACGCGGGTCACGGCCAGGACACGCTGACCGACTTCACCGGCCTCGAGACGCCCCCCGCCGTCACGGGCGACCAGAAAGGCACGCAGTACGTGCTGCGCGGCGATTCGCTCGGCTCGGTCGACATCGGCTCGCCGGTCTACTACCGCCGCGTGCAGGTCGGCCAGGTGGTCGGCTTCTCGCTCGACAAGGACGGCACCGGCGTGACGTTCAACGTGTTCGTCAATGCGCCGTACGACCAGTACGTCGGGCTGAACACGCGCTGGTGGCAGGCGAGCGGCGTCGATCTGCGGCTCGATTCGAGCGGCCTGAAGCTGAACACGCAGTCGCTCGCGACCGTGATCCTCGGCGGCATCGCGTTCCAGACGCCGCCGAACCAGGGCACCGGCACGACCGCGCCGAACAACACGACGTTCCGTCTCGGCTCCGACGAGGGCGACGCGATGCGCGACCCGGACGGCCAGCCGCTGCAGGTCGTGATGAACTTCAACCAGTCGCTGCGCGGGCTCGCCGTCGGCGCGCCGGTCGATTTCCGCGGCATCGTGCTCGGCGAAGTGACGAACATCGGCATCGACTTCGATCCGAAGACGAAGAACTTCCTGATGCCGGTGACGATCAACGTGTATCCGGAACGCCTCGGCCGTCGCTTCCGCGAGACGATCGAGAGCAAGGGCGAACCGGCGCGGCGCGAGATCGTCGAGCGGCTCGTCCAGCACGGGCTGCGCGGCCAGCTGCGCACCGGCAACCTGCTGACGAGCCAGCTGTACGTCGCACTCGACTTCTTCCCGAAGGCGCCGGCCGTGAAGATCGACACGGCCCGCCAGCCGCTCGAGCTGCCGACCGTGCCGAACACGCTCGACGAGTTGCAGCTGCAGGTCGCCGACATCGCGAAGAAGCTCGACAAGGTGCCGTTCGACCAGATCGGCGCGAACCTGAACAGCGCGCTGTCGAACGCCGACAAGCTGTTCAAGCAGCTCGACACGCAGGTCGCGCCGGAAGCGCGCGACACGCTGTCGGCCGCGAAGCAGACCTTCTCGACCGCCGAAGCGACGCTGCAGCAGGATTCGCCGCTGCAGTCCGACGTGCGCGGCGCGCTGAAGGAGCTCACGCGCACGCTGCAATCGCTGAACGCGCTCGCCGATTATCTGGAGCGCCACCCCGAATCGCTGCTCAAGGGCAAGCCAGGAGATAAACAATGACGACACGCGTGAACGGTTTCGCGAGCGGCGCGGCGGCAGTCTTCGCCGCACTCGCGCTCGCCGCGTGCAGCTCGCCGCCCGCGCGGTTCTACACGCTCAGCCCGGCCGACGCCGCGGCGCCGCTGCGCACCGCACCGGCCAACCCGGCGTTCCTGATCGAGGTGCCGTCGGTCGGCGTGCCCGAGCAGGTCGCGAAGAGCCAGCTGGTCGTGCAGAAGAACGCCGCGCAGGTCGACGTGCTCGAGCAGGAACGCTGGGCGTCGCCGCCCGCCGACGAGATCCGCCGCGCGCTGTCGGACGATCTGGCCGCGCAGCTGGGCACGATCGACGTCGCGAATTCCGCGTATCCGGCCGGCGTGCCCGTGTACCGCATCAGCGTGAACGTGCAGCGCTTCGAGTCGTGGCCGGGCAAGCGCGCGGCGATCGACGCCGTCTGGAGCGTGCGCTCGCTGGCCTCGCAGGCCGTGATGACCTGCCGCACGAGCGTCGCGGAACCGGTCGCGGACGGCTACGACGCGCTCGTCGCCGGCCACCGGCGCGCGCTCGACGTGATTGCCGCGCAGGCCGCGGACGCCGTGCGCGCGATGGCCGCCCGCCGCGGCGCGGCGGCCGCGCCCGGCGGCAAGACGGCCGCCGCGCCGGTCGTGCCGTGCCCGGCCAACCCGACGGCCGGCGGCGACGCCGGCGCGACGGGCAAGTCCGGCGCATAAGCGAACGCGACGGCGCGCAGGCGGACGTTCGACACGGCGTTCGCGTGCGCGGTGTCGAATCGCGCGGCGCATCCAGTCGCACACGCGGAAAGCCGAACGCGGGCAGCACGCCGCCGCAGCCGGCCTCGCGCACCGCGCGCATCGGCCGGACGGCCATGACATTCTTTGTCAAAAGCCGCCGGAACCCGCGCCATGCAATGCGGTCGGCTTGCGTTTTCCGGCCCGATTGACGATCCTACGCACTTTCAGGCTCGCGCCGTTCGTCGTGCGCGCCAGTCAGCGGCGCCGGGCCGCGTTCGACCCGACCGCCGTGCCTCCCGGCGCCCGCACGCGAACCGCGTGCACCGCGGCGGGGCAGCCGCATCGCGGGTTGCCGCGCATCGTCCGGCCACCGGCCCCGTCTTACCCGTTCTCACCGGCGCCGCGCCGTTTCCCCGGCCGGCATCCCGAACCCGCCCGTCCCGGGCTTTCGCTATTCCGTTTATGTTTCGTTCCCTGACGACCCTGATCAAGAAGTGGCGCGCGTCGCGCAATGCCGGTCACCAGCTCGATGCGCTGCTCGCCAATGCCGATGCCGACGCGTCGTACGCCGAGCGCAGCGAATGGCTGATCGAGCTCGCGCACTGGCTGCGCCGCAACGGCACCGTGCAGGACGCGCCGGCCGAGCGCGACGCCGACACCCGCGCGTATCCGGCCCATGCGCGGCTGCGCTACCTGTTCCACGTACTCGATCGCAACCCCGCGTGGAAAGCCCACGCGGCGCGCATCCTGCGCGGCATCCTGCGCGAGTGCGACGGCATCTCGCTGCTGTGCGATGCCGGCATGCCCGTGCATTCGGGCTTCTTCGGCGCGCTGTTCGAGCGGATCGACTCGTCGCTGATCCCGCCCGCGCCGAACCGCCGCGAGCTGTCGGCGCTGTTCACGCTGATGTTCCCGACGCCCGAGGACGCGAAATGGATCGACGCGCTGCCCGACGACCTGCTCGCGCGCATCGCCGAGCTGATCTCGTTCGACGTCACCGACGAAGAGCGCCACGAGCCCGGCTCGTTCTCGCGCGACCTGCTGGCCGCGCTGCACAACCTGACCTGCCAGATCAGCTCGACCGGCCTGTCGCAGACGGTGCGCAGCCGGCTATCCGACGACGACGCGCGCAAGCCGCTGGAACGCCAGCCGCTCGAATCGCAGCCGTTCTACCGCCTCACGCGGGCGATGCTCGCGGTCGAGACCGCGCACGCGGCCGTCGAGGACGGCGGCGACCCGAGCAAGCTGCTGCACGAGGTGAACTACCTGCGCGTGCTGCTCGACGAATGCCGGATCGCCGTCGACGACGTGTTCGCGCACCTGTACCGCAACGGCGTGTCGGTCGACATCGTGTTCCAGGTCGAGCGGATGCGCATGCGCATCCTGCGCGCGGAAATGCTGCTCAACGCGTGGATGGCGCGCGACGACCTGCGCGGGATGGCGCACCTGACCGCCGAACTCGTCGACGCGAACCAGAGCAGCCAGAGCGTCGCGCATCTGGTGCGCAGCAACTTCTCGCTGTTCGCGCGCAAGCTCGTCGAGACCAACGCGGACACCGGCGAGCACTACATTTCGCGCGGCCGCGCCGAGTACCTGAAGATGCTGCGGATGGCCGCGGGCGGCGGCCTCGTCACCGTCGCGACCGTGTGCGTGAAGTTCGCGATCACGGGCGCGCACCTGCAGTCGATGCTCGAAGGGCTGCTCGCGGGCGTCAACTACGCGGCCAGCTTCATGCTGATGCACTTCCTGCACTTCACGCTCGCGACCAAGCAGCCCGCGATGACCGCGCCGACGCTCGCGCGCGAGCTCGACGACACCGGCCACGACGAAGGCGTGAAGGCGTTCGTCGGGTCGGTGATCGCGCTGATCCGCACGCAGGCGGCCGCGATTTCCGGCAACGTGCTCGTCGTGCTGCCGGTGTGCCTGCTCGTGCAGTTGTTCGCAAGCAACGTGCTGCACGCGAACCTGATCTCGCCGGAGAAGGCGCACGCGACGCTGCACTCGTTCTCGCTGCTGGGCCCGACGCCGTTCTATGCGGCGCTCACCGGCGTGCTGCTGTGGGCGTCGAGCCTGCTCGCGGGCTGGGCCGACAACTGGTTCGTGCTGCATCGGGTCGGCGACGCGCTCACGTACAACCGCCGGCTGCGCCTGACACTCGGCGCGGCCGGCGCCGCGAAGCTCGCGCACTTCTGCCGGTCGAACGTCGCGGGCGTGGTCGCGAACGTCGGCCTCGGCCTGATGCTCGGCCTCGTCCCGGCGATCGTCACCGTGTTCATGTTCCCGTTCGAGGTGCGGCACGTGACGCTGTCGGCCGGCTCGATCGGGGTCGCGCTCGGCGTGCTGGGCAAGGGTGCGCTCGGCACGCCCGAGCTGTGGTGGGCCGGCGCGGGCGTGCTGAGCATGGCGATCCTCAACGTGCTCGTGAGCTTCGCGCTCGCGTTCACGATGGCCGTGCGCTCGCGCAGCCTGCGCCCGACCAAGGTGCGCGCGCTCGTCGCCGCGATCGTCCGCACGGTGCTGTCGAATCCGCTCGCGCTGCTCTGGCCGGCGGCCCACCCCGCCGCGCGCGCCGGCCAGCCGGGCGCGCACTGAGCTGCGGCG
Organism: Burkholderia sp. BCC0398; assembly: GCF_902833245.1. Classification (NCBI taxonomy): domain Bacteria; kingdom Pseudomonadati; phylum Pseudomonadota; class Betaproteobacteria; order Burkholderiales; family Burkholderiaceae; genus Burkholderia; species Burkholderia sp. BCC0398. The sequence goes on from NZ_CADFEM010000002.1 coordinate 219,464, forward strand.
GCGCGGCGGCGCGTGCCCGGCCGCCCCTCGCCGCCTTCCCGGCCCGCCCGGCACGCGCGAGCGGCGGCCGCGCCGGCGCCGCCGCGCCGAAACGCCGGCCCCGGTCGCCCGCGCCGCGTACAATAGTGGACTTTTGCACGTCCTCACCCGCCTTATGTCCTCGCCCACCCTGTTCGAATTCTTCGCCCCCTGCCCGCGCGGCCTCGAAGCGGCGCTTGCCGCCGAGCTGGCCGAAATCGCCGGCCGCCACCTGAACGGCGCGCCGTTCACCGCGGGCGCGCAGGTGCCGGGCGGCGTCCATTTCAGCGGCGGCTGGGCCGCCGGCATGGCCGCGAACCTCCATTCGCGGATCGCGAGCCGGATCCTGCTGAAGATCGCGCACGGCCCGTACCGCAACGAGCAGGACGTCTACGCGCTCGCGCTCGAGCAGCCGTGGGAACGCTGGTTCGCGTCGACGCAGACGCTGCGCATCGACATCACCGCGATCAAGTCGCCGCTGAAAAGCCTCGAATTCACGACGCTGCGCGTGAAGGATGCGATCTGCGACCGGATGCGCGAGAAAACCGGCTCGCGCCCGAGCATCGACACCGGGGCGCCGGACGTGCGCGTGTTCGCGTTCCTGACCGTCAACGAATGCACGCTGTACCTCGACACGTCGGGCGAGCCGCTGTTCAAGCGCGGCTGGCGTCTCGACAAGGGTGCGGCGCCGCTGCGCGAGAACCTCGCGGCCGGCATCCTGCGCCTGACGGGCTGGACGCCCGGCACCGCGCTGTACGACCCGATGTGCGGCAGCGGCACGTTCCTCGCGGAAGCCGCGCAGATCGCGCTCGGCGTGGCGCCCGGCGTCGAACGCCGGTTCGGCTTCGAAAAGCTCAAGCAGTACGACATCACCGCGTGGCAGGGGCTGAAGGTTCCGGCGCTCGACGCGAAGCGCGCGGCACGGGCCAAGCGCGGCGACGCGCTCGGCGTGTACGGCAGCGACATTTCCGGCGACATGCTCGAGAAGGCGCGCGCGAACCTCGAGCGCGCCGGCGTGCCGTCGGTGTGGCTCAAGCAGGTCGACGCGCGCGGGATGACGCCGCCGTGCGACGGGCCGGGCATCCTCCTCGCGAACCCGCCGTACGGCGAGCGGATCGAAGTGCGCGGCCGCAGTGCGCGCGGCGAGGTGCGCGAAACCGGCCGCAACCGCGGCAACGACGACGCATTCCGGCGCACGCACACCGACGCGCCGGACAGCGAGTTCTTCAACGCGCTCGGCGATGCGCTGAAGCAGCGCTTCACCGGCTGGCAGGCGTTCCTGCTGACGTCCGACCGTTCGCTGCCGGGCCAGTTGCGGCTGCGCGAATCGGCGAAGACGCCGCTGTTCAACGGCGCGCTCGAATGCCGACTGTTCCGCTTCGACCTGATCGCCGGCAGCGTGAAGGCACGCCCGGCCGCGCCGGAAGGCGACGCCTGACACGCGAACCGGCCGCTGCGGCCGCCTGCTGACACCCAGACGACGCCCGGCACCCGCCGGGCGTTTTTCTTTACGCCGCCGTCCTGCACGTCCCTGCCGCCTCCCATCCGCGCGGGCGCTCCCGCACGACCGGACGCCACCGCCGCCTTTTGTCAGCACCGCCATGACTACTGACAGCACGCTGTCAGCAGCCCCCCGCCACACTGCAATCCCGGCGCAATGCAAGGCTGGTTTCCATCAAGAACCCGAACAACAAGGAGCTCGTCATGACGTCTGCAACTGCCACTGCCACCCCGGAACGCGCGATCGCGTGGTTCGACATTCCGTCCCTCGATTTCGATCGCGCGATCCGCTTCTACGAAACCGTGCTGCAAACCACGTTGCAGCGCGCGGTCATCGGCGGCGTGCCGATGGCGACGTTCGATCGCGACGCGTCGAGCACCGGCGGCAGCATCGTGTTCGATCCGCAGCAGATCAAGCCGAGCGCGAACGGCGTGCTCGTCTACCTGAACGCCGGCGAATCGGTCGTCGCGGCGCTCGAACGCGCGAAGCGCGCGGGCGGCGTCGTGCAGGGCTCCGTCGTCGAGCTGCCGAACAACTACGGCTACGTCGGCTATCTGATCGACACGGAAGGCAACCGCGTCGGCCTGCACGCGCCGAAATGCCACTGAACGCAGCGGTCAGCGGGCCGGCGCGGCGCTATCATCGCGAAGTCCCCGTCGCCCGAGGAATCGAGGTGCTGTCATGACCCGCCGTGCCGACCGCCTGTTCCAGATCGCCGAGCTGTTGCGCGGGCGTCGTCTCACGACCGCGCAGCAACTGGCCGACTGGCTGTCGGTGTCGCCGCGCACGGTCTATCGCGACGTGCGCGACCTGCAACTGTCAGGGGTACCGATCGAAGGCGAAGCCGGCATTGGCTACCGGCTGAACCGCAACGCGAGCCTGCCGCCGCTCACGTTCACGGCCGAGGAGCTGGCGGCGCTCGCCACCGGCGCGCGCATGCTCGAGACCTGGGGCGGCGCGCGCTTCGCGAGCGGCGCGCGCTCGGCGCTCGCGAAGATCGCGTCGGCGATGCCGGCCGACAAGCGCACGGCGCTCGACCGGCTGCCCGTATTCGCGCCGTCGTTCCATATCGACGAGACGTTTTGCGCGAAGGTCGACGCGATCCACCAGGCGATCGACACGCGCCACATCGTCAGCTTCGACTATCGCGACCGGCTCGGCGCGCATTCGCAGCGCCGCGTGTGGCCGCTCGGGCTCGTCTACTGGGGCGGGCGCTGGACGATCGGCGCGTGGTGCGAGCTGCGCGACGATTTCCGCACCTTCGACATCGCGCGGATGGGCGACATCACCGTGCACGAGCAGTTTCCGGACATGGAAGGCCGGCGGATCGCCGACTACATGCGGATCGCGGAAGCACCGATGCGCTGACGCGGCAAGGCGGCGGGCGCACGCCGCCGCCCCTTCGTTTGCCGGGCGCCAGGTGGCGCCCGGCCCCGCTTGCGTTACCCGCCGAACACCACCGGCCGCTTCGGCCGCTCGTCGACGTGCAGCGAAAACACGTCCGCACGCGCGTAGTGGCCGACGACGTCGAAGTCGTAGCGCGCCTTCACGAGCTCGTCGGTGTCGACGTGCGCGGTCACGAGCCCGGCCTCGCCGATCAGCGGCTCGGTCAGCAGGTCCCCAAGCGGCCCGACGATCACGCTGCCGCCGCGGATCAGCGCCCGCTCCGGGTCCCAGCCCGGCACGTCGATGCCGAGCGCGCGCGGCGACGGCTGCACCTGGCACGCGCTCACGACGAAGCAGCGCCCCTCGTGCGCGATGTGCCGCATCGAGCTCTGCCATACGTCGCGCTCGTCGACGGTCGGCGCGCACCAGATCTGCACGCCTTTCGCGTACATCGCGCAGCGCAGCAGCGGCATGTGGTTCTCCCAGCAGATCGCGGCGCCCGCGCGGCCGGCGGCGGTGTCGACGACCGGCAGTGTCGAGCCGTCGCCCTGCCCCCAGATCAGCCGCTCGGTGCCGGTCGGCATCAGCTTGCGGTGCTTCGCGACGAGCCCGTCGCGCGGATCGAAGAACAGCGCCGTGCAGTACAGCGTGCTCCCGCTGCGCTCGATCACGCCGACCACGAGGCTCGCGCCCGTGCGCTGCGACAGCGCGGCCAGCTCGTCGGTTTCCGGTCCCGGCACGTCGATCGCCTGCGCGGCGTAGCGCGCATACGCGTCGCGCCCTTCGGGCAGCCGGTAGCCGAGCCGCGTGCCGAAGATCTCGCCTTTCGGATAGCCGCCGAGCACGGCCTCGGGCAGCACGACCAGCGACGCGCCGCTGTCGCGGATCGCGCTTTCGTAGCCGAGAATCGTGTCGAGCGTGGCGCGCGTGCCGGCGGGCGATGCGCCGATCTGCAGCGCGGCGATGACTGAGGTGGACATATAGGCGTCTCCGATGAGTGGGATGGCGCCATCTTTATCGATAAGATGTCATCGATCAAATCGATAGAACGATATGTGTCATGAATGCAGATGATATCGCCGACCTCGACCTGAACCTGCTGAAGGTGTTCGAGGCGCTGTACGAGGAAGGCGGCGCGAGCCGCGCGGCGCTGCGGCTCGATCTCACGCAGTCGGCGGTCAGCGCGGCGCTTGGCCGGCTGCGCGTGATCTATGCCGATCCGCTGTTCGTGCGCACCGGCCGCGGGCTCGCGCCGACGCCGCGCGCGGATGAACTGAAGCCGATCCTGTCCGATGCGCTCGACCGCTGCCGCGAAAGCCTCGCGATCGCGGCCGACGGCGGCGACCGCGTCGGCCGCACGATCTCGGTCGGTCTGTCCGACGATTTCGAGATCGCGCTCGGGCGCGCGCTGATCGATGCGGTCGCGCGCGAAGCGGCCGGCATCCGGCTGATCTTCCGGCAGACACACAGCGGCATCGCCGGCGACGCGTTGCTGCGGCACGGCGTCGACGTCGCGATCGCGTCGGGCGGATTCTCGGCGAACGGGCTCAGCCGGCGCGCGGTCGCCACCGGCGGCTATGCGTGCCTGATCGATCCGGCCGGCCGCGCGCGGGCGCCGCGCACACTGACGCTCGCCGAGTTCCTGCGGCGCGACCACCTGCTCGTGTCGTCGGGCGGCGTGATCGGGATCGTCGACGAGGTGCTGGCCGCGCTCGGTCACAAGCGGCGCGTCGCGGCGTCGACCACGCATTTCGCCGCGCTGCCGTACCTGCTCGCCGGCTCCGACGCGGTCGCGACGATCCCCGCGCATGCGGCGCATGCGATCGCGCAAGCGACGTCGCTGCGTGCGCTCGCGTGCCCGGTCGACCTGCCGCGCTATCCGGTCGAGATCGGCTGGCGCACGAGCACGCAGCGCGACCCGGCGATCGTGCGCGTGCGCGACGCGATCGCCGCCTGCGTCGCACGTCTGGTCGCACCATGAAAAAAGCCCGGCCGGCGTGCGCCGGCCGGGCCTGTCCGCTGCGCGGCGCCCGCGCATCGAAGCAGGCGACGCGTGTCGGGGCGAGCGTTACTCGACGGCCTTCACCATGTCCTCGATGACCTTCTTCGCATCGCCGAACACCATCATCGTCTTGTCCATGTAGAACAGGTCGTTGTCGAGGCCCGCGTAGCCGGCCGCCATCGAGCGCTTGTTGACGATCACCGTGCGCGCCTTGTACGCCTCGATGATCGGCATCCCCGCGATCGGCGATTTCGGATCGGTCTTCGCGGCCGGGTTCACGACGTCGTTCGCGCCGAGCACGAGCACCACGTCCACCTGGCCGAATTCGCCGTTGATGTCCTCCATCTCGTGCACGATCTCGTACGGCACTTCCGCTTCCGCGAGCAGCACGTTCATGTGGCCCGGCATTCGCCCGGCGACCGGGTGGATCGCGTACTTCACGTCGATCCCCTTCTCGATCAGCTTGTCGGTCAGCTCCTTCAGCGCGTGCTGCGCGCGGGCGACGGCGAGCCCGTAGCCCGGCACGATCACGACCGTTTCCGCGTTGCCGAGCATGAACGACGCATCGTCGGCCGAACCCGACTTCACCGGCCGCTGCTCCTGCGCGCCCGCCGCGCCGCCGGCCGCCGCTTCGCCGCCGAACCCGCCGAGGATCACGTTGAAGAACGAGCGGTTCATCGCGTGGCACATGATGTACGACAGGATCGCGCCCGACGAGCCGACCAGCGAACCGGCGATGATCAGCATCGCGTTGTTCAGCGAGAAGCCGATGCCGGCCGCGGCCCAGCCCGAGTACGAGTTCAGCATCGACACGACCACCGGCATGTCCGCGCCGCCGATCGGGATGATGATCAGCACGCCGAGCACGAACGCGATCGCCGTCATGATGATGAACGGCAGCCACGCCTGCGTGATGAAGAACAGGATGCCGAAGCCGAGCATCGCGATCGCGAGCATCAGGTTGATCAGGTGCTGGCCCGCGTACACGACCGGCGCGCCCTGGAACAGCCGGAACTTGTACTTGCCCGACAGCTTGCCGAACGCGATCACCGAACCGGAGAACGTGATCGCGCCGACGAACGTGCCGATGAACAGCTCGACGCGGTTGCCGTACGGGATGAAGCTCGACGACACCGCGTCCTGCGGCACGAGCCCGAACGCTTCCGGCTCCGACACCACCGCATACGCGATGCACACGGCCGCGAGACCGATCAGCGAGTGCATCGCCGCGACGAGTTCCGGCATCTTCGTCATCTCGACGCGCGCGGCGACGAATGCGCCGACGCCCCCGCCGACGATCAGCGCGCCGAGCACGAGCGCGAGGCCGAGCGGCAGGTTCGCGCCGAGCCACGCGGCCTGCTTGACGATCAGCGCAATCGTCGTGAGGATCGCAATGGCCATCCCGACCATCCCGAACAGGTTGCCGCGCCGCGCGCTCTTCGGGTTCGACAGCCCCTTCAGCGCCTGGATGAAGCACACCGACGCGACGAGGTACAGCAGCGTAACGACGTTCATGCTCATCGCGCGCCCTCCTTGCCGCCCTCGACACGCTTGGGCTCCTTCTTGCGGAACATCTCGAGCATGCGCCTCGTCACGAGGAAGCCGCCGAACACGTTGACGGCCGCGAGCGCGACCGCGAGCGTGCCGAAGAACTTGCCGGTCGCGCCGACGGTGAGCGCCGCCGCGAGCATCGCGCCGACGATCACGATCGCCGAGATCGCGTTGGTCACGGCCATCAGCGGCGTATGCAGCGCCGGCGTGACGTTCCAGACGACGTGATAGCCGACGTACACCGCCAGCACGAAGATGATCACGTTGATCACCGTGTGATTGATGACTTCCATGGTCTCCTCCGTTATTTGCGGGTGACTTCGCCGTCGCGGCACAGCAGCGTCGCGGCGACGATGTCGTCGGTCAGGTCGATGTTCAGCGTGCCTTCCTTCGTGACGATCAGCTTCATGAAGTCGAGCAGGTTGCGCGCGTACAGCGCCGATGCGTCCGACGCGACCATCGACGCGAGGTTCGTGTAGCCGGCGATCGTCACGCCGTGGTGCACGATCACCTGGTCGGCGACGGTCAGCGGGCAGTTGCCGCCCTTACGGCCGTCGATGTCCGGACCGCGGCCGGCCGCGAGATCGACGAGCACCGAGCCGGGCTTCATCGATTGCGCGGTGTCGACCGAGATCAGCGTCGGCGCCGGGCGGCCGGGAATCAGCGCGGTCGTGATCACGATGTCGGCCTGCTTCGCGCGCTCGTGCACGAGCGCGGCCTGGCGGGCGAGCCACGACGGCGGCATCGGGCGCGCATAGCCGCCGACACCCTGCGCGGCTTCGCGCTCTTCGTCGGTTTCGAACGGGACGTCGAGGAATTTCGCGCCGAGCGACTCGATCTGCTCCTTCACGGCCGGCCGCACGTCGGACGCCTCGATCACCGCGCCCAGCCGCTTCGCGGTCGCGATCGCCTGCAGGCCCGCGACGCCCGCGCCGAGAATCAGCACGCGCGCCGCTTTCACGGTGCCCGCGGCCGTCATCAGCATCGGCATGAAGCGCGGATACAGCGACGCGGCCACCAGCACGGCCTTGTAGCCGGCGATGTTCGCCTGCGACGACAGCACGTCGAGACTCTGCGCGCGCGTCGTGCGCGGCGCGGCCTCGAGCGCGAAGCCGGTCACGCCGGCCGCGGCGAGCTGCGCCGCCTGCTCGCCGTTGAACGGATCGAGCATCCCGACCAGCACGGCGCCGCGCTTGAGCAACGGCAGCTCGGTGTCGGTCGGCGCCTGGACCTTCAGCACGAGATCGGCGGCAAAAGCGGCCGACTGGTCGGTCAATTCGGCGCCGGCGGCCACATAGGCTTCGTCGGGATAGCTGGCGGCGCTGCCGGCCCCTTTCGCGATACTGACCCGATGGCCGGCCGCCGCGTATTTCTTCACGGTTTCCGGCGTCGCGGCCACGCGCGCCTCGTTGGCCCGCGTTTCAGCAGGCACTCCAATATGCATCGTCAGTTCCTCCAGTCATTGTCAGTATTTCTTTTCTTGCGATCTTTACTGCACAACGAGCCGGACAGGCTGACTTACCGGCTCACGAGCAACGGCGTTCACGCTGCACTTTAACCGAAAGCGATGGCCCCGCCAGCACTTTGCGCACGACCGTGCTCGAATGCGACATGAGTCTGGTCGCTGCCGTCATGCATCGCCGGGACGGACGATCTGCGAGGGTCGGATCGACTAACGCGCGACCGGCCGCGGGCGGCCCGGCCGGAAACGGCCGGCAGCGTTCGGGCGCAACCGGTAAAATGCCGAACCATGAAACCCGAAATCTGGACCCCGCATGTGACGGTCGCCGCGCTGGTCGAGCGCGCCGGCCGCTTTCTCGTGATCGAGGAAGAAACCTCGACGGGCCTGCGCATCAACCAGCCGGCCGGTCACCTCGAAGCCGGCGAGACGCTGGCCGACGCCGTGATCCGCGAAACGCTCGAGGAAACCGCGCACCCGTTCACGCCCGACGCGCTCGTCGGCGTCTATCTCGCGCACTACGATCGCCCCGGCAGCGCCGGCGCGACCTACCTGCGCTTCACGTTCTGCGGCACGGCCGGCGAACCGGTCGCGGGCCATGCGCTCGACGACGGCATCGTCCGCACGCTGTGGATGACGTCCGATGAACTGCGCGCCTGCAGCGAGCGCCATCGTTCGCCCGCGGTGATGCGCTGCGTCGACGACTACCTCGCCGGGCGGCGCATTCCGCTCGATTTCGTGCACACGCATTCGGTCGCGCCGCGCCCCGAGGCATTCGAACGTCAGGCGGTCAGCAAATGAGCAAGCGTCGTGTAGTGGTGGGCATGTCGGGCGGCGTCGACTCGTCGGTGACCGCGTGGCTGCTGAAGGAACAGGGCTACGACGTGGTCGGCCTGTTCATGAAGAACTGGGAAGACGACGACGACGGCGAATACTGCTCGACGCGCCAGGACTGGATCGACGTCGTGTCGGTGGCCGACCTGATCGGCATCGACGTGGAAGCCGTCAACTTCGCCGCGGAATACAAGGACCGCGTGTTCGCGGAGTTCCTGCGCGAATACTCGGCCGGCCGCACGCCGAACCCCGACGTGCTGTGTAACGCCGAGATCAAGTTCAAGGCGTTCCTCGACCACGCGATGTCGCTCGATGCGGAAATGATCGCGACCGGTCACTACGCGCGCGTGCGCGAGCGCGACGGGCGTTTCGAACTGCTGAAGGCATTCGATCATACGAAGGACCAGTCGTACTTCCTGCACCGGCTGAACCAGGCGCAACTGTCGAAGACGATGTTCCCGCTCGGCGAGATCCCGAAGACGAAGGTGCGCGAGATCGCCGCGCAGATCGGGCTGCCAAACGCGAAGAAGAAGGATTCGACCGGCATCTGCTTCATCGGCGAGCGGCCGTTCCGCGATTTCCTGAACCGCTATCTGCCGACGAAACCCGGCCCGATGAAGACGCCCGACGGCAAGGTGGTCGGCGAGCACATCGGCCTCGCGTTCTACACGTTCGGCCAGCGCAAGGGCATCGGCCTCGGCGGCAGCAAGAGCGGCAACGGCGAGCCGTGGTTCGTCGCCGCGAAGGACATCGCGTCGAACGCGCTGTACGTCGTGCAGGGCCACGACCATCCGTGGCTGCTGTCGCGCGAACTGGTCGCAGGCAACGTGAGCTGGGTCGCCGGCGAGCCGCCGGCCGACGGCTTTTCGTGCGGCGCGAAGACGCGCTACCGGCAGGCCGATGCGGCGTGCGCATTCGGCACTGCGGCCGCCGGCCCGGCAGGCGAAGCGCGCTTCTCGCTCGCGTTCGACGACGCGCAGTGGGCGGTCACGCCCGGCCAGTCGGCCGTGCTGTATGACGGCGAGATCTGCCTCGGCGGCGGCATCATCGAATCCGCGGGCACCGGCCAGCCCGGTCAGGCTGCGGCGGGCGGCCAGGCCCCGGCGCTCGCCGATGCACGCTGACACCCATTCGGTTTAGACTTGCGGCACGCCGCGCCCGGCGGAACACGATTCCGCCGCGGCCGGCGCGCCGCCTTCGCAGCGTACGCATGGCGGCATTCCAGAATTCTTACGGAGTCCCCATGCTTTCAAGACGCTACCTCGCGATGTGGTGTGCCGTGCTGCTGCTCGTCGCGGCGGCCGTCCTCGCGTCGGTCCACGCACTCTCCTGGCTGTGGATCGCCATCCCCATCGCCCTCGTCGCGCTCGGCCTGTACGACCTGAACCAGGACCGCCACGCGATCCTGCGGAACTACCCGCTCTGGGGCCACTTCCGCTTCCTGTTCGAGTTCATCCGACCTGAAATCCGCCAGTACTTCGTCGAGGACGACACCGACGAAAAACCGTTCTCGCGCGCGCAGCGCAGCCTCGTCTACCAGCGCGCGAAGAACGTCGCCGACAACCGTCCGTACGGCACCGAGCTGAACGTGAAGGCCGTCGCGCACGAATGGATCAGCCATTCGCTCGCGCCGACGAAGCTGCCGAACCACGATTTCCGCATCCGCGTCGGCGCGAATCGCGCGCAACCGTACGACATTTCGATCTTCAACATCTCGGCGATGAGCTTCGGCTCGCTGTCCGCGAACGCGATCCGCTCGCTGAACCTCGGCGCGAAGAAAGGCGGCTTCGCGCACGACACCGGCGAAGGCTCGCTGTCGAAGTACCACCGCGAGCACGGCGGCGACATCATCTGGGAAATCGCGTCCGGCTACTTCGGCTGCCGCAACGACGACGGCACGTTCAACCCCGACAAGTTCGCGAAGCAGGCCGCCGATCCGCAGGTCAGGATGATCGAGGTGAAGCTGTCGCAGGGCGCGAAGCCGGGCCACGGCGGCGTGCTGCCGGCCGCGAAGATCACGCCGGAAATCGCCGAGACGCGCGGCGTGCCGATGGGCAAGGACTGCATCTCGCCCGCGACGCACTCGGAATTCTCGACGCCGCGCGGGCTGCTCGAATTCGTCGAGCGGCTGCGCACGCTGTCCGGCGGCAAGCCGACCGGCTTCAAGCTGTGCATCGGCCATCCGTGGGAATTCTTCGGGATCGCGAAAGCGATGCTCGAGACCGGCATCGTGCCCGACTTCATCGTCGTCGACGGCGCGGAAGGCGGCACGGGCGCGGCGCCGCTCGAATTCACCGACCACGTCGGCGTGCCGCTGCAGGAAGGGCTGCTGCTCGTGCACAACACGCTCGTCGGGATCGGCGTGCGCGACCGCGTGAAGCTCGGCGCGAGCGGCAAGATCATCACCGCGTTCGACATCGCGCGCACGCTCGCGATCGGCGCGGACTGGGTGAACTCGGCGCGCGGCTTCATGTTCGCGGTCGGCTGCATCCAGGCGCAGCACTGCCACACCGACCGCTGCCCGACCGGCGTCGCGACGCAGGACCCGGTGCGCCAGCGCGCGCTCGTCGTGCCCGACAAGGCCGAGCGCGTGTACAACTTCCACCGCAATACGCTGCATGCGCTGCAGGAACTCGTGCAGGCGGCCGGCCTCGCGCATCCGTCCGAGCTGCGCGCGCACCACATCGTGCAGCGGGTCGCGCCGCACGAGGTGCGGCTGATGTCGCAACTGCTGAAGTACCTGAAACCCGGTGCGCTGCTCGACGGCCACACCTGCGGCTTCTCGCTGTACGACAAGTGGTGGCCGATCGCGCGCAGCGATTCGTTCACGCTCGGCGAAGCCGTGTACGCGTCGATCGAGTGATGCAAGCGGCCAGCCCGCTGCGGCGGCGGGCGGCCTGCGCCGCAAAAAGAAAAGCGCCCCGCGGGGCGCTTTTCTTTCGTCTGCCGAATGCGTGAAGACCGGGCCGCGGCTCAGCTCTGCGGCAGCGTATCGGCGAACGACTGTCGCTGCTGCAGCTTCACGAAGTGCTTGTCGAGGTTCGGGTGGCGATCGCGCCAGTTGAGCTCGGGCATCCGGAAGTCGAGATAGCCGAGCGCGCAGCCGAGCGCGATGTCGGCGAGCGTGTAATGATTGCCGACGCACCACGTCTTGCCGCCGAGACCCTGCGACATCGCGACGAGCGCGTCGTCGATCTTGCGTTGCTGGCGCGCGATCCAACTCGCGCTGCGCTGCGCTTCGTCGCGCATCGTGTGTTCGAGACGGATCGCGACGGCTGCGTCGAGCACGCCGTCGCCCAGCGCTTCCCAGCAGCGCACTTCGACGCGCTCGCGGCCCGACGGCGGAATCAGCTTGCCGACCGGCGACAGCGTATCGACGTATTCGCAGATCACACGGGAATCGAACACCGCGGCGCCATCCTCCATCACCAGGCACGGGACCTTGCCGAGCGGGTTCGATGCATGGATGTTCGTGTCCGGCGCCCACACGTTCTCGAGCTCCAGCTTGTAGTCGATCTTCTTTTCAGCAAGCACGATCCGCGCCTTTCGGACGTACGGGCTGCTGAGCGAACCGATTAATTTCATCATCTGCCTTTTTAAGGGAACCGCCGAGAGTATACGTTGTCGTCGATCATAACCGGCTCGCGCGGCCGGGCAGAAAATCGCCGGTCCGGCCTGTGGAAGGTTTGCAACAGCCGCCGCCGAGCCCCGCCGGGCGGGCCTTGCAGCCGCGGCCCTGACGCGCGGCGCCCGGCGGCGCTACAATCCAACGATGAATGCGCCCCTCGATACCGCCATCGCCGTCGACGTCTACCGCCAGCGCCGTGAACGCGTGCTTGCCGCACTGCGTGCCGCGGGCGGCGGCGTCGCCATCGTCCCCACCGCGCCGGAAATGCTGCGCAACCGCGATACGGCCTACCCGTACCGGTTCGACAGCTACTTCCATTACCTGACGGGCTTCACCGAGCCGGATGCCGTCCTCGTGCTGAACGCGGCCGCGCCGCACGGTGCGCCGGAATCGATCCTGTTCTGCCGCGCCAAGAACGTCGACCGCGAGACCTGGGAAGGCTTTCACTACGGTCCCGACGCCGCGCGCGACGCGTTCGGCTTCGATGCGGCGTTCGCGACCGACGTGATCGACACCGAAATGCCGCGCCTGCTCGCCGACGCGGGCACCGTGCACTACCGGTTCGGCGCGTCGGCCGAGTTCGAGCGTCAGCTCGCCGGCTGGATCGACGCGGTGCGTGCGCAGGCGCGCACGGGCGTCGCCGCGCCGGACGCGCTGCTCGACCTCACGCCGCTGCTCGACGACATGCGGCTCGTGAAGGACGAACACGAACTCGCGATCATGACGCGCGCCGCGCACATCTCCGCGCTCGCGCACCGCCGCGCGATGCAGGTGTGCCGCCCGGGCATCCGCGAATACGAGCTCGAAGCCGAGCTGCTGTACCTGTTCCGCAAGCACGGCGCGCAGGCGCCCGCGTACGGGTCGATCGTCGCGGCCGGCGCGAATGCGTGCGTGCTGCACTACCCGGCCGGCAACACGGCAGCGCGGGACGGCGACCTGATCCTGATCGACGCCGCGTGCGAACTCGACGGCTATGCATCGGACATCACGCGCACGTTCCCGGCCAACGGCCGCTTCTCGCCCGCGCAGCGCACGCTGTACGACATCGTGCTCGCCGCGCAGCAGGCGGCGATCGACGCGACGCGCGCGGGCGTGCCGTTCGAGGCGCCGCACGACGCGGCCGTACGCGTGCTTGCGCAAGGGCTGCTCGACACCGGCATCATCCCGAAAACACGCTTCTCGAGCGTCGACGACGTGATCGCCGAGCGCGCATACACGCGCTTCTACATGCATCGCACCGGCCACTGGCTCGGCATGGACGTGCACGACTGCGGCGACTACCGCGAGCGGCTCGCCGAACGCGACGCGAACGGCGCGCTGCCGTGGCGCACGCTGAGGCCGGGCATGACGCTGACCGTCGAGCCCGGCCTGTACGTGCGCGCGGCCGACGACGTGCCGCCCGAGTACTGGAACATCGGCATCCGCATCGAGGACGACGCGATCGTGCGCGAGCACGGCTGCGAACTGATCACGCGCGGCGTGCCGGTCGCGGCCGACGAGATCGAGGCGCTGATGCGCGCGGGCGCATGACCGGCCGCCGACCGTTCCCTCCGTTTCACGAATCAAGATGACGACCGCTTCCTCGCCGGCCACGCCGGATTACGACCTCGCCATCGTCGGCGCGGGCCCCGTCGGGCTCGCGCTCGCCGGCTGGCTCGCGCGCCGCAGCGCGACGCAGCATGCATCGATCGCGCTGATCGATGCGCGCGAACCGGCCGCGAGCGCAAACGACCCGCGCGCGATCGCCGTGTCGCACGGCAGCCGCGTGCTGCTCGACACGCTCGCGTGGCCGGCCGACGCCACGCCGATCGAACATATCCACGTATCGCAGCGCGGCCATTTCGGCCGCACGCTGATCGACCGCGACGAACACGCGCTCGCCGCGCTCGGCTACGTCGTGCGCTACGGCTCGATCGTGCAGGCGCTCGCGGGCGCCGTGCGCGGCACGCGCGTCGACTGGCTCACGTCGACCACCGCACGCGCGCCGCAGCAGGACGCCGACGGCGTCACGCTGACGCTCGACGGCCCGCAAGGCCAGCGCTCGCTGCGCGCGCGCCTCGTCATCAATGCCGAAGGCGGGCTGTTCCACGAACAGCAGGCCGACGCAGGCAAGCATCGCCGCGACTACGGACAGACCGCGCTCGTCGGCACGGTCACGGTCTCGGCGCCGCGCCCGAACGTCGCGTGGGAACGCTTCACGCACGAAGGCCCGCTCGCGCTGCTGCCGCTCGGCGGGCCGCGCCAGGCCGAGTATTCGCTCGTGTGGTGCTGCACGCCCGACGAAGCCGCACGACGTGCCGCGCTGCCCGACGACGCGTTCCTGCACGAGCTCGGCAGCGTGTTCGGCGAACGCATGGGCGAATTCGTCGCGATCGCCGGGCGCGCGTCGTTCCCGCTCGGCCTGAACGCCGCGCAGACGCTCGTCAGCGGCCGCGTCGCGGTCGTCGGCAATGCCGCGCAGACGCTGCACCCGGTGGCGGGCCAGGGGCTCAACCTCGGGCTGCGCGATGCGCACACGCTCGTCGACACGCTGTCCGCGCAAGGCTTCGAAGCGACCGCGCTCGCGGCCTTCAACGCGCGCCGCGCGCTCGACCGGCGCTTCACGATCGGCGCGACCGACACGCTGGCGCGGCTGTTTACGATCGACTCGGGCCCGCTTCCGCTGCTGCGCGGCGCGGCGCTCACCGCGCTCGAATTCGTGCCGCCGCTCAAGAAGGCGATCGCACGCCAGATGATGTTCGGCCAGCGCAACTGACGCGCGGCGCGCCGCACAGCCTCTCCGGGCAATCCAGGCAAACCGGGTCAAATCGGCGGGGCATGGGAATACGGTAAAATGCCCGTTTTCCGTCTTCCCTTCCCCTGCCCGCGCGTGTCGCGGGCGGCGCCATTGCGATGCCCGTTATCGGCCCTCACGTATTGCGTAACAACCTGTTCGTCGCCCCGATGGCCGGGGTGACGGATCGTCCGTTCCGCCAGCTGTGCAAACGGCTGGGGGCCGGTTACGCCGTGTCCGAGATGGTCGCGTCCAACGCGCAGCTGTGGAAAAGCGCGAAGACGATGCGGCGCGCGAACCACGAAGGCGAAGTCGAGCCGATCGCGGTGCAGATCGCCGGCGCCGATCCGGCGATGATGGCCGAAGCGGCCCGCTACAACGTCGACAACGGCGCACAGATCATCGACATCAACATGGGCTGCCCGGCGAAGAAGGTCTGCAACGTCGCGGCCGGCTCCGCGCTGCTGCAGAACGAGCCGCTCGTGCAGCGGATCGTCGAGGCCGTCGTCGCGGCGGTCGGCACCGGGCCCGACGCGGTGCCCGTCACGCTGAAGATCCGCACCGGCTGGGACCGCGAGCACAAGAACGCGATCACGGTCGCGCGCCTGGCCGAGGCGGCCGGCATCTCGATGCTCACCGTGCACGGCCGCACGCGCGCCGACCTGTACCGCGGCGACGCCGAATACGACACCATCGCGGCCGTGAAGGCGGCCGTACGCATTCCGGTCGTCGCGAACGGCGATATCACGTCGCCCGCCAAGGCGAAGGCCGTGCTCGATGCAACCGGCGCCGACGCGCTGATGATCGGTCGCGCCGCGCAAGGCCGGCCGTGGCTGTTCCGCGAAATCGATCATTTCCTGCAAACCGGCGAGCTGCTGCCCCCGCCGCGGATCGACGAGATCCAGCACGTGATGAACGAACACCTGGAAGACCACTACGCTTTCTATGGCGAATTCACCGGGGTCCGTACTGCGCGCAAGCACATCGGCTGGTACACTCGCGGCCTTTCCGGTGCCAACGGGTTCCGGCACCGAATGAACACGCTCGATTCCACCCGCGAGCAGCTCGCCGCCGTCAATGCATTCTTCGAGGCGCAAAAGGCGCTGTCGGACCACCTCGTCTACGTCGATGACGATGCGGAAAACAGCCAGGGCGAGTCGGACGACCATAACCAGTTAGCAGCATGAGCAAGCACAACATCGAACAATGTGTCCGCGAGAGCCTGGACGTGTATTTCCGGGATCTAGACGGCTCCAATCCGCACGACGTCTATGAAATGGTGATGTCCTGCGTCGAAAAGCCGATGCTCGAGGTCGTGCTCGACCAGGCCGGCGGCAACCAGTCGCTCGCCGCCGAGTACCTCGGCATCAATCGCAATACGCTGCGCAAGAAGCTGCAGCAGCACGGCCTGCTGTAGGCGGCCGTCCCGTCCCCGTTTCCCTGGCTATTGGTGGTTCCATCATGATCAAGCAAGCGCTCATTTCCGTTTCCGACAAGACCGGCATCGTCGACTTCGCGAAGTCGCTGTCCGACCTCGGCGTCAAGCTGCTGTCGACGGGCGGCACCGCGAAACTCCTCGCCGACGCCGGCCTGCCCGTGACCGAAGTGGCCGATTACACCGGCTTCCCGGAAATGCTCGATGGGCGCGTGAAGACGCTGCACCCGAAGGTGCACGGCGGCATCCTCGCCCGCCGCGACCTGCCCGAGCACATGCAGGCGCTGGAACAGCACGGCATCCCGACGATCGACCTGCTGGTCGTGAACCTGTATCCGTTCGTCGCGACGATCGCGAAGGACGACTGCACGCTCGCCGACGCGATCGAGAACATCGACATCGGCGGCCCGACGATGCTGCGCTCGGCCGCGAAGAACCACCGCGACGTGACGGTCGTCGTCGACCCGGCCGACTACGCGGTCGTGCTCGATGAAATGAAGGCGAACGGCAACACCATCGGCTACCCGACCAACTTCCGTCTCGCGACGAAGGTGTTCGCGCATACCGCGCAATACGACGGCGCGATCACGAACTACCTGACGAGCCTGACCGACGAGCTGCAGCACGCATCGCGCAGCGCGTATCCGGCCACGCTCAACATGGCGTTCGACAAGGTGCAGGACCTGCGCTACGGCGAGAACCCGCACCAGAGCGCGGCGTTCTACCGCGACCTCGCGACGCCGGCCGGTGCGCTGGCGAACTACCGCCAGCTGCAGGGCAAGGAACTGTCGTACAACAACATCGCGGATTCGGACGCGGCGTGGGAATGCGTGAAGACGTT
Organism: Burkholderia sp. BCC0398; assembly: GCF_902833245.1. Taxonomy (NCBI): domain Bacteria; kingdom Pseudomonadati; phylum Pseudomonadota; class Betaproteobacteria; order Burkholderiales; family Burkholderiaceae; genus Burkholderia; species Burkholderia sp. BCC0398. The sequence goes on from NZ_CADFEM010000002.1 coordinate 236,892, forward strand.
CGACGCGCCGGCCTGCGTGATCATCAAGCATGCGAACCCGTGCGGCGTCGCGGTCGGCAACGACTCGGCCGACGCGTATGCGAAGGCGTTCCAGACCGATCCGACCTCCGCGTTCGGCGGCATCATCGCGTTCAACCGCGAAGTCGACGAAGCGGCCGCGCAAGCGGTGGCGAAGCAGTTCGTCGAAGTGCTGATCGCGCCGTCGTTCACGGACGCCGCGAAGCAGGTGTTCGCCGCGAAGCAGAACGTCCGCCTGCTCGAGATCGCACTGGGCGACGGCCATAACGCATTCGACCTGAAGCGCGTGGGCGGCGGCCTGCTCGTGCAGTCGCTCGATTCGCGCAACGTGCAGCCGAGCGAGTTGCGCGTCGTCACGAAGCGCCAGCCGACCGCGAAGGAAATGGACGACCTGCTGTTCGCCTGGCGCGTCGCGAAGTACGTGAAGTCGAACGCGATCGTGTTCTGCGGCAACGGCATGACGCTCGGCGTCGGCGCCGGTCAGATGAGCCGCGTCGATTCCGCGCGCATCGCGAGCATCAAGGCGCAGAACGCGGGCCTCACGCTCGCCGGTTCGGCCGTCGCGTCGGATGCGTTCTTCCCGTTCCGTGACGGCCTCGACGTCGTCGTGGCGGCCGGCGCGACCTGCGTGATCCAGCCGGGCGGCTCGATGCGCGACGACGAAGTGATCGCGGCGGCCGACGAGCACGGCATCGCGATGGTCCTGACGGGCGTGCGCCACTTCCGTCACTGATCGCCGCATGCGGCCCGCGCGGCCGCTGCACGGGAACCCGGCGGCATCACTCCCGCCGGGTTTTTTATTGCGCGGCGCCGTCGCGCACGACCGGGCGATCGGCTTGCCGCACCATTCGTTGTAGTATCGCTGCATCACGCCACTCTCCTCACTCATGCGAATTCTCGGCATCGACCCCGGCCTGCGCGTCACCGGCTTCGGCGTCATCGACGTCAGCGGCCACCGGCTCGCCTATGTCACGAGCGGCGTGATCCGCACGCCGACGGCCGACCTGGCCACCCGGCTCGGCACGATCTTCCAGGGCGTCTCGACGATCGTGCGCGAACACGCGCCCGACCAGGCCGCGATCGAAAAGGTGTTCGTCAACGTGAACCCGCAGTCGACGCTGCTGCTCGGCCAGGCGCGCGGCGCCGCGATCTGCGGGCTCGTCGCGGGCGGGCTGCCGGTCGCCGAATACACGGCGCTGCAGCTCAAGCAGGCGGTGGTCGGCTACGGCCGCGCGACCAAGACGCAGATGCAGGAAATGGTCACGCGGCTGCTCAACCTGTCCGGCCAGCCGGGCTCCGACGCCGCCGACGCGCTCGGCATGGCGATCTGCCACGCGCACGGCGGCGACACGCTCAGCACGCTGGGCGGCCTCGCGCCGGCGCTCGCGCAGAAAGGGCTGCGCGTGCGGCGCGGCCGGCTGGTCGGCTGACGCCGGTCGTGCGCCGCGGCACGTACGTCGGCTCGACTGCGTTGGCCGCGTTGACCACCTTCACCGTTCTACCCACGCCCGACACACCCGCGACACGCGCCGCTTCGGCCTGACGGCCGCGCCCATCGGCATTGCGCCGCGCGTGCGCTACACTCGCGCTTTCTTCCTCGCATCCCGTCCTCCATGATCGGTCGCATCGCCGGCATCCTGCTCGAAAAGAACCCGCCTCATCTGCTCGTCGACTGCAACGGCGTCGGCTACGAAATCGACGTGCCGATGAGCACCTTCTACAACCTGCCGCAAACGGGCGAGCGCATCGTGCTGCTCACGCAGCAGATCGTCCGCGAGGACGCGCACCTGCTGTACGGCTTCCTGACGCCGCAGGAGCGCACGACCTTCCGCGAGCTGCTGAAGATCACCGGCATCGGCGCGCGCATGGCGCTCGCCGTGCTGTCCGGCATGAGCGTACAGGAGCTCGCGCAGGCCGTGACGATGCAGGACGCCGCCCGCCTCACGCGGCTGCCCGGCATCGGCAAGAAGACGGCCGAGCGCCTGCTGCTCGAACTGAAGGGCAAGCTCGGCGCCGACCTCGGCGCGCTCGCTGGCGCCGCGTCGCCGTCCGACCATGCGACCGACATCCTCAACGCGCTGCTCGCGCTCGGCTACTCCGAAAAGGAAGGCCTGGCCGCGATCAAGAACGTGCCGGCCGGCACCGGCGTGTCCGAAGGCATCAAGCTCGCGCTGAAGGCGCTGTCGAAGGCGTAACGCGCGGTCGATCCGGCCGTCGAAGTCAGTGTCGCGCCGCCGCGCGGCACGCGCCAGTCGGCCGTTCGGCCAGGTGGTCCGGGCGCCGTCGCGCGGTACAATGGCCGCATGATTGAAACCGACAAACTCGCCACCGAGCAGCGGATCATCGCGGCCACGCCCACCTCGTCGCACGAGGAGGTGTTCGAACGTGCGCTGCGGCCGCGCCAGCTCGACGACTACGTCGGCCAGGAAAAGGTGCGCGGCCAGCTCGAGATCTTCATCGAAGCCGCGAAGCGCCGCGCCGAGCCGCTCGACCACGTGCTGCTGTTCGGGCCGCCGGGTCTCGGCAAGACGACGCTCGCCCACATCATCGCGCGCGAGATGGGCGTGAACCTGCGCCAGACGTCGGGCCCCGTGCTCGAGCGCGCGGGTGATCTCGCCGCGCTGCTGACGAACCTCGAAGCGAACGACGTGCTGTTCATCGACGAAATCCACCGGCTGTCGCCGGTCGTCGAGGAAATCCTGTATCCGGCGCTCGAGGATTACCAGATCGACATCATGATCGGCGAAGGCCCGGCCGCGCGCAGCGTGAAGCTCGACCTGCAGCCGTTCACGCTGGTCGGCGCGACCACCCGTGCCGGGATGCTCACCAACCCGCTGCGCGATCGTTTCGGGATCGTCGCGCGCCTCGAGTTCTACGACGCCGGTCAACTGTCGCGCATCGTGCAGCGCTCGGCATCACTGCTGAATGCGCAGATCGATCCGAACGGCGCGCTGGAAATCGCGAAGCGCGCGCGCGGCACGCCGCGGATCGCGAACCGGCTGCTGCGCCGCGTGCGCGACTTCGCGGAAGTGAAGGCCGACGGCCAGATCACCGCGGCGGTGGCCGACGCCGCGCTCGCGATGCTCGACGTCGATCCGGTCGGCTTCGACCTGATGGACCGCAAGCTGCTCGAGGCGATCCTGTACAAGTTCGACGGCGGCCCGGTCGGCATCGACAACCTCGCGGCAGCGATCGGCGAGGAGCGCGACACGATCGAGGACGTGCTCGAACCGTACCTGATCCAGCAGGGCTTCCTGCAGCGCACGCCACGCGGGCGCGTCGCGACGCTGCTCACGTATCGCCACTTCGGGCTGTCGGTGCCCGATGCCCGCCGCACCGAACGCGACGAGTGGGATACCCCGGACGGGAAGTAATCCGTCGCCCGAGCCGCACCCGCCATGACGACGCCGCCCAGCCGCCACCCCACCACCGTGCCGGGCCCGCGCTGGGCGGAACCGATCCGCAAGCGGCTCGTGGCCGGCATCACGCACCTGACGGCCGGCGGCGGCGGTCCGTCGATCGATCTCTCTTCGCCGCCGGGCGATCCCGGGCTATTCGGCCCCGACGCCGTGTGCTGGCGCGTGCATGCCGATTTCACGTCGATGATGACGGGCGGCATCGCCGCGCTGCTGCTGCAGGCGCTCCACCCGCTCGCACTCGCGGGCGTCTGGGATCATTCGTCGTTCCGCACCGACATCTTCGGCCGCTTGCGGCGCACCGCCACGTTCATCACGGGGACGACGTTCGGCAGCCGCGCGGACGCGCTCGCGCTGATCGAGCGCGTGAAAACGATCCATGCGCGCGTCTCGGGCAGCGCGCCGGACGGCCGGCCGTACCGCGCCGACGATCCCGCGTTGCTGACCTGGGTGCATGTCGCGGAAGTGTCGAGCTTCCTCGCCGCGCATCTGCGTTACGTGAATCCGGCGCTGTCGGGCGAACTGCAGGACCGCTATTACGCGGAGACGGCGCTGATCGCCGAGTTGCTCGGCGCCCGCGAGGTGCCGCGTTCGCGCGCCGAGGTCGCCGCCTATCTCGCGCGCATGCTGCCCGAACTCGAAGCCGGGTCGCGTACGTTCGACGTGATGTCCATCCTGCTGAACGTGCCGGTCGCGAAGCCCGCGCTGCGGCCTGCCGCGTCGCTGGTGATGCATGCCGGGATCGACCTGCTGCCGCCGTGGGCGCAGCGCATGCTCGGCGTGTCGACGTTCGCGCCGTTGCGCAGTGCGCTGGTCCGGCCCGGCATACGCGCGGTTGCGCCCGTGCTGCGCTGGGCGCTCGTGAACGGCGCGTCGAAGCGTGCGCGCCGCCGCGCGACGGCCTCCCCGTCCGACGGCACCCCGTCTGTCTGACGGTCCGCTTGTTCCGATCATTTCAATTGGCTGTCAAATAGCTGTGGCAAGCCGACGGGCTTGCACCCGCGCACGGTCGCACGTCTGCTCGTCGTCGACGCCCACTGACCCGCGCGAAGTCCCGCCCGCCCGCCCACCCGACCGACGCCCGATGCCCGCGATGCCACGCCTGCCGATCCGTTTCGCCGTTGCCGCCAGCCTGTCCACCGTCTTCGCCCTCGCCGCGTGCGGAGGCGACGATGTCGCCGCCGTCGCGCGCATGGACGCACAACCGCCGTCCGGTGGCACGACGACCGCACGGGCCCCCACGCCGCCCGCGACCACCCGGCCGCAACCGGGCAAGTGGAAAGCCGCCCGCGCCGGCGACCTGATCGACGTGACGCTCGGCGATCTCCATCCGACGCAGGGAGCGATCGGCTACGACCAGATCTACTACAAGCTCGGCCGCTACGAACGGCAGCCCGACAAGAAGTTCGACGACTTCTGCGCGGACGAAGGCCTCGGCGGCGTCGCATCGAGCGGCTACACGGCCCGATCGTCGCTGCGCGAGCCGGCCAGCTACAGGTGCGCGACGACCGACGCGAACGCTCGAGACCGCTCGGTGCTGAACCCCGTCGTGATCGGCCCGAACGGCGATGCGCTGTACCTGACGGACGGCCACCACGGCCTGTCGACTTACTACGAGACGCCCGACGGCGGCCCGGCGCTGCACGTGCACGTCGTCGTCAAGGACAACCTCGGCGACTACTCGGGCGACGTGTTCTGGCAGCAGATGCAAAGCCGCGGCTATCTGCGCCTGAAGAACGGCGAAGGCAAGCCGATCACGACCGCGCAACTGCCGACCGGCCTCGGCCTGACACTCGGGATGACGAACGACCGCTATCGATCACTCGTCTATTTCACGCGCGACATCGGTTACGGCAAACCCGCACAAGCGACCGACTACCTCGAGTTCTACTGGGCCGACTGGCTGCGCGCGCAACCGGACACGTTCGCGCTGGCCGGCTACGACCTGACGCGGCCCGGCGCGACCGATCCCGATCCGGCAAAGGCCGACACGGGCTATCTGAATGCGGTCTGGAATGCGTCGACGCGGATGGTCGCGGCCACGGACCCCGTGATCGACGGCAAGACGGGCGCCGACCTCGGGCGCGCCGATGCGATCAACGGCGGGAAGAAATACAGCAAGGGGGAATTCGACAAGCTGCGCCAGCCGATCACGGCCGACAAGCCCGGCAAGATCGCGTACGCGCTCGACTACAAGACGCGCCACGGGCTGCCGCAGTAAGCGTCACGCCGGAAGGAAGGGAGCCCCGGCCCGGCCATGCCATGCCGGACGGGCCCCGCGTGCTCAAAGCACCTTGCGGTACCCGTCGTCATCGTCGCTCGCGGCTTCGAGATGCGACACGTCGGCCCACTGCACGACCTGCGCGCGGCCATCCACGTAATCGACGACGTTGATGCTGGTATTGAGCAACTGATAGTTGCGCGGCGCCGACAGCTCGATCCCGTTCGCGAAGCGATACACGCAATCGAGCACGCCGCCGTGCGCGACGCATGCGATCCGGCCGCCCGGATGCGCGGCGACGATCGGTTCGAGCGCATGCAGCACGCGGTGATAAAACTCGCGCTGCGACTCGCCGCCCTCCGGCGCGAAGCCGGGATCGCGCGTCTGCCACGCCGCATACGCGTCCGGAAACAGCGCCTCGATCTCGGTGCTGTCGTGCCCCTGGAATGCGCCGTACGAGCGTTCGCGCAACCCTTCGCGCAGCAGCAGCGGCAGCCCGAGCACATCGGCAAACGGTTGGGCGGTCTGTTGCGCGCGCATCAGGTCGCTCGAATACACCGCGTCGATCCGCGCGCCGTCGCGCGCGTCCCGCCCGAGCCGCGCCGCCAGCCGCTGCGCCTGCGCGAGCCCCGTATCGGCCAACGGGATGTCGATATGCCCCTGGATGCGCTTGATGCGGTTCCAGGCCGTCTCGCCATGGCGGATGAAAAGAATCTGCGTGGTGGCCATCGCGGCGCGCCTCCGGGGAAGAATCACGGCCGCACTTGCAGCCAGAACGTCACGGGGCCGTCGTTGACCAGCGACACCTGCATGTCGGCGCCGAACTCGCCCGTCTCGACGACGGGATGGCGCGCCCGCGCGGCCGCGACGAAATAGTCGAACAGCCGCGCGCCTTCGTCGGGCGGCGCGGCGGGCGTGAAGCTCGGACGCAGCCCGCTGTTCGTATCGGCCGCGAGCGTGAACTGCGACACGAGCAGCAGGCCGCCCGCGCGGCCTTCGCCGTCGATGTTCGATACCGGCAGGTTCATCTTGCCGGCTGCGTCGCTGAACACGCGGTAGCCGAGCAGCTTCGCGAGCAGCTTGTCGGCCGCGGCCTCGGTATCGCCGCGCTCCGCGCAGACCAGCGCGAGCAGCCCCGCGCCGATCTCGCCGGTCGTGCGGCCGCCGACGCGCACGTCGGCGCGCGTCACGCGCTGGATCAGCGCGATCATGGGGTCAGCGTGACGCGTGCGAAGCGGCGCTTGCCGACCTGCACGACGAATTCGCCGGCCTCGACCTTCAGGCCCTTGTCGGACACGGTCGCGCCGTCGATCTTCACGCCGCCCTGATCGATGTTGCGCAGCGCTTCGCTCGTCGACGGCACGAGGCCGGCCTGTTTCAGCAACTGACCGATCGCGAGCGGCGCGCCGGCCAGCGTGACGGACGGAATGTCGTCCGGCACGCCGCCCTTCGCGCGGTGGTTGAAGTCCTCGAGCGCGCGCTCTGCGTCGGCCCGCGAATGGAATCGCGCGACGATTTCCTGCGCGAGCAGCACCTTGAAGTCGCGCGGGTTGCGGCCGCCTTCGGCGTCGCGCTTGAAGCCGGCGATTTCATCGAGGCTGCGGAACGACAGCAGCTCGAAGTAACGCCACATCAGCGTGTCCGAGATGCTCATCAGCTTGCCGAACATGTCGGTCGGCTTCTCGCTGATGCCGACGTAGTTGCCCTTCGACTTCGACATCTTCTCGACGCCGTCGAGGCCTTCGAGCAGCGGCATCGTGAGAATGCACTGCTGTTCCTGGCCGTACTGCTTCTGCAGTTCGCGGCCGACCAGCAGGTTGAACTTCTGGTCGGTGCCGCCGAGTTCGAGATCGGCGTTCAGCGCGACCGAATCGTAGCCCTGCATCAGCGGGTACAGGAATTCGTGGATCGAGATCGGCACGCCGCCCTGGAAGCGCTTCGTGAAATCCTCGCGCTCGAGGATCCGCGCGACCGTGTAGCGCGACGCGAGCTTGATCATCCCGTCCGCGCCGAGCGGCATCGACCATTCGCTGTTGTAGCGGATCTCGGTCTTGTCGCGATCGAGCACGAGCGCGGCCTGCTCGAAGTAGGTCTTCGCGTTCGATTCGATCTGCTCGCGCGTGAGTGGCGGGCGCGTCGCGTTGCGGCCCGACGGATCGCCGATCAGCGACGTGAAATCGCCGATCAGGAAGATCACCGTATGGCCGAGGTCCTGCAGCTGGCGCATCTTGTTCAGCACGACCGTATGGCCGATGTGGATGTCCGGTGCGGTCGGATCGAGCCCGAGCTTGATGCGAAGCGGCGTGCCGGTGGCTGCGCTGCGCGCGAGCTTCTGCGCGAACTCTTCCTCGATCAGCAGCTCGTCGACGCCGCGCTTCGTGACGGCGAGCGCATGCCGGACTTCGTCGGTGATCGGGAAAACGGGCTTGGAACTGGGTTCGGTGCTCATCGGTGCCAGGAAGAATGTCGCAAAAACAGGGATTTTCCCATAACTTGCGCGCGCATCGCTTAACGACGCGTCACGTTGCGCGGATAATCGGGCGCAAGGCGCGCGGGACCGGCCCGCGCCGCACGATCCAGGAGAACCCAACGTGCCGCAACGACCGCCGCAGCATGCCGATCCGGCAGACGGCATCTACTTCGGGCTGATGTCTGGAACCAGCATGGACGGCGTCGACGGCGTCGCCGTGCGTTTCGAGGCCGGCCGCGCGCCGGTCGTGCTCGCGGAAGCGTTCGTCGGCTTCGCGCAATCGCTGCGCGACGCGCTGTTCGCGCTGCAGCAGCCCGGCGACAACGAGATCGACCGCGAATCGCTCGCGGCGAATGCGCTCGTCACGCGCTATGCGGTGTGCTGCCACGAATTGCAGCGCACGGCCGGGCTGTCGCGCGACGAGATCCGCGCGATCGGCGTGCACGGCCAGACAGTGCGCCATCGCCCCGAGCGCGGCTATACGCGCCAGCTCAACAATCCGGCGCTGCTCGCCGAGCTGACCCAGGTCGACGTGATCGCCGATTTCCGCAGCCGCGACGTGGCCGCCGGCGGCCACGGCGCGCCGCTCGCGCCGGCGTTCCATGCGACGGTGTTCGGCGCGCCGGGCGAAACGCGGGTCGTCTGCAATCTCGGCGGAATCAGCAACATCACGATCCTGCCCAACGCGGGCGGCGACGTGCGCGGCTTCGACTGTGGCCCGGCGAATGCGCTGATCGATGCGTGGGCGACCCGCCATCTGGGCAAGCCGTACGACGACGGCGGCAAGTTCGCCGCACGCGGCACCGTCCACGCGCCGCTGCTCGACACGTTGCTCGACGAACCGTATTTCACCGCGCCGCCGCCGAAAAGCACCGGACGCGACCTGTTCAATCCCGCGTGGCTCGATACGAAGCTCGCCGCATTCGCGCAGGTTGCGCCGGAGGACGTGCAAGCCACGCTCACCGCGCTCACCGCCGTGTCGGTGGCGCGCGACATCGCGCAGCACGCACCGGGCTGCAAGGCCGTGTTCGTATGCGGCGGCGGCGCACGCAACCCGGTGTTGCTCGATGGGCTCCGGCACGCGCTGCGGGAGGCCGGCGTGCCGGCCACCGTCGATACGACGGCCGCGCTCGGCGTGCCGCCGCAGCAGGTCGAAGCGCTCGCGTTCGCGTGGCTCGCGTACCGCTTCACCGCGCGCCAGCCCGGCAATCTCGCGACGGTCACCGGCGCAGCCGGCAACCGCGTGCTCGGCGCGCTCTATCCGCGCTGATGCGATACTCGCCGCGCGGCGAGCGCTACAAGGCGGGCGCGTATAAAAAAACGGGGCATGAAGCCCCGTTTTTCATTCCGGCAGAACCGGCGCGGATCTGCCGTGTGCTCAGACCGAGAACGACGAACCGCACCCGCAGGTGGTGGTCGCGTTCGGGTTCTTGATCACGAACTGGGCGCCGTTGAGGTCGTCCTTGTAGTCGATCTCGGCGCCGACCAGGTACTGGTAGCTCATCGAGTCGATCAGGAGCTGGACGCCGTTCTTGTTCATCACGGTGTCGTCCTCGTTGACTTCCTCGTCGAACGTGAAGCCATACTGGAAGCCCGAGCAGCCGCCACCCTGCACGAACACGCGCAGCTTGAGGTCGGGATTGCCCTCTTCGTCGATCAGTTGCTTGACCTTGTCGGCCGCGGCGTCGGTGAAGACGAACGGCAGCGGCATATCGGTCGTCGTTGCTGCGGATTCGGTAACAGCGTTCATTCGAACTCTCCAAAAAGCTTTAGCCGCTATTGTAGGGCCGATCAGAAGATCGTGCTGAAGTCCATGAAATCAATAGGTTCTTGTCGATTTCATCAAACGCGCCCGCGCGGGGGCCGCCGCAGCGGCCCGGTAGCGGACATAAAAAAACCGCCAGCGTGAAAGCTGGCGGTTTTTCCGGCGGACGCCGCCCGAAGGCGGCGAGGCCATGAAGCGGAATTAACGCTTCGAGAACTGCTTTGCGCGGCGTGCCTTGCGCAGACCGACCTTCTTACGCTCGACTTCACGCGCATCGCGCGTGACGAAGCCTGCGCTCGACAGCGACGGCTTGAGCGTCGCATCGTAGTCGATCAGTGCACGGGTGATGCCGTGGCGCACTGCGCCTGCCTGACCCGTTTCGCCGCCGCCGTTGACGTTCACCTTGATGTCGAACGTCTGGCCGTGGTTCGTGAGTTCCAGCGGCTGACGCACGATCATCAGCGACGTTTCGCGCGAGAAGTAGTCAGCGATGGGCTTGCCGTTGACGATGATGTCGCCCTTGCCAGCCTTGATGAAGACACGTGCGACTGCGCTCTTGCGGCGGCCCGTACCGTAGTTCCAGTTACCGATCATGTGGGTCCCCTTAGATCTCGAGCGCCTTCGGCTGTTGAGCCGAGTGCGGATGCGTCGCTTCTGCGTAGACCTTCAGCTTCTTGATCATCGCGTAGCCGAGCGGGCCCTTCGGCAGCATGCCCTTGACCGCCTTCTCGAGCGCGCGGCCCGGGAAGCGCTCTTGCATCTTGCCGAACGTCGTTTCATAGATACCGCCCGGGTAGCCCGAGTGACGGTAGTACTTCTTGTCCAGCGTCTTGTTGCCCGTGACCTTCAACTTGCTCGCGTTGATGATGATGATGAAATCACCAGTGTCGACGTGCGGGGTGAACTCAGGCTTGTGCTTGCCGCGCAGACGGCGTGCCACTTCGCTGGCAACACGGCCGAGAACCTTATCCGTCGCGTCAATCACGTACCATTCGCGCGTCACCTCATGGGCTTTTGCGGAAAACGTCTTCATGATCGATCCAAAAAAAATGCTTTGCCCGATGTGTTCTTCCTGCTTGTCTGTGTGCGCTTCGAGGCGCGGTGCAGGCTCTCCCTGTTCTTTTTCCGTGGGCATGAATGCGGAAAAGCCCTGAATTATAAAGGAAATACGGCTGCGTGGTCAAAGAGAATCCACGCCCCGTGTTCGCGGCGGCCGAAATGGGCCAAAATCCGGTCGTGCCCCGACAAGCCAGGCGAACCGAGCGCCTGCGGCGGCACCCATCGACGTGCGGCACATGACCTTGCCGCGCCAGACCGGCCAAACCCGAAAAACAACAAACCAGCATGATGAAACAACGACTTACGCCCTTCCTCGCGGCCGCGCTGCTGGCCGCCGCGGCGCCCGCCGTCGCCGCGTCCGGCTGCGAAGCCAAGCTCGACGCGCTCGATGCACGCATCGCCGAAGCCCGAACCGCCCATGCCGAAGACCGCATCGTGCGCCTGCGCGCGGTGCGCGAACGCGTCCGCCACTTCTGCGCACGCGGCCACGCGTCGGCCGCCCCTGCACCGGCGCCGGAGGCCGACTCGCGCGGCACGCCGCCGGACGCGACGTCGCAGCCGGCCGCGCGGCAGCCCGCGTGACGGTGCCGACGCGCGCAAGCCGCGCGCCGATGTTTGCATGGGACGAAAAAAAGCCCGAACGGCTGGTTCGGGCTTAATCCACCTCAGGAGGAGGGTGGAGGAGACATTCGGAGGTTGCCGCAGCGCGACAACCAATGAGAGTCATTATACGAATGCCCGACCGAGTCCACAAGAAAATTTGCATTGCGAAATCAACTCCCACGATATGGGATGCAAATCGAAAAGCTTACGCAAATGAATTTCCATTCAAAATCAAGCATATAAGTGCGTCACGCACGACTTCAAACCGCCCGCATCTAGAGCAAAACCCCTAAATTCAGCCGGGAAATCGCCGCTCGCCGCGCCGCTCGCTCGGCGCCGGCATTGCTCGTCTTGCAGCGCATCAGCCGACCGTTGCGCCGCGGGCTACAATGCCGGATCGAATCCGAATCAGGCAACGCTGGAGCGCAAGCATGGAATGCAAAGTAAGCTGGATGGGCCAGGACGGCATGGCGTTTTCCGCCGAGACCGGCAGCGGGCATCTCGTCACGATGGACGGCGCGCCCGAAGGCGGCGGCCACAACCTCGCGCCGCGTCCGATGGAGATGGTGCTGCTCGGCACCGGCGGCTGCACGGCTTATGACGTCGTGCTGATCCTGAAGAAGAGCCGCCAGGAAGTGAGCGGCTGCTCGGTCACGCTGAAGGCCGAGCGCGCGAGCGAAGATCCGAAGGTGTTCACGAAGGTGCACTTCCACTTCACGGTCACCGGCCGCAACCTGAACCCGGCCACGGTCGAACGCGCGATCAACCTGTCGCACGACAAGTATTGCTCCGCGTCGATCATGATCGCGAAAACGGCCGAACTCACGCATTCGTTCGACATCGTCGCCGCCTGATCGCGCGGCGCGCGCATGAAAAAAGGGCCGGCGCTCCGCAGGGAGCGCCGGCCCTTTCGCATTCGAGCGGCAAAGCAGGCCGATAAGCCGGATTCTGTGCACGCCGCGCGCCGAAGCGCGCAACGCGTGGCAGCCATTCCTCTAGGCGCGCCATTGCTGACGCGCTCAAGCTTCCTACCCGCAGACGAGACGGGGGCCCCGTCCTGCATCCGAAAATGCGCGCCTGCCTACTTGGAATTGCTCCGGGTGGAGGTTACCGTGCCGGCGAACGTCGCCGTCGCCGCGGTGCGCTCTTACCGCACCGTTTCACCCTTACCTGATCCCGGCTTGCGCCGGGCCATCGGCGGTTTGCTTTCTGTTGCCCTGTTCCGCGTGTCGCCACGGATGGCCGTTAGCCATCACCCTGCCCTGTGGAGTCCGGACTTTCCTCGCCCCCGCGCGCCCGAAGGCGGCGAGGCCGCGACTGCCTGGCCTGCTTTGCGACGCGCATTCTAGCACTGCGCGCCGCGGTCGGCAGCGCGCGAGCCACCGCCACGGCGAAACACGGCCGGATCGACGCGACCGGGTTCGCGCGGCGGCGCGCCGCTCACGCGAGTTTCCAGCCGATCGCCTCGCCACCGCGCAGCGGCACGACCGGCGTATCGCCCGCGAAGATCTCGCGCGGCAACTCCCACGCCTCGCGGCGCAGCGTGACCGTCTCGGCGCTGCGCGGCAGCCCGTAGAAATCGGCGCCGAAGAAGCTCGCGAACCCTTCCAGCTTGTCGAGCGCGCCGGCGGTGTCGAATGCTTCCGCGTACAGTTCGAGCGCGTGCAGCGCCGTGTAGCAGCCCGCGCAGCCGCACGCGGTTTCCTTCGCGCCGCGCGCATGCGGCGCGCTGTCGGTGCCGAGGAAGAAGCGCGGGTTGCCCGACGTCGCGGCCTCGACCAGCGCCACGCGATGCGTCTCGCGCTTGAGCACCGGCAGGCAGTAGTAATGCGGGCGAATCCCGCCGACGAACAGCGCGTTGCGGTTGTACAGCAGGTGATGCGCGGTGATCGTCGCGCCGAGCAGACCGGGCGCCGCCTCCGCATCGCGCACGTAGTCGGCCGCGTCCTTCGTCGTGATGTGTTCGAACACGACCTTCAGACCCGGGAAATCGCGGCGCAGCGGCGTCATCACGCGGTCGATGAACACCTTTTCGCGGTCGAACAGGTCGATCGACGCATCGGTCACCTCGCCGTGCACGAGCAGCGGCATGCCGGTTTCCTGCATCGCCTCGAGCGTCTTCGCGCATTTCGCGAGATCGGTGACGCCATGGTCGGAATTCGTCGTCGCGCCTGCCGGATACAGCTTCACGCCGTGCACGAAGCCGCTTTCGCGGGCGCGGCGGATTTCGTCGGGCGGCGTGTTGTCGGTCAGGTACAGCGTCATCAGCGGTTCGAACGTCATCCCGGCCGGCAGTGCGCCGAAGATGCGCGCGCGATAGGCCTGCGCCTGCGCGGTGGTCGTGACCGGCGGCTTCAGGTTCGGCATGACGATGGCGCGGCCGAACTGGCGGGCGGTGTGCGGCAGCACGGCGGCGAGCATGTCGCCGTCGCGAAGGTGCAGGTGCCAGTCGTCGGGACGGGCGAGCGAAAGCGTCGCCGGGGAGGAAGCGTTCGAGGCAGTCATAGGAGGCGTCGTGAGGAACGGGCTTGCGATCGGCGGGGCCGGAACGCGCGTGCACGGGCCGATTGACGGCAAACCGCAACACGGGGCCTTTGGCCAGCGGAATCCGCTTTTTACCGCTCAGGGCTCGGTGATATGCTAGAAGCCGCATTGTACCGGGGTTCGCCCGGTTCGTTACCCCCGCTTCAGCCTGCCGCCCCACGTAAAATGTGCCAACTCCTTGGAATGAACTGCGCCGCGCCGACGGACGTCACATTCTCCTTCACAGGTTTCGCGGCCCGGGGTGGGCTCACCGATCACCATGCCGACGGCTGGGGCATCGCGTTCTTCGAAGACAAGGCCTGCCGCCTCTTCATCGATCACCAGGCCTCGGCCACGTCGCCGATCGCCGAAATGGTGAAGCGCTACCCGATCAAGTCCAAGAACACGATCGCGCACATCCGCAAGGCGACGCAAGGGCACATCCTGCTCGAGAACAGCCATCCGTTCATGCGCGAGCTGTGGGGCCGGCACTGGATCTTCGCGCATAACGGCGACCTGCAGGACTACGCACCGGACATGGACGGCAGCGTCTACCATCCGGTCGGCACGACCGACAGCGAACAGGCGTTCTGCGTGCTGATGCAGGGGCTGCGCGAAGCCTTTCCCGGCGCGCAGCCGCCGCTGCCCGAGCTGTTCGAGCGGGTCGGCGAACTGACGCGCGGCATCACCGATCACGGCGTGTTCAATTTCCTGATGTCGAACGGCCAGGCGCTCTTCGCGCACTGCTCGACGCGGCTGCACTACCTCGTGCGGCGCTGGCCGTTCTCGACCGCGCATCTCGTCGACGAAGACCTGTCGATCGACTTCGCGAAATACACGACGCCCGAGGATCGCGTCGCGGTGATCGCGACGCAGCCGCTCACCGACAACGAAGTCTGGACCGCATTCGAGCCGGGCGAGTTGATCATGTTCCAGTGCGGCGACGTCGCCGCGCGGATGCAGATTCCGGTGCCCGCGCGCGTGCTCGAGAAGCTGCGCAACCCGTCGCTCGACGCGTCGGCGTCCGCACCGCGCACGGTGGTGCGCGAAGCGCTCGCCACCGCGGCCGACGGCGATGCCGACGACGCGATCGATTTCTGAAGTGCGGCATCGGCCGCGTCCGCTTTCTGCTCGCTTCCTGCTTGCCGCGTGCGTCGTACGATGCGTCCGACGACGCCCGTCATCGACGCAAATCGCCCGGCTCCGGCCAATACGGTTTCATTTCGGCCACCACCCGGCGCAACGAATCGACGTCACGCAACATTCGCTTGATTTTATTAATTTACAAGTGAAAATAAGTAAAAGATGAAGCGGATAAAATAACCGCCAATTAAAACAAAAATTCCGGGCCCGCATTTTATCGCGCGTCATCCGCCGAAACCGTGCGCTATCCCACCGACTCCAGCAGTCCTGCCAGCCTTTAACAAAACCCCTCAAGCCCGCCACCACCACGGCTTTCGGTTCGATCAACCACACAAATCAAAAATACCACGCATTACGGTTCGAATCATTACAGTTTCCCCTTTCTCGATAATCGGCGACTGCCCGAATCAGTAGACTCGCCCCATCCTCGGTGTAACGAAACACGATTGGCGCGACACGCAGCCACAGCCGCCGCACGCCCCTTCGGATCATTTCCCCACCGCGGAATGCGAATTCGCCGAATCGCGGCGAATGCCACGTCAAAAGAAGAAAGAGGGGTATGTCGTGAATCACTCATTTCGATCGATATGGAGCGACGCCGCCGGCTGCTGGGTCGCGGTGGCGGAAACGGCTCGGGCGCGCGGCAAGCGTTCGGGCAGCGAATCGGGTTCGAGCCGCCGCACCGCGCACAAGGTGGCGCACCACCCGGCAGGCCGCTCGCCGCTGCGCGTCGCGGCGCTCGGGGCCGCGCTGGCCGCGCTGTCGGCCGGCGTGGCGCACGCGTCGACGTGCGGCGACGGCGCGACCGTCGCGAGCGGCGGCACCTGCGCACTCGGCAGTTTCAGCCCGACCGTCAACGACAACCTGGCCGGCGCCACGACGGTGTCGGGCGGCGAAACGATCGGCGTGGCAGGCGCATGGACGGGCGTCCCCGGCGACCCGGGCTATACGCTGACGCCGCTCGGCAGCGCGACCCTCGTGTCGGGCAACCCGAACCAGCCGCTGGTCTCGCTCGGCGGCAAGACGCAAAGCGTCAGCACGCCCGACTCGATCACGGCCACCCACACGTCGGTCGCCACCTACAACTCCGCCGAATTCACCGCATCCGCGGCCGGCTCGACCACCGTGCCCGTTTACCACGACGTGAACGGCGGCCAGTACGTGAATACGCGGATCGGCACCGTCGACAGCACCGGCGGCACGCTGAACGTGTCGATCGGCAATGCCGCGGATGCGCCAGACGCGACCGGCAATGGAATCTCGATCGCACCGAAGCAGACCGACCTGACCTTTGCGGACGGCACCGGTGCGGCAAAAAGCGTCGTCAACTGGAATTCCCGCAACCAGATCTGGCTCGGCACCGGCGACTATCTCGCCAGCGGCGGCCCGGTCGGCCAGCTCCAGCTCGACGTGCCGGCCTACGCGGGCACCTTCACCGCGTTCGACGGCAGTCGCTGGACCGTCACCGACGCCGCATCGCTCGCTGCGTACAACGACTTTCTGGTGCGCTCGGTCCAGAGCGGCGCGCTCGGCTCGCAGGCCGCCTACGACACCGCGTTCGGCCAGGCCGTCACGTTCTCGCAGCAAACCTTCCAGTACGCGAACAACGTGTCCGCCGGCGACAAGAACACGCTGCCGATCGATCACCTGTCGGTGATGCACGGCACGGGCGCGAACGCGACGCTGCACATCGGCAAGGACGGCCAGATCGACTTCCGCGGCACCAACACGATCGAATCGAGCTCGGCCGTGCTCGCGGAAAACGGCGCGCACTTCGTCAACGACGGGCGCTTGTCGGGCGATTTCACGCTGGTGCGCCTCCTGAGCGGCGCGAGCGGCGTCAACAACGGCGCGATCTCGTCCGGCTACGCGTCCGGCAACAACGTCGACACGAGCGGCAGCACGCCACCCGACAATTTCGGCTTCCACGCGTACACCGAGGGCAACGGCGTGTACGCGAGCGGCGCGGGCACCACGTTCGCGAACAACGGCGTGATGAACGTCGGCGCATGGACGCTCGACGGCAACCGCCCCGACCTGCAGAACTACGCGGTGGCCGCGACGGACGGCGCGCGCGCGACGAACGCCGGCACGATCAACGTCGGCGTCAACGCGACGACGCTCGACAGCCAGGTGATCGGCGGCCTCGTCGCCGGCGGCAGCTTCACGAACGAAGCAGGCGGCACGATCTATCTGGGCCGCGCCGCGCAGTACGCGCCCGGCCAGGCGGCAAACGACGTCGCGCTGTCCGCGCACGCGTACGGCATCCTGCTCGGCGCGTCGGGCAGCGCGAGCAACCTCGGCACGATCGTGATCGGCTCGCAGACGCAGAACGGCGCCGCGCTGGCGAGCATCGGCTCGAGCGCCGGCACGCTAACGAACGCGGGTGCGATCGTCGTCAACGGCGCCGCGCCCGGCACGCCGCTCGCGAACGTCGGCATGCTCGCGGCCGACACCGCCGCGACCGTGACCAATACGGGCACGATCACGCTGAATGGCGTGAACGGCATCGGCATCATGGTCGTCGGCACCGGCACGCACGCGACGACTGCGACGTCGACCGGCACGATCGACGTGGCCGGCGGCCTCGACCCCGCGTCGGACACGCGCAACTACGGCGTCTGGGCCGAAGGGCCGCTCGCGATGGCCACGCTCGACGGTGCGCTGAACCTGACCGGCACCGGCGCGATCGGCGTGCACGCACGCTCGGGCGCGACGATCGACGTCGGCGCGAACGCGGTGCCGGCCTTCATGTCCGGCACGAACCAGATCGGCTTCTACGCATACGGCGCGGGCTCGAAAATCAACGTCGCCGCGCAGCACCTGAGCGTCGACACCGACGACTCGACGCTGTTCCGCGTCGCGGGCGGCGCGGCCTACACGGGCGCGTCGGCGGCCGGCACGCTGACGACCGACGTCAACGGCCAGCGCTCGCGCGGCGTACTCGCGACCGACGCCGGCACCACGCTGTCGACCGGCAACGCGGTCTACCACGTCAACGGCGCGAACGGCGTCGCGATCGCCGTGGAAGGCGGCGCGAAGGGCACGATCGACGCGGGTGCGACGATCGACCTGAACGCGGCCGGCGCGACCGCGGGCATCGTCGACGGCCAGGCGCACGACCTCGCCGGCGCGAACGCCGGCGCGCCGGTCGCGACGACGCTGACCAACGACGCCGCCGTCACGTCGTCGACCGCCGGCGTGACCGGTTTCATCGCGCAGAACCTCGGCACGCTCGAGAACCGCAGCACGGTGCTGCTGACCGGCGCGGGCTCGACAGGCGTCGTGGCCGGCACGCTGGGCACGGTGAACAACGCGTCGACGATCCGCGTCGCCAACGGCACCGGCGCGCTCGTGCAGGGTGCGTCGGCCACGCTCGCGAACGCGGGTTCCATCGAAGCCGACGACGGCGTCGCGGGCATACGCCTGACGGGCGCCGGCGCATCGGTCGCGCTGTCGGGCGCCGGCACCGTCATCGCGAACGGCAGCGCCGACGGCGTGCTGATCGACGCGACGGTCACCGGCGGCGGCATCGCGGCCAGCGCGACGTCGATCGCGGTCGGCGGCTCGGGCAGCGGGATCCGCAACCTCGGTGCGAATGCAACGATCGCGCTGTCCGGCACGCAGATCGCGACGACCGGCAACGGCGCCGCCGGCGTCACGTCGACCGGCGCCGGCGCGCACATCGCGGCCGATGCGGCCGCGGTCGTCCGCACGAGCGGCGCCGACGCGCGCGGCCTGTTCGTGTCGGGGGCCGATTCCACGCTCGCGGCCAACGGAACGACCGTCGCGACGACCGGCACGAACGCCCATGCAATCGTCATGGACGGCGGCGCGACGGCCCTGCTGTCGGGCGCGAAGATTTCCGCATCGGGTGCTGCGGCCGACGGCGTCGTCGCGCAAAACGGCGGCCGCATCGCCGATACGGGGTCGGCGCTCGCCAGCGCCGCCGGCAACGGCGCAACCGCGAACAGCGGCGGCGTGCTCGCATTGACGGGCACGGCGCTCACGGGCGCGACGGCCGGCGTACTGACGTCGGACACGCTCGCGAACGGCGCGACCAGCTCGGTGCTCGTCGACGGCGGCAGCGTGACGTCCGCCACCGGGCCGGCCTTCGCCGCGCGCGGCGGCATGGCCGACATCGCGGTGCGCAACGGTACGGTCGTGACGGCCGGCAACGGCACGCTGCTGAACCTCGCGAACGGCAGCAACGTGACGTTCAATGCATCGGCGGTGAACCTCGCGGGCGACATCGTTTCCGACGCGTCGAGCACCGGCAACGTGTTCCTCGCGAACGGCACGACGCTGACCGGGAAGATCGACCCGGTCGCGCTGACGGTCGACGGCACGAGCACGTGGCGCATGACGGGCAGCTCGGTGCTGAGCAGCCTGAACAACGCGGGCCTCGTCGCATTCGCCGCGCCGACCGGCTCGCCGACGCTGACCGGCAGCTACAAGACGCTGACAACGGGCGGCTACGTCGGCAACGGCGGCATGATCGCGCTGAATACGTATCTCGGCGCCGACGCGTCGCCGACCGACCGGCTGATCGTGAACGGCGGCGCGGCGAGCGGCACGACCGGCCTGAAGATCGCCAACACGGCCGGCACCGGCGCGCAGACGACCGGCGACGGGATTCCGGTGGTCGTCACGGCCAACGGCGGTACGACCGCCGCGTCGGCGTTCCATCTCGCGGGCCCGGTGCAAGCGGGCGCGTACGAGTACCGGCTCTATCGCGGCGGGCAAGGCGATGCGAACGGCTGGTACCTGCGTTCGCAGCTCGACCCGACCGACCCCGGCGACCCGATCCACCCGTCCGGCGGCGGCGACGGCGGCATCAACGGCAACGGCGGTACGCTCGCGTATCGTCCGGGCGTTTCCGGCTACGCGATGACGCCGCTGCTGAACGCCGACTACGGCTTCTCGACGCTCGGCAAGCTGCACGAACGCGTCGGCGACATCTACAACGTCGAGCAGCAGCAGCCCGGCAATCGCGACGGCGTGTGGGGGCGCATCGGCGGCCAGAGCCTCGATGCGAACGCGGGCCGTTTCTCGGCCGACGAACGCACGTTCTTCGCGCAGTTCGGCAAGGACTGGACTGTCGACCAGGCGCCGAACGGCGCCGGCAGCACGCATGCGGGCGTGACGGCCAGCATCGGCGTGTCGAACGCGAGCTTCAGCGACATGGCGCGCGCGGGCTCGCCCAACCTGTCGACGTCGACCGGCTCGGTCGAGATGCACGCGCAGAGCGTCGGCGGCTACTGGACGCGCTACCTGCCGGACGGCACCTACTTCGACAGCGTCGGGCAGGTCACGCACTACGGCAACCGCTATCGCGACAGCTACGGCAACGAAGCGTCGCAGAACGGCTTCGGCGTCGCGCTGTCGCAGGAAGTCGGCAAGCCGTTCGCGATCGGCGCGTTGCCGGTCGCGGTCGAGCCGCAGGCGCAACTGATGTACCAGTACCTGAAGCTGAACGGGTTCAACGACAACGTGTCGGCCGTGTCGGGTACGACGACGAATGCGCTGCGCGGTCGCGTCGGCGTGCGCATCTTCCGGCCGAACCTCCAGTCGAGCGCGGGCGGCAGCGCCGCGACGCCGTACTTCACGGCCGACGTGCTGCACGACTTCCTGTCGCCGGGGCAGACCGTCGTCGGCGGCACGCCGTTCGCGACGCATCTCGGACGCACCTGGTACGAGCTCGGCGTCGGCGTGACCGCCGGCTTCGGCAAGTCGGGCGAGCTGTACGCGAACGCGAAGATCGCGCGCAACATCGGCGGCGATTACCGGCGCGGGATCGTCGGGCAGGTCGGCTACCGGTACAGCTGGTAACGCCCGGCGGCGGACGAAAAAAAACCGCCCGGCGGCCTGCCGGGCGGTTTTCGCATGGGTGCGCGCGAAAACGCGCGAACGCTCAGTGCAGGATCTTCGCGAGGAAGTCCTTCGCGCGTTCCGATTTCGGATTCGAGAAGAAATCGTCCTTGCGGTCGTCCTCGACGATCGCGCCCTTGTCCATGAAGATCACGCGGTGCGCGACCTTCTTCGCGAAGCCCATCTCGTGCGTGACGACCATCATCGTCATCCCTTCCTGCGCGAGTTCGACCATCACGTCGAGCACTTCGTTGATCATCTCCGGATCGAGCGCGGACGTCGGCTCGTCGAACAGCATCGCGATCGGGTCCATCGACAGCGCGCGCGCGATCGCGACACGCTGTTGCTGGCCGCCCGACAGCTGGCCGGGAAACTTGTGCGCATGCGCCTTCAGGCCGACGCGATCGAGCAGCTTCATGCCCTTCTCGTTCGCTTCGTCCTTGCCGCGGCCGAGCACCTTGATCTGCGCGAGCGTCAGGTTCTCGGTGATCGACAGGTGCGGGAACAGTTCGAAATGCTGGAACACCATCCCGACCTTCGAGCGCAGCTTCGACAGGTTCGTCTTCTTGTCGCCGACCGACTGGCCGTTCACGAGGATCTCGCCCTGCTGGAACGGCTCGAGGCCGTTCACGGTCTTGATCAGCGTCGACTTGCCGGAGCCCGACGGGCCGCACACGACGACCACTTCGCCTTTCTTGACCTCGGTCGTGCATTCGGAGAGGACCTGAAACTGGCCGTACCACTTCGAAACGTTCTTGATGGAAATCATCTTGTGACCTTTTTCTGGAGACCCTTGACGAGAGCAGACGCCAACGAGCAAATCACGAAATAGCATGCGCCGGCGAACAGGACCATCTCGACGGTCGTGCCGTCGCGATCGCCGATGTTGGCGGCCGTGCGGAAGAAGTCCGCGAGACTGATCACGTACACGAGCGACGTATCCTGGAACAGGACGATCGCCTGCGTGAGCAGCAGCGGCACCATTGCGCGGAACGCCTGCGGCAGGATCACGAGGCGCATCGCCTGCGCGTAGTTCATGCCGAGCGCGAACGCGGCGTTCACCTGCCCGCGCGGCACCGCCTGGATGCCGGCGCGGATGATCTCGGAATAATACGCGGCTTCGAACAGCGAGAACGCGACCATCGCCGACGCAAGGCGGATGTCGATCGTCGGCGACAGCCCGAGCACGCCCTGCAGCAACTGCGGGACGATCAGGAAGAACCACAGCAGCACCATCACGAGCGGGATCGAGCGGAACACCGTCACGTACGCTTTCGCGAACCACGCGAGCGGCTTCACGCCGGACAGCCGCAGCAGCGCCAGCAGCGTGCCCCAGACGATGCCGACCACGATCGCGATCAGCGTGATCTTGAACGTGACGATCGCACCGGACCACAGCGTCGGCAGCGCGCCGGGAATACTACTCCAGTCGAACTGATGCATCACTTGCCTCCGATGTAGCCGGGCAGCCGCGTACGGCCTTCGATCCAGCGCATGAACGCCATCACGACGAGGTTGATGACCACGTACGCGAGCGTCACGGCGATGAACGACTCGTAGGTCTGCGCGGTGTAGTCGACGAGCTGGCGCGCCTGCGCGGACAGGTCGAGCAGGCCGATCGTCGACGCGACGGCGGAGTTCTTGAAGATGTTCAGGAATTCCGACGTGAGCGGCGGCACGATGATCCGGTATGCCACGGGCAGCAGCACGTAGCGGTACGTCTGCCATTGCGTGAAGCCCATCGCGAGGCCGGCCGCGCGCTGGCCCTTCGGCAGCGCGTTGATCCCCGAGCGCACCTGTTCGCACACGCGCGCGCCGGTGAACAGGCCGAGACAGACGATCGACGCGGTAAAGAACTGCGTGGTCGGCGGCAACTGCTTGATCCAGGTGCCGATCGATGCGGGCAGCAACTCGGGTATCACGAGATACCAGACGAAGAACTGCACGATCAGCGGGATGTTCCGGAAAATCGACACGTACACGGTGCCGATCGCGGCGAGCCACTTGTTCGGCACGGTGCGCAGCACGCCGAACAGCGACCCGACGATCAGCGCGATGACCCAGGCGACGAGCGACACTTCGATCGTCACCCAGAAGCCGGACATCAGCCATCCGAAATAAGTCGTCGGCTCGCCGGTCGACACGGGGCTCAGAAAGATGCCCCAGTTCCAGTGGTAAGACATGGGCAAGACTCCAGCAAAAAGAAACGGAAGAAGCGTGGCCTCTTCCGTTTCAGTAGCGTCATTTCTGCATCAACGGCCGTGTGGTCAGTCGAGCGCCTTGTCGTTCGGGTTCGCGTACAGCTTCTTCATCGACTCGGACAGCGGGAAGTTCAGGTTCAGCCCCTTCGGCGGGATCGGATTCTCGAACCACTTCGCGTAGATCTTCGCGGCTTCGCCCGACTTCTCGACTTGCGAGATCGCGTCGTCGACGACCTTCTTGAAGTCGGCGTCGCCCTTGCGCATCATGCAGCCGTAAGCCTCTTCCGATTGCGGCGTGCCGACGATCACCCACTCGCCCGGCTGCTTCGCCTTCGCGCGTTCGCCCGCGAGCAGCGCGTCATCCATCATGAATGCGACCGCGCGGCCCGATTCCAGCGTGTTGAACGAATCGCCGTGATCCTTCGCGCTGATGATGTTCATGCCGAGCTGCTTGTCGTTGTTCATCTTGCGCAGCAGGCGCTCCGACGTCGTGCCGGCGGTCGTCACGACCGTCTTGCCCTTCAGGTCGGCGAAATCCTTGACGCCCGAATCCTTCTTCGTCATCAGGCGCGTGCCGATCACGAAAATCGTGTCGGAGAACGCGGCTTGCTGCTGACGCTCGAGGTTGTTGGTCGTCGAGCCGCACTCGATGTCGACCGTGCCGTTCTGCACGAGCGGGATGCGGTTCTGCGACGTGACGGGGATGTTCTTCACCTGCAGGTTCGGCAGGCTCAGCTTCTTCTTCACCGCGTCCACGATCTTCAGCTGGAACTCGCGCGAATAGCCGACCACCTGCTGGTTCTGGTCGTAGTAGGAGAACGGAATCGACGATTCGCGGTGGCCCAGCGCGATCACGCCCGTGTCCTTGATCTTCTTCAGCGTGCCAGTCTCCTGAGCATGCGCGCCGCTTGCGAACGCGCACAGCGCCGCGGCCATCAGGACTGCCTTGTGGTATTTCATTTTGGTCATCTCCTTGGCTAAAACCCGCGCCAGTGTATCAAAGTAATATTTTTGAAAGTACTGGTTGTTTACCGCACTACGAATCGCCCTGTGCGAAGCCGTCCTCCCGGCTCCGGGCGCGCCAGATGCGCGCGCGGGCGGTGCCGGATTCGGCACCGCCCGCGAGGGTTCACATCCGCAATCGGGTGGATTGCGTCATGAATCTTTCATGGTCGATGATCAGGGACGCCCGGTCAGGGACGCCCGGTCAGGGACGCCCGGTCAGGGGTAGAGGCCGCGCATTTCGCGCGCCATCAGGATGCGCTTGCACGCGACGATGAACGCCGCCGTACGCACCGTCACCTTGTGCTCTTCCGCGACCGCCCACACGCCGGCGAACGCTTCGCGCATCACGCGCTCGAGACGATGGTTGATCTCGTCTTCCGTCCAGAAGAAGCTCGAGAAATCCTGCACCCACTCGAAGTACGACACGGTCACGCCACCGGCGTTCGCGATCACGTCGGGGATCACGAGCACGCCGTTCGCGCTCAGGATGTCGTCCGCCGCGGTCGTCGTCGGGCCGTTCGCGCCTTCGACGATGATCTTCGTGCGGATCTTCGCCGCGTTCTTCTCGGTGATCTGGTTTTCCAGCGCCGCCGGGATCAGGATGTCGGTCTCGACCGTCCAGAACTCGTCGTTCGGCATCGGCTCGGCGCCTTCGAAGCCCGCGACGCCGCCCGTGCGTGCGACGTGGTCGAGCAGCTTGTTCGAATCGAGGCCGGCCGGCTGGTAGATCGTGCCCGTGTGATCCTGCACCGCGATCACCTTCGAGCCCGCTTCCTGGAACAGCTTCGCCGCGATGCCGCCGACGTTGCCGAAGCCCTGCACCGCGATGCGCGCGCCTTCGATCTCGAGGCCCTTCTTCTTCGCCGCTTCGCAGCCGACGACGAACACGCCGCGGCCCGTCGCTTCCTTGCGGCCGAGCGAACCGCCGAGCGCGATCGGCTTGCCGGTCACGACGCCGGTCGACGTCTGGCCCTGGTTCATCGAGTACGTGTCCATCATCCACGCCATCACCTGTTCGTTGGTGTTGACGTCCGGCGCCGGAATGTCGGTGTTCGGCCCGATGATGATGCCGATTTCGCTGGTGTAGCGGCGCGTCACGCGCTCGAGCTCGCCACGCGACAGCTTGCGCGGGTCGACGCGGATGCCGCCCTTCGCACCGCCGTACGGCACGTTCACGGCCGCGTTCTTCACCGACATCCATGCGGACAGCGCCATCACTTCCGACAGCGTCACGTCCTGGTGGTAGCGCACGCCGCCCTTGCCCGGGCCGCGCGACACGTTGTGCTGCACGCGATAGCCTTCGAAGTGCGCGACGGTGCCGTTGTCGAGCTCGATCGGGCAGTCGACGATCAGGATGCGCTTCGGACGCTTCAGCGTTTCGAGCCAGCGCGACAGCGAACCGAGGTACGGCGCGACGCGATCGACCTGCTGAAGGTAGTTGCCCCACGGGCCGAGATCGTCGGCGTGCAGGTAGGACGGGATGGACTGCTGTTGCGAAGACATGGAAGCTCCAACGTTCAACGGATTGCGCACATTGTCGAAAAAGCCGTTTTTTTTATCCAATGCCGTTTGTTTATTCGATTATGCGTTTCTTGCATGATCGCGATTTTTTGCAAATCGGCGGTCGATTTGCGCAAGAACGCCCGCGATCGGCCGTGCATCGCGTTCGTGGAAAAACGGATTGGACAGGCGCGAGCCGGCCGCGGGACAGCCGTCCGACAGGCGGTGCAAGGCCGCCGTCAGCCGACCGGGCCAATCGGCCGGGTTAACCGCCGGCGGTTAACCGGCAGTATCGCCGGTGGTCTCGCGCAGTTCGTCGCGCACGACGTCCCACAGCGCGCGCACGAGCTTCTGCCGCGGATCGTCGCCCTGCAGCGCGAGCTTGTCGCAGTACAGCCGGATCTCCATCGTCAGCGTGAACGGATGCGCGCCGCCGCGCGCCGACCGGTCGAGGCGGATCAGCCGGCCGCCCGCGACCGCATCGTCGACCGCGCTGTGCGGCAGGAACGCGACGCCGTGGCCCGCGAGCGCCATCGCCTTCAGCCCTTCGGCCATGTCGGTTTCGTACACGCGATCGAGGAACAGCCGCGTCGGCGCGTTCGCGATGATGACTTCGGTCATCCGGCCGAGATACGCGTTCGGCGTATACGACAGGTACGGCACGCGCGCGTCGGCCGTGCCCGGCAGCGTATGGCGCGGCCGGCCCGCGCGGCCGGGCGCGGAGAACGGGCTGATCGGCTCGCTGCCGAGGACGAGCATGTCGTAGCGCGCCGGGTCGAGCGCGACCGGGTGGCTCGGGTGGTGGTAGCCCATCACGAGGTCGCAGCCGCCTTCGACGAGCGACAGCACCGCGTCGTGCACGTTCAGCGCGCGCAGCCGCGTGTGGACCTGGCCCATCTTCGCCTCGATCCGCTCGAGCCAGCGCGGGAAATACGTGAGCGACAGCGTGTGCGGCACCGCGAATTCGATCGTCGGCACCGGCGCGCCGACGTGGCCGCGCAGCAGCGTGCGCGCCTCGTGCGCCTGCGACAGCATCGTCAGCGCCTGCTCGTAGAAGATCTGCCCGGCCTGCGTGAGCCGCGTCGGATAGACCGAACGATCGATCAGCTCGGTCGCGAGCCATGCCTCGAGCGCCTGGATGCGCCGCGAGAACGCCGGCTGCGACACGTGCCGCAGCTCGGCGGACCGGCTAAAGCTGCGCGTCTCCGCGAGCGAGACGAAGTCTTCGAGCCATTTCAGTTCCATGCAGGCGGGCGCGGCGGGCGGCGGTCGGGAAGAAGCCTGCATTCTACCGGCGGGCGGGCCCGGCCGGCGGCTTGGCGGACAGCCCGGCGAGCCCGCGGGGGCGCCTGCCGACACGCCATTCGCGTGCCGCCCGGGCATCGCTCGCCGGCGGCGCGCGCGGCCGGACCGGTTCGGCCGGAATCGACGCGCGCCGATGGTAAAATGCCGGATTCTCCTCCCCTCGTTCGCCCCGGCCCCAAAAGGCCCTGCCCGATCATGTCCGACACTCGTCCCGATACGCTTTTCGCCCTCACCGCGCT
The DNA here is from genome assembly GCF_902833245.1 of Burkholderia sp. BCC0398. Classification (NCBI taxonomy): domain Bacteria; kingdom Pseudomonadati; phylum Pseudomonadota; class Betaproteobacteria; order Burkholderiales; family Burkholderiaceae; genus Burkholderia; species Burkholderia sp. BCC0398. The sequence continues at coordinate 264,231 of NZ_CADFEM010000002.1, forward strand.
CTCGCCCATCGACGGCCGCTACGCCAGCAAGACCGAAGCGCTGCGCGACTGGCTCTCCGAAGCCGCCTTCATGCGCCACCGCGTCACCGTCGAGGTGCACTGGCTGATCGCGCTGTCGCGCGCCGGCTTCGCGGAAGTCCCGCGCTTCTCGGAAGCCTCCGAGCAGTTCCTGCTGCAGCTCGCCGAGCGCTTCACCGCGCACGACGCCGCACGCATCAAGGAAATCGAGCGCGTGACGAACCACGACGTGAAGGCCGTCGAATACTGGCTGAAGGAATCGGTGAAGGGCCAGGCCGAACTCGAGAAGGCGAGCGAATTCATTCACTTCGCGTGCACCTCCGAGGACATCAACAACACGTCGCACGGGATGATGCTCGCCGGCGCGCGCGAACACGTGATCCTGCCGGCGCTGCGCACGGTCTACCAGCGCCTCGTCGCGCTCGCGCACGCGCACGCGGAACAGCCGATGCTGTCGCGCACGCACGGCCAGCCGGCCAGCCCGACGACGCTCGGCAAGGAACTCGCGAACGTCGCCGCGCGCCTCGCCCGCGCGATCGCGCGCATCGAGAAGGTCGAGATCCTCGGCAAGATGAACGGCGCGGTCGGCAACTTCAACGCGCACCTGTCCGCGTATCCGGAATTCGACTGGGAAGCGTTCTCGCGCGACGTGATCGAAAACCGCCTGAAGCTCACGTTCAACCCGTACACGATCCAGATCGAGCCGCACGACTACATGGCCGAACTGTTCGACGCCGTGGCGCGCGCGAACACGATCCTGCTCGACCTCGACCGCGACGTGTGGGGCTACATCTCGGTCGGCTACTTCAAGCAGAAGACGAAGGCCGGCGAGATCGGCTCGTCGACGATGCCGCACAAGGTCAACCCGATCGACTTCGAGAACTCGGAAGGCAACCTCGGCCTCGCGAACGCGACGCTGCGCCACCTCGCCGACAAGCTGCCGGTGTCGCGCTGGCAGCGCGACCTGACCGACTCGACGGTGCTGCGCAACATGGGCGTCGCGCTCGGCTACTCGCTGCTCGCGTACGACTCGCTGATCCGCGGCCTCGACAAGCTCGAAGTGAACCCGCAGCGCCTGAACGAAGATCTCGACAACTGCTGGGAAGTGCTCGCGGAGCCGGTGCAGACGGTGATGCGCCGCTACGGCATCGAGAACCCGTACGAGCAGTTGAAGGAACTGACGCGCGGCAAGGGCATCACGCGCGAAGCGCTGCAGGAATTCGTCGGCACGCTGGCGATCCCGCAGGACGCGAAGGATCGCCTGCTCGCGATGACGCCCGCGTCGTACATCGGCAAGGCCGTCGAACTCGCGAAGCGGATCGCGTAAGCGCCGCCGTCGCCTGACGCAAAAAAGCCCGATGCGAAGCGATTCGCATCGGGCTTTTTATTGCCTGCAGCAGCCGGTCAGAACGAGATCATCCGCCCCGGGTTCAGCGCGCTCATCACGCTCATCGCGGCCTTCGCGGCGGGAATCGCGATCGGCGACAGCTGCCGGCCGAGCGGAATCGCACGATGGTCGATGCCCGTGAGCATCGAGAAGTCGTCGTTGCGGCCGACGAAATCGTCGCAGATCGCCTTGCCGATCCGCACCGTCTGGGCGACGCCGTGCCCGCTCCAGCCCTGCACCATGTACATCGGCACGCGGCCGTCGGTCTTGCGGCTGTCGGTCGCGCCGTTCAGCGTGAAGTCGCTGACGCCGCTCCAGCAGTAGTCGAGCGCGAAGCGGCCGTCGTGCTGCGGAAACACCGTGTTCAGCCGTGTCAGCAGATACGCGTTGACGTCGGGCTGCGCCCAGCAGCTGCCGGTGCCTTGCCCGCCGAACAGCAGGCGGTTGCCGCGCACCGGCCGGTAGTAGTCGATCTGGAACTGCGTGTCGTACACCGGCATGCCGGCCGGCATCAGCGTCGCGACGTCGACGTCGAGCGGCGCCGTCACGCTCACGTACGTGAAGAACGGCACGGTGGTCGCCGCGCCGTCGTCGAGCAAACGGAACGTCGTGTTGTGCAGCGCGAGCACGACGCCGCGGCGCGCGGTAATCGTGCCGCCCGGCGTCGTCGCGACGACGCCCGCGGGCGTCTCGTCGAGTTCGAGCACCTCGGTGCCCTCGTACAGCGCTCCGCCGTTCAGCCGGAAGCCGTGCACGAGGCCGCGCACCAGCGCGAGCGGATGAATCTGCCCGCCGACCGCGTCGATCGCCGCGCCGTGATACAGCCCCGAGCGCACGTATTCGTCGTGCAGCTGATGGCGGCCGACGAGCGTCACGCCCGCGTCGCCGAGATGGCGTCGCGCATCCGCGCCGTCGAGCAGCGCGCTCATGTGGCCGGGGTGAACCGCCGCCGTGACGTGGCCGCGCTTGCGATCGAGATCGAGCGCGTAACGCGCGCCGATTTCGTCGATCAGGTCCATCGACTCGGCCGACGCGAAGCGCCACAGCCGTTTCGCATCGTCGTGCGATAGGTAGTCGATCATGTCGGCGGCTTCCCAGCGCGCAAGGCCGGGCGTCAGTTGCCCGCCGTTGCGGCCCGACGCGGCCGAGCCGACGTGATGCTTGTCGACGAGGATCGTGTCGACGCCCGCTTCCGCGAGATGCAGGGCGGCCGATGCGCCGAGCAAGCCGGCGCCGATCACGAGCACGTCGCAGACGGCGTCGCGCGCCAGCGGCGCGCTGTTTTCATGGCGCGACAACGACGCCTCGTACCAGTTGGCCGGCCGTTCGCCGTCGTGGCGGGCCGGATCGCACCAGTTCCAGTTGTCTTTTTCGATATTCAGTTGCGTTTGCTCGAAACGCGATTCGCCCTGGATCAAGGGCCTGTTGTTGGACGTCATGATTGCACTTGCATGGTCTTGGGCCGCCTGTCGAAGGGCCTCGTTGCTTCGAGGCTTCGCGGGTGGGGCAGCCGGTTCCACATGGGTGTCAACGAGAAAAGGGGCGCGATGGCCCGTGTTGACGGCGGCACGCTCGTGCCGCCTGGATCCCGGACTGTGCGAAAGCACGTATTGAAAGGTGCCGGGACACCCAATTTCTACACCGCAGAAATAATTCTACAGTGTAGAATAAGCTTTCGTCAAGTTTACAGCCGGTGCCGTGCCGGCGTGCCAGCCTGCGTCGATGAAAGACAAACCCGCCCAGGGGCCGCGCGGCCTCGACAAGGACGCGCTCGTCGCGGCCGCGCTCGCGCTGCTCGAAGACGTCGGCGAAGCCGCGTTCAGCGTGCGCAAGCTCGCGCAATCGGTCGGCTGCGACCCGATGAGCGTGCTGTATCACTTCAAGTCGAAGGACGGCCTGAGCCGCGCGATCGCGAATGCGCTGTCGCGCTCGCTCGTGCCGGTCGATCCGTCACTGCCGTGGCGCGAACGGCTGCGCGACCTCGCGCGCCAGTACCGCGCGCTCGCGCTGCGCTACCCGGCCGCATTCGCGCTGCTGCAGCGGCACATGAGCACCGGCCCGGCCGACCTCGCGCACATCGAGGCCGTGCATCGCGCGCTGACCGACGCCGGCATCCCGCGCGCGGCGCTGCCGTCGGTATGCGTCGGCTGGTACGCGAGCGTGATCGGGCTGGCCGCTGCCGAAGCGGGCGGCCTCACACGGCCCGCGAACGACGTCGAGCTCGCGGAAATGCACGCGCTGTCCGACGCCGCGCATCCGCTCGTCAAGTCGGCCGCGCCGCTCTATGCGCAGCTCGATCCGGCGGCCGTCCATGACACGATGCTCGACGTGCTGCTTGACGGCATAGCCCAACGCTCGCGCACGGCCTGACCGGCGTCCACCCCGCCAACGAAAAAAGCGCCCGAAGGCGCCTTTTCGATGACGATGGCCGCGAACCGCGCTCAGTGCTGATGCGCGAGGCCGATCTTCAGCATGACCTGATCGACGATCTGCTCGGGCGTCAGCTCGATGCTGACCTCGATCGCCTCGTCCGGGCCCGGCTCCTCGAGCGTGTCGAGCTGGCTCTTCAGCAGCGACGGATCGAAGAAATGGCCGGTGCGGCTCTTCAGGCGTTCCTGCAGCACCTCGAACGACCCCTTCAGATACACGAACCGCACGTCGGTGTCGGTGCCGCGCAGCACGTCGCGGTACGACCGCTTCAGCGACGAGCACGTGAACACGGCGGTTTCGCCCGCGTGCTGCTTTTCCTCGATGGCCGCGCGGATCGTGCGCAGCCACGGCCAGCGGTCTTCATCGGTCAGCGGAATGCCGTGGTGCATCTTTTCCTTGTTGGCCGCGCTGTGAAACGCGTCGCCATCGGTATAGCTGCACGACAGGCGTTCCGCCAGCATTTCGCCGATTCGCGACTTGCCCGCGCCCGACACGCCCATTGCGATCAGAATCATTGACTACCCCTTGTTACAGAACCACGCTCAGCAACAGCGTAAAGCTCAGACCGAGCACCGAGATGATGGTTTCAAGCAGCGACCAGGTCTTGAACGTCTGGCCGACCGTCATCCCGAAATATTCCTTGATCAGCCAGAAGCCGCCGTCGTTCACGTGCGAGAAGATCAGCGAGCCCGAGCCCGTCGCGAGCACCAGCAGCTCAGGCCGGACCGCCGCGCCCGACGCCGCCGCGATCGGTGCGACGATGCCGCAGGCCGTCGTCATCGCGACCGTCGCCGAACCCGTCGCGAGACGCATCAGCGCCGCGACGAACCACCCGAGCAGCAGCGGCGACAGATGCGCGTGCTTCGCGGTCTCGACGATCTGTTGCGAGATCCCGCTGTCGCGCAGGACGCCGCCGAAGCCGCCGCCCGCGCCGACGATCAGCGTGATGCCGGCGATCGGCGCCAGGCACTCGCCGCAGAATTTCTGGATCTGGTCGCGGTTGAAGCCCTGCTTCGCGCCGAAGGTCCAGAAGCTCACGAGCACGGCGATCAGCAGCGCGACGTCCGAGTTGCCGGCAAAACGCAGCAGGTTGTTCGGCAGCGACTTCGGCGTGAACACGAGGTCGGCCCAGCTGCCGACGAGCATCAGCACGACGGGCAGCAGGATCGTGAACAGCGTGATGCCGAAGCTCGGCAGTTCGCGCTTGCCGCCGTCCGTGCGCGAATCGACGAATTGCGATGCGAGCGGGTTGTTTTCCGGCAGCTTCACGAACTTCGAGATCATCAGCGCGAACAGCGGGCCCGCGATGATCGCGGTCGGCACGCCGACGACGAGGCCGAACGCGATCGTCTTGCCGATATCGGCGCCGTATTGCTGGACGGCCAGCAGCGCGGCCGGATGCGGCGGGATCAGCCCGTGCACCACCGACAGGCCGGCCACCATCGGCAGGCCGACGACGAGCAGCGACTTGCCGGTGCGCTTCGCGACGTTGAACGCGATCGGGATCAGCAGCACGAAGCCGACTTCGAAGAACACCGGCAGGCCGACGATGATCGCGACGAACATCATCGCCCAGTGGATGTTCTTTTCACCGAACCAGTCGATCAGCGTGGTCGCGATCCGCTCGGCGCCGCCCGATTCGGCCATCATCTTGCCGAGCATCGTGCCGAGGCCGACGACGATCGCGATGTGGCCGAGCGTGCCGCCGGTACCGGTTTCGAACGACTTGACGATCTTGTCCATCGGCATGCCGACGACGAGGCCGAGGCCGAGCGAAACGATGATCAGCACCAGGAACGGGTAGATCTTGTAGCGCGCGATCATCAGGATCAGCGCGGCAATCGCGATCAGCGTGAATACGAGCAGCATGCTGCCTTGGACGGCCCCCATGTGGCACTCCTCCTAGAATTGTTCGAACCGGGCGAGTCGTTGCGAGTATGCCCGGCTATGCAGGTCTCCGAAACACGGGGGTACCCCCCCGTCAGGACGCTGAATTTTACTTATCTTTGCGATCCGCGAATAGAACCGGTTCCATCAGCAAAAACCCTCGGTAAAACAAGCACTAACGCTTGCTTTCCGAGGGCCAAACCGTCATTTGGCACAAGTCTTAACGGGGAAGCTGGCTCGCCGCTTGCGCGAGGCGCGTGACTTCGGCCCAATCCTGCGCGGCGAGCGCGGCCTTCGGCGTGAGCCACGAGCCGCCGACGCACACGACGTTCGGCAGTTTCAGGAAGTTCGGCGCGGTATCGACCGTGATGCCGCCCGTCGGGCAGAACTTCAGCGCCGGGAACGGGCCGTGGAACGCCTGCAGCATCGGCACGCCGCCCGCCTGCTGCGCGGGGAAGAACTTCACGATGTCGTAGCCGAATTCGAGTGCCTGGATGATGTCGCTCGGCGTCATCACGCCCGGCAGCAGCGGCAGGCCCGCGTCGAGCGACGCGAGGTGCAGCTCCTTCGTCAGGCCCGGCGACACGCCGAACGTCGCGCCCGCGCGCTTCGCCTGCGCGCAGTGCTCGGGCTTCGTGATCGTGCCCACGCCGACGACGATGTCGTCCGCGAGCTGGCTCGCGCGCTGGATCGCCTCGAGGCCCGCCGGCGTGCGCAGCGTGATCTCGAGCACCTTCACGCCGCCCGCGTGCAATGCGCGCGACACGTTTTCGCCCTGCTCGACCGAGTCGAATGCGAGCACCGGAATGACCGGGCCCAGCTTCACGATTTCAGCAATCGTCTTCATTGAATTGGCTCCTAGAAATTCATGCGGCGACGCTGGCGGCCGTTTCGCCGACCAGCGTCCCGAAAACCGATGCGCCCTGCTCGGCCGGCGCGGCCGCCGCGCGAAACACGCCGAACAGTTCGCGGCCGAAGCCGACTTCGTTCTCGGCCTGGTGCTGCGGCTGCGCGACCGGGCGCGCGTGCCATTCGGCGTCGTCGACCTCGATGTCGAGCACGCCGGCTTCCGCGTCGATCACGAGCATGTCGCCCGTCTTCACCTTGCCGATCGGGCCGGCCAGCAGCGCCTCCGGCGACACGTGGATCACGGCCGGCACCTTGCCCGACGCGCCCGACATGCGGCCGTCGGTGACCAGCGCGACGTGGAAGCCCTGATCCTGCAGCACGCCGAGCAGCGGCGTCAAACGGTGCAGTTCGGGCATGCCGTTCGCGCGCGCGCCCTGGAAGCGCACCACCGCGACGAAGTCGCGCTTCAGCTCGCCGCGATCGAACGCGGCCTGCACGGCTTCCTGCGAGTCGAACACGATCGCCGGCGCCTTCACCTTGCGGTGCTCGGGCGCGACCGCCGAGATCTTGATCACGCCGCGGCCGAGCCGGCCCTGCATCAGGCGCAGGCCGCCGTCCGGCTGGAACGGGTCGCGAATGCCGCGCAGCACCTTCGTGTCGTGGCTCTCGGCCGCGCCGTCGACCCACGTCAGCTTGCCGTCGATCAGCTTCGGCTCCTTCGTGTAGTGCGCAAGCCCCTTGCCGGCGACCGTCGTCACGTCCTCGTGCAGCAGCCCGCCTTCGAGCAGGTTGCGCACCAGGAACGCGACACCGCCCGCCGCGTGGAAATGGTTCACGTCGGCCTTGCCGTTCGGGTAGATCTTCGCGAGCAGCGGCACGACTGCCGACAGCTCGTCGAAATCGTTCCAGTCGATCAGGATGCCGGCCGCGCGCGCGATCGCGACGAGGTGCAGCGTGTGGTTGGTCGAGCCGCCCGTCGCGAGCAGCGCGACGATCCCGTTGACGATCGCCTTTTCGTCGATCACATGGCCGATCGGCGTGTACTGGCCGCGCTCGACGGTCAGGTCGAGCACGCGGCGCGCGGCCTCGGCCGTCAGCGCGGTGCGCAGCGGCGTGTGCGGATGAACGAATGCCGAGCCCGGCAGGTGCAGCCCCATCAGCTCCATCAGCATCTGGTTGCTGTTCGCGGTGCCGTAGAACGTGCAGGTGCCGTGGCCGTGATACGCGGCCGATTCGGCTTCGAGCAGCGCGTCGCGGCCGACCTGGCCGGTCGCGAACTGCTGGCGGATCTTCGCCTTGTCGTCGTTCGACAGGCCGCTCGTCATCGGGCCGGCCGGCACGAAGATCGTCGGCAGATGGCCGAACTGCAGCGCGCCGATCAAGAGGCCCGGCACGATCTTGTCGCAGATGCCGAGGCAGAGCGCGGCATCGAACATGTTGTGCGTGAGCGCGATCGCCGTGCCCATCGCGATCGCCTCGCGCGAGAACAGCGACAGCTCCATCCCCGGGTTGCCCTGCGTGACGCCGTCGCACATCGCCGGCACGCCGCCCGCGAACTGCGCGACCCCGCCGTTCTCGCGCGCGGCCGCCTTGATGATCTCGGGGAAATCCTTGTACGGCGCGTGCGCGGACAGCATCTCGTTGTACGAGGACACGATGCCGATGTTCGGCTCGCGAATCGCCTTGATCGAGAACTTGTCGTTACCCTCGAGGCCCGCGAAGCCGTGCGCGAGGTTCGCGCACGACAGCGCGCCGCGTGCCGGGAACTTGCCTTGCGCGCCGTCGATGCGCTGCAGATAGGCGGAACGGGTCGATTGGCTGCGGGCGATCACGCGTTCGGTGACCTTCGCCAGAGTGGGGTGCAGCGACGTCATGCTGGGCGCTCCTGTATGCCGGCCGACACCGGCGGTTGGAATCGTGGGGACGGTCGAGCTTCGTCGATCGAACGAAGCAAGTCTAGTAGAAAAACTACAAGCACGCAATGCGGATCGGTTGGCTCGCAACCCTTATTCCCGCCACCAGCAAGGCGTTAATCAGTGAAAACCCTAATTCCCCTTGCTGGACTAGCATCCGAACCATTGCAATTGCGCTAGTATTTTCATGTAGATTTTCTACAATTGGAGTGCGATACACTCGCTCATCCGAACCCGATTTCCACGTGCCGTCCCATGCTGCCTCGCATTGAAGCGATCCGCGCCGAGTTGCGCCCGTCCGAGCGCAAGCTCGCCGACTACATCCTCGCCGCGCCGCGCGAGGTGCTCGACCTCGCGATGACCGAGCTGTCGACCCGCGCGGGCGTCAGCCAGCCGACCATCGCGCGCTTCTGCCAGGCGCTCGGCTGCAGCGGCTTCCGCGAATTCAAGATCCGGCTCGCGCAGAGCGTCGCGCCGGGCGTGTCGTCGGTGTACCGCGACGTCGAGCCCGACGAGCCGGCGCCCGGCATCATCGGCAAGGTGTTCGACCGCACGATCGGCGCGCTGATCGAGGTGCGCAACAGCCTGTCGGCGGGCAGCGTCGCCGACGCGATCGCGCTGCTGTCGAACGCGTCGCGCATCGAGTTCTACGGCGCCGGCGGCTCGGGCATCGCCGCGCAGGACATCCAGCACAAGTTCTTCCGGCTCGGCGTGCCGAGCGTCGCGTATTCGGACCCGCACACGTTCTCGATGTCGTCGGCGCTGCTCGGCCCGCACGACGTCGTCGTCGCGATCTCGAACACCGGCCGCACGCGCGACATCGTCGACGCCGCGCGCTCCGCGCTCGCATGCGGCGCGAAAGTCGTCGCGATCACGCAGAGCCATTCGCCGCTCGCGAAGCTCGCGACGGTCAGCCTCGCGTCGAACGTCGCCGAGGAAACGGACGTGTTCTCGCCGATGACGTCGCGGATGTCGCATCTCGCGATCGGCGACATCCTCGCGGTCGGCGTCGCGCTGTCGCGCGGGCCGGCGCTGATGGAGCGCGTCGGCCGCGCGAAGGAAGCGATCACGCGACGCCGGATCGACGACCCGACGAAGGACTAGTCGTCGCGGAACGCCGAGCGTAAACGAACGACGGCGCCCCGAGGGGCGCCGTTGCGCATGATTCGGCGGCGACGGACTCGCCGGCCGCGCCGCTCAGAACGGTTTGATCACGACCAGCGCGACCGCCGCGAGCATGCCGAGCACCGGCAGCTCGTTGAATACGCGATACCACCTGTCGGTGCGGCGGTTCTCGCCTCGCTCGAACACTTTCAGCAGATGCCCGCAATACGCGTGATAGACGATCAGCAGCAACACGACCGTCACCTTCGCATGGATCCAGCCCTGCCCCTGGCCGATGCCGATCACGAGCCACAGCCACAGCCCGCACGCGAGCGCCGGCACCGCGATCATCGTCATGAAACGGAACAGCTTGCGCGCCATCAGCAGCAGGCGCCGCACCGCGGCCGGATCGGTCTCCATGGCCAGGTTCACGTAGATGCGCGGCAGGTAGAACAGCCCCGCGAACCACGCGGCGATCAGAACGATATGGAACGTCTTGACCCAGAGCATTGCCATCGATTGTGCGCCTCGCGGTTGACTTACTGACGACCTTCGCCGTGCCCGAGCACGACGTACTTCAGCGACGTCAGCCCTTCCAGGCCGACGGGGCCGCGTGCGTGCAGCTTGTCGTTCGAGATGCCGATTTCCGCGCCGAGGCCGAATTCGAAACCGTCCGCGAAGCGTGTCGACGCGTTGACCATCACGCTCGCCGAATCGACTTCGCGCAGGAAGCGCATCGCGCGGTCGTGATCCTCGGTGACGATCGCATCCGTGTGATGCGAGCCGTAATGGTTGATGTGCTCGATCGCGGCGTCGAGCCCGTCGACGACCTTGATCGCAAGCACCGGCGCCAGATATTCGGTGTGCCAGTCTTCTTCGGTCGCGTCGACGAGCGGGCCGACGCCCGCATCGGCGAGCACCGCGCGCGCGGCCGCGTCGACGCGCAGTTCGACCTGCTTGTCGCGATACAGCTTGCCGAGCGGCGGCAGCAGCTTCGCGGCGATGCCGCTCGACACGAGCAGCGTCTCCATCGTGTTGCAGGTGCCGTAGCGGTGCGTCTTCGCGTTGTCGCAGACGGTCAGCGCCTTGTCGAGATCGGCGCGATCGTCGACGTACACGTGGCAGATGCCGTCGAGGTGCTTGATCATCGGCACGCGTGCCTCGTTGATCAGCCGTTCGATCAGGCTCTTGCCGCCGCGCGGCACGATCACGTCGACGAATTCGGTCATCGTGATCAGCTTGCCGACCGCCGCGCGATCGGCCGTCGCGACGACCTGCACCGCGTCCTGAGGGAGGCCTGCCGCCTCGAGCCCTTCGCCGATCAGCTTCGCGAGCGCCGCGTTCGACTCGAGCGCTTCGGAGCCGCCGCGCAGGATCGTCGCGTTGCCCGACTTCAGGCACAGCGCGGCCGCGTCGATCGTCACGTTCGGGCGCGATTCGTAGATGATGCCGATCACGCCGAGCGGCACGCGCATCTGGCCGACCTGGATCCCGCTCGGGCGGAACTTCAGGTTGCCGATCTCGCCGATCGGATCGGCCAGCGACGCAACCTGACGCAGCCCTTCGACCATCGTGTTCAACGCCTTGTCCGACAGCGTCAGGCGGTCGACGAACGCCGCATCGAGCCCCTTTTCACGGGCGCGGGCGACGTCGCGTGCATTCGCGTCCTTCAGCGCCTGCGCGTCGCGTTCGATCGCGCGGGCCACGGCGTCGAGCGCCGCGTTCTTCGCGGCCGTGCTGGCGCGCGCCATCGCGCGGGAGGCGTGCCGGGCGCGACGGCCCAGGTCGGTCATGTACTGATCGATATCCATCGTGTGACTCGAGAAGCGAGCCGCGCGGAGCGGCATGAATTCGTGGGGGAAGCGGGGACGGCCATGCGGAGACGGCTATCCGGGACGACCATCCGGGCGGGGTAACGGCCGCAAGACCGCGCCGCGCAGGGCGGCGCCCCGGTCATCGAAGCATTGTAAGCGGGTTGCGCAGCGCGCGCTGAAGGCCCGAACGGGACTTAGCGTCGCACGCGACCCGCGGTCGGCGGTCGCTCGCCGCGGGCGCCCGCGACCGTCATCGCGAGCTGGAACAGCCCGTCCCACGGGTCGGGCGGCGGTTCGTCCTGCGTGCGGCGGCCCGGCGTGACAGCCGTGAGCCCCTTGACCTGCCGGTCGAGCTTCGCGGCGAACGCGAGCGCCTTTTCGAGCACCGCTTCCGACACGCGGTTCAGCGCGGGCGCGATCAGCCGCTCGCGCGGCCCCCACACGCGGTTCTCACGCAGCAGCGTCGCGAGCGGCTTGCCGGCCGTCGTGCCGCGCTTGATCCGCAGCAGCGTGCGCAGTTCCTCAACGACGGCCCACATCACGAGTACGATCGCCTCCCCCTCGCCCTTCAGCCCGTCGATCATCCGCGCGAGCCGCGCGGCGTCGCCGGCGAGCATCGCTTCGTTGAGCTTGAACACATCGTAGCGCGCGACGTTCAACACCGCGTCGTGCACCTGCTCGAACGACAGCGCGCCTTGCGGATACAGCAGCCCGAGCTTCTGGATTTCCTGGTGCGCGGCGAGCAGGTTGCCCTCGACGCGCTCCGCGATGAACTGCAGCGCGCGGCGCCCGTCGTCGCCGGACGCGACGCGCTGGCCCTGCATCGACAGGCGCTGGCCGATCCAGTTCGGCAGTTGCGCGCGGTCGACCGGATCGATCTTCAGCGCGACGCCGCCGTTCTGCAGCGCGGTAAACCACGCGGATTTCTGCGTGGCCGCGTCGAGGCGCGGCAACGTGACGAGCATCAGCGCATCGGGATTGGGCGTGGCCGCGAGCATCTTCAGCGCATCGGCGCCTTCCTTGCCGGGCTTGCCCGACGGAATGCGCAGCTCGATCAGCTGGCGCTCGCCGAACAGCGACATTGCCTGGGTCGCGCCGAGCAGCACGCTCCAGTCGAAGCCGCGCTCGACCGTATGCACCGAACGCTCGGTGAAGCCGGCCGCGCGCGCGGCCGCACGAATGCGGTCGCACGCTTCCTGCGCGAGCAGCGGCTCGTCGCCGTAGACGGTATAGAGCCCGGCCAACCCCTTCGCGAGGTGCGGCTCCAGCGCATCAAGTCGCAATTGCATCGCTGCGTGCGCCCGCGATCAGAGCGGCGGCGGCGGCAGCGGCGCGCGCGGCGCCACGCCCGGCACCACGTCCTCCGGCGCCGGCGTCAGCGAATGGACGATCGCGAGACGCCGCATCAACTGGTCGACCGCGTCGTTCTGCATGTCGCCGTACAGGATGTCGGCTTCCTGCGCCTTCGCGTTCGTGTACTGGTCGCTGTACGTCATCGCGCGGTTCAGCGCGATCGCGCTCGGCGGGATCAGCACGGTGCCGTCCTTGCTCGTCAGCGTGTAGTTCAGCGTGTAGAACAGCGCGTATTCCTGCGCGGAGCCGTACTTGTTGAGCGTCAGCGTGTTCTGGCCACGCGACTCCCACATGCGCAGCACGGCGTCGGCGTCGTCCGGCGACTTGACGATCTTCGTGTCGCTGCCGGCCTCGACGAGGCGCGTGAGCCGCGCCCCGACGGACGCCGGCGCACCGGCCACGAACAGGTGCTTGAACGCGTAGTCCTGCTGGCCGCGCAACTGGAAACCGCATGCCGACAGCACGACCGCGCTGCCGACGAGCATCAAAAACGATCTGCGGATCACCTTCGCTCCTTCTGGGTACGTCCGACGGCCGGCGGCCGTCAGACGACGATGTTCACGAGGCGGCCCGGCACGACGACGATCTTCTTCGCCGGCTTGCCGTCGCTGAATTTCGCGAATGCCTCGTCGGCCACCGCCGCTGCTTCGATCGCGTCGCGGCTCGCGTCCTTCGCGACCTTCAGCGCGCCGCGCACCTTGCCGTTCACCTGCAGCACGAGTTCGATCTCGGCCTGCTCGAGTGCGGCCTCGTCGACCTTCGGCCACGGTGCATCGAGCAGCGGGCCGAATTCGTCCGCGTAGCCGAGCGCCTTCCACAGCTCGAACGTGACGTGCGGCACGACCGGGTACAACACGCGCAGCAGCACGCCGTACGTCTCGCGCAGCACGGCGGGCGTCGCGCCCTTCGCGCCGTCGATCGCGTTCAGCATCTTCATCGCGGCCGACACGACCGTGTTGTACTGCAGGCGCTGGTAGTCGAAGTCGGCCTGCTTCAGCACGCTGTAGATCTCGCGGCGCAGCGCCTTGTCGGCGTCGCCGAGCGTCGCCGCGTCGAAACCGGCGCGGGCGGCAAGCGCTTCACGATTGCCGGCGCCGAAGCTCCATACGCGGCGCAGGAAGCGGCTCGCGCCTTCAACGCCCGCGCCCGACCACTCGAGCTGCTGCTCCGGCGGCGCGGCGAACATCGTGAACAGGCGCGCGGTATCGGCGCCGTACTGGTCGATCAGCAGCTGCGGATCGACGCCGTTGTTCTTCGACTTCGACATCTTCTCGATGCCGCCGAGCACGACCGGCTGACCGTCCGCATTCAGCGTCGCGCCGACCGGGCGACCCTTGTCGTCGTGCGTGACCGTCACGTCGAGCGGGTTGTACCAGGTCTTCTTGCCCGCCGCGTCCTCGCGGTAGTACGTCTCGTTCAGCACCATCCCCTGCGTGAGCAGGTTCTTCGCCGGCTCGCCGAACTTCACGAGGCCGAGATCGCGCATCACCTTGGTCCAGAAGCGCGAATACAGCAGGTGCAGGATCGCGTGCTCGATGCCGCCGATGTATTGATCCATCGGCATCCAGTAATCGGTGCGCGCGTCGACCATCGTCTCGGCGTCCGGCGCCGTGTAGCGCGAGAAGTACCACGACGAATCGACGAAGGTATCCATCGTGTCGGTTTCGCGCTTCGCGGCCGCGCCGCACTTCGGGCACGTGCAGTTCAGGAACGCTTCGGACTTCGCGAGCGGGTTGCCCGAGCCGTCCGGCACGAGGTCTTCCGGCAGCACGACGGGCAGGTCCTGCTCCGGCACCGGCACGTCGCCGCACGACGGGCAGTGGATGATCGGGATCGGCGTGCCCCAGTAGCGCTGGCGCGACACGCCCCAGTCGCGCAGGCGCCACGTGACCTGCTTGTCGCCGAAGCCGCCGGCGTTCAGGTCGGCCGCGACCGCGTCGACCGCGTCCGCGTAGCGCAGGCCGTCGTACTTGCCGCTGTTCACGCAGACCGCGGTGTCCTTGTCGCCGTACCACTCCTGCCATGCGTCGAGCGAGTACGTCTGCCCTTCGCTCGCGATCACCTGCTTGATCGGCAAATCGTATTTCTTCGCGAACGCGAAATCGCGCTCGTCGTGGCCCGGCACGCCCATCACCGCGCCTTCGCCATAGCTCATCAGCACGTAGTTGCCGATCCACACCTCGACCGGCTCGCCGGTCAGCGGGTGCTTGACCGAGAAGCCGGTCGCAACGCCCTTCTTCTCCATCGTCGCGACGTCGGCTTCGGCCACGCCGCCGCGCTTGCATTCCTCGATGAACGCGAGCAGTTCCGGCTTGTCCTGCGCGAGGCGCGTGGCGAGCGGGTGCTCGGCCGCGATCGCGCAGAACGTGACGCCCATGATCGTGTCGGCGCGCGTCGTGAACACGCGCAGCAGCTTCTGCTCGCCGTCGAGTTCGTACGGGAAACCGAAGTTCACGCCGAAGCTCTTGCCGATCCAGTTCTGCTGCATGATCTTCACGCGCTCGGGCCAGCCGAGGCCGTCGAGATCGTTCAGCAGCTCATCCGCGTACTGCGTGATGCGCAGGTAGTACATCGGGATCTCGCGCTTCTCGACGAGCGCGCCCGAGCGCCAGCCGCGGCCGTCGATCACCTGCTCGTTCGCGAGCACGGTCTGGTCGACCGGGTCCCAGTTCACGGTGCCCGTCTTCTTGTACGCGATGCCCTTCTCGAGCATCTTCAGGAACAGCCACTGGTTCCACTTGTAGTACTCGGGCTTGCACGTCGCGATTTCGCGCGACCAGTCGATCGCGAGGCCCATCGACTGCATCTGGCCCTTCATGTAGTCGATGTTGTCGTAGGTCCACTTCGCGGGCGGCACGCCGTTCGCCATCGCGGCGTTCTCGGCCGGCATCCCGAACGCATCCCAGCCCATCGGCATCAGCGTGTTGTAGCCGTTCATCCGCAGATAGCGGTACATCACGTCGTTGATCGTGTAGTTGCGCACGTGACCCATGTGCAGCTTGCCGGACGGGTACGGCAGCATCGACACGCAGTAGAACTTCGGCTTCTGCGAATCTTCCCTCGTCTTGTAGGCATCGGCTGCGCGCCAGTCGCCCTGGGCGGCGGCTTCGACGTCGGCGGGTACGTATCTCTCGTGCATGGTGTGGTTCGGGCTAGGCTTTAAGCGGCGCGACGGCTCGCGCGCAGGATTGGATCGAAAATCGTGCGTACCCGGCGCGGGAACGGGCTGACCGGTTCCGGGCCGGGAAAAACGTCGATTATACCGCCCGGGCGGGCCCGCACGGCCGGTCTCGCGGGCTAGGGCCTGTTCACGCTAATAACGGGCTTGCGCTGGCCCCGCGAATGAATTTTTCCAAACAGCGGAACGTGCCTTTGCGCCCGCAGGGCGGCGTATCAGGGTTTCGCGCCCGCGGCGGCCGGCGCGGCGGCGCTCCCGGCCGGCGGCACGTCGGTCACGAAGCCGATCCGCGTGAGGCCCGCGGCCTGCGCGGCGCCCATCACCTGCGCGATCACGTCGTAGCGCGTCGCGCGCGACGCGCGCAGCCGCAACTCGGGCGGCGCGGCGCCCGCGGCGGCGGCCCGGAACCGCGCGGGCAGCGCGTCGAGCGCCACGGGCGCGTCGTCCCAGTAGAGCTTGCCCGCGTCGTCGATCGACAGCGTGACGGATTGCGGCGTGTCGCGCGCGACGCTCGCCGCGACCTTCGGCAGGTCGAGCCGGATCGCGTGCGTCATCAGCGGCGCGGTGATGATGAAGATGACGAGCAGCACGAGCATCACGTCGATCAGCGGCGTCATGTTGATCTCCGCCATCGGCGCGGACGTCTTGTGGTGCTCGAGCCCGCCGAATGCCATGGTCGTTCCTCCGGAGCCGGCGCGTCAGGCGCCCTGCGCGCACACGAATACGTGCAGATCGCGTGCGAAGCCGTCGAGTTCCTCGGCGAGCTGCCGGACGAGCCGGCCGAGGATGTTGTACGCGAGCACCGCGGGAATCGCGACGACCAGCCCGAACGCGGTCATGATCAGCGCCTCGCCGACCGGCCCCGCGACGTTCTCGATCTGCGCCTGCCCGCTCGCGGCGATGCTGCCGAGCGCGTGATAGATGCCCCACACGGTGCCGAGCAGCCCGACGAACGGCGCGGTGCTGCCGATCGACGCGAGCAGCACCTGGCCGAATTCGAGGCGCCGCTGCGAGCGCAGCATCGCATGACGCAACGCGCGCAGCACGCGTTCGCCGCGCTCGACGCGCGCGGCCAGCGCGGCCGGGTCGTGGTCGTCGGCCGCGTCGCGCGCGGCTTCCGCGAGCGGCACGAACACGCGCTCGCGATCGGCGCCGGCCAGCGCGGCGATGCCGGCATCGAGCGATGGCGCGCGCCAGAACGCGGCGAGCGCGCGCGGCCCCTGCCGCTTCGCGCGGACCAGGAGCCAGGCTTTCATCAAGAGGAAGCACCAGCTGGCGACGGACATCGCCAGCAGCACATAGGAGACGGCGTGCGTGATCGCATCGCCGCTTTCGAGGTAGTGGACAACGCCGGTGGGAATCGCCATCGGAGTTTCCTCGCGGGTCAGCGCAGGCCGAGCACGTCCTGCATGTCGAACAGGCCGGCGTCGCGCGCCGACAGGAAGCGGACCGCACGCAACGCGCCCTGCGCGTACGACACGCGGCTCGACGACTTGTGCGTGATCTCGATGCGCTCGCCGATCCCGGCGAACAGCACGGTGTGGTCGCCGACGATGTCGCCGCCGCGCACCGCGGCAAAGCCGATCGACGACGGATCGCGTTCGCCGGTCACGCCGTGGCGGCCGTACACCGCACAGTCGTCGAGCGAGCGGCCGAGCGCGCCGGCAACGGCCTCGCCCATCATCAGCGCGGTGCCCGACGGCGCATCGACCTTGTGGCGGTGATGCGCTTCGATGATCTCGATGTCGTAGCCGTGCGAGAAATGCTGCGCCGCGAATTCGAGCAGCTTCAGCGTGACGTTCACGCCGACGCTCATGTTCGCCGCGAACACGATGCCGATCTTGCCCGCCGCGGCCTGCAACTCGGCCTTCTGCTCGGCGGTGAAGCCGGTCGTGCCGATCACGAGCTTCACGTCGTGGCGCAACGCGGCCTCGATGTGGGCCATCGTGCCTTCCGGACGCGTGAAATCGATCAGATAGTCGGCCTGTGCGAACACGGCGTCGAGGTCGTCGGTCAGCTTGACGCCGGTGTCCTTGCCGAGGAACGCACCGGCGTCCTGGCCGAGGAACGGCGAACCGGCGCGGTCGAGCGCGCCGACGAGCTGCGCGTCGGCATCGTTGAGAACGGCTTCGATCAGCATCCGGCCCATTCGGCCCGATGCGCCGGCAATCGCAATCTTCATGGCTTTCTACACGACAGTCTAAAGGCGGGCGGCGCATGCCGCCCCGTTTCCGCAGGCCGGCCGCTTACTGCGCCGGGGCGGTGAGCGGCTGGTTCTGCAGGTTGTCCGAGCCTTGCGGGCCGACCGGCGGCGCCGCTTCGTTCGTCGCGTTCGGCTGCGGCGGACGATGGAACTGGAACTGCGGCTGGATCGCCGGCGCGGCGCCCGGCGGCTGGCCGCCCGGCACCGGCGCGCCGCCCGAGGCCTGCGCGGCCGGCGTGAACCGGCGCGACCCCGAACCCTGCCCCGACACCTGGTTGGTCGCACGGTTCGCCGCGCGCGCCGCCTGGGCGTTCGCATCCTGGTCAACCACCGCGCCGGGCGCCGGCTCGGTAGCCGGGCTCGCGGCAGCGGCAGCCTGCGCGGCGCTCGCGGCCGCAGCGGCTTCGGACGCCTTCTTCGCCGCGGCAGCGGCCTTCGCCTTCTTGCCGCCGCGGTCGCCGTCGATGTCGGCCAGCAGGTCGAGCTCGGACGGCAGGTTGTCGGCGCCGGTCCAGCTGGCGACGCGATCGCCCGCGAAGGTCACCACGAGGTCGCGCTGCTGGACGATCGACGTCGAGCCGCGCTTGAAGTAGAAGAGGTAATCCCAGCGATCCGCGTGGAACATGTCCGCGAGCAGCGGCGTGCCGAGCAGCGCGCGGACTTGCTCGCGCGTCATGCCGACCTGCAACTGGGCGGCCTTCTCCTGCGACACGAAGTTGCCCTGCACGACGGTGATCCGATACGGCGTGATGCTCTGCGCGATGCGCTGCGTCACGCTGTCGTACGACGAACAACCCGCCAGCGCGACGACGGCGGCGGCAGCGATGATGGCACTCCGCATGCGACTCCTCTGAAAGTGCGAAAGCGATTCTGGGATCATTTCCTTCACCGTGCTGGCCCGCGTGCAGGCCGCGCGTATATCTGGAACGGCGAAAAGCCGGTAACATTGAAGCCCTGCATTGTACTCTAGGGATGCCTAGCCATGACCAATCCGACGGATCTCAAGAATATCGGGCTAAAGGCCACCCTACCGCGCCTCAAGATTCTCGAGATCTTCCAGCAGAGCCCCGTGCGCCACCTGACGGCCGAAGACGTCTACCGCAACCTGCTCAACGAGCAGCTCGACATCGGGCTCGCCACCGTCTATCGCGTGCTCACGCAGTTCGAGCAGGCCGGCCTGCTGTCGCGCAGCAACTTCGAGTCCGGCAAGGCGGTGTTCGAGCTGAACGAAGGTTCGCACCACGACCACCTCGTGTGCCTCGATTGCGGCCGCGTCGAGGAATTCTTCGACGCCGAGATCGAGAGCCGCCAGCAGGCAATCGCGAAGGAGCGCGGCTTCCGGCTCCAGGAGCACTCGCTCGCGATGTACGGTTCGTGCACGACCGAGAACTGCCCGCACCGCAAGCACTGAATCGCGCCACCCGCACACGGCACGGCCCGGCCGGCATCTCGCCGCCCGGGCCGTGTGCTTTTTCGGCGCGCGTGCCGCGCGCCCGGCATGCTTACGAAAGCCCTTCGGCGCGCGCGCAGGCCGGCTCGAAATCGAGCGCCCACGCGCGTTCCAGCGGGATCTCGTCGCAGTTCGGCTGCGGGCCGCCACGATCGACGATCACGAAATCGCTGACCGCATCGAGCGCGAGCAGCGGATGGTGCCAGACGCCCTTCGCATAATTGACGCCCTGCCAGCCCTCGGCCAGGAACGCGCGCATCGCGTCGGGCCGGAATTCGCCGGCCGGCGCGACGACGATCGCGTAGCGCGACACCGCCGCGAGCGGGATGAATGCCTGGCTGCCGTGCGGGTGGCGCTCCATCAGCGTGACCGCGACCGGCAGCGCGCGCGGCTGCGCACGAAACACGCTGACGAGCGGCCGGCCGCCGTCCGCGCACACGTCGATCGTCGCGAGATCGTGAAAGCGCTCGGTCGTGCCGCCGTTGATCGGGAAATGCCGCGCGCCTTCGAGCGCGATCACGTCGCCGAACGGCGCGAACGCTTCGCGGGTCAGGCGCTCGACGCGCAGGATCGGAGTTCCGCTCATGCCGCTGCCCTCCTTCAAGCCGGCTCGCCCCACAGACGCAGGCGCGACACGCCGCCGTCCGGGAAGATGTTGAACCGCACGTGCGTGACGGGGCCGAGCGCCGCGAGCTGATCGAACGTGTGCACGTGGTCCATCTGCAGCTTCTGCTCGCCGAGCAGTTCGGCCCAGAACATCGCCTGCGTGACGAGCGAATCGTCGGTGCCGCCCGTCACGTGCGCGGCCTGCAGCGAGCAGCGGTCGGGGAAATTGCCCTTGAAGAACGCCGTGTCGACCTCGACGCGCCGGATGATGCCCGGCCGCGCGAGCGCGACGATCGCCCAGTCGTTGCCCGGCTCGCGGCGGCGCCGCGTTTCCCAGCCGTCGCCCATGTTCGCGCCGCGCCCCGGCATCAGCATCTGCGAGGCCGGGCCGAAGTGCTGGTTGTTCGCGGCCACCAGATAGCCGCCGTTCTCGATCGCCGCGAGATCGACGAGCTCGCCCGCCGGCACGTGGCGCCAGTCGCGCTGCGGCTGGCCGTACACGCGCAGCCGCGCGAGCCCGCCGTCCGGATACAGGTTCACACGCAGGTGCGTGACCGGCCGCGCATCGTCGACGCTCACGTAGTGATGCGAATTGCCCTGCAGCGTCGTCGCGGGGACGATCGTGCGCCACTCGGCGTCGTCCGGCGGCGTGTCGCCGTCCACCGCGCACGCGTCGATCGACGCGGCCGGCGGGAAGTTGCCGGTGAAGTGGCTCGTATCGAGATCGACGCCATAAATCACGCCCGGCCGCGCGAGACGCACCACGCAGAAGTCGTGGCCGGTCGTACGCTTGCGGCGCGTTTCCCAGCCGTCCATCCACTTGCCGTGGTCGTCGTACTTGCCGGGAATGAACACGGCCGGCTCGGGATTGAGCATCCGCTCCTTCGGCGCGAAGAATTCGTCGCTGGCGAAGAGCGCCTGCGCGCCCAAGCGCGGGTCGGCGAGGTTCATGTAGCGCCGCGTGAAAGCCGGCGCGTTCGGATCGAGGATGGGGGCTGCCATGTCGTCTCCATTATTTTGAGAGGCGCCGGCGCGTCAGCGCGCCGGTCGCATGAAGGTCGGTCGCGCGGTGCGGCCGGGGAAGCCGCGCCGCGCGAGAGCGGTGTTCAGAGCGCGTGGGCCTGATCGCCGGCGACCGGTGCGGCGGCGCCCGGCGCGTCGGCCACGTAGCGCAGCTCGCGGTTCAGCACGCGCGTCGCCCGAGCGCGGTCGATGTCGTTCTCCCACACCGCGACGACCACCGTCGCGACGCAGTTGCCGATCAGGTTGGTCAGCGCGCGGGCGATGCCGACGAACCAGTCGACCGGCAGGATCAGCACGAGGCCGAGCACCGGAATCGCGGGAATCGCCGACAGCGTCGCCGCGAGAATCACGATCGCCGAGCCGGGGATGCCGTGCGCGCCCTTCGACGTGACGAGCGACACGAGCAGCACGACGATCAGGTCGTGCGTGGACAGCGGCGTGTTGGTGGCCTGCGCGATGAACAGCACCGCGAGCGTCAGGTAGATCGAGAAGCCGTCGAGGTTGAACGAATAGCCGGTCGGGATCACGAGGCCGACCGTCGAATCCTTGATGCCCATGTATTCGAGCTTGCTCATCACCTGCGGCAGCACCGCATCCGACGACGCCGTGCCGAGCACGATCGACAGTTCCTCGCGCAGGTAGCGGATCAGCTTGAACACCGAGAAGCCCGCGAGCCGCATCACCACGCCGAGCACGACCGTGACGAACACGAAGCAGCTCAGGTAGAACACCGCGACGAGGTAGCCGAGCTGCTTGAGCGACGCGACGCCGTACTTGCCGGTCGTGAACGCGATCGCGCCGAGCACGCCGAGCGGCGCGAGCTTGATGATGAAGCCGATGATCCTGAAGAACACGTGCGACAGTTCCTCGATCAGCGAATTGACGCGCTGCGCCTTGTCGCCGAGCAGCGACAGCGCGGAGCCGAACAGCACCGCGAACACGAGGATCTGCAGGATGTCGCCCTTCGCGAACGCGTCGATCGCGGTGTCGGGGATGATCTTCATCAGATAGCCGGCCGTGTCCTTCAGGCTTTCGGCGTTCTTCGCGTACGTCGACAGCGACGCCGCGTCGAGCGAGCGCAGGTCGATGTTCATCCCGACGCCCGGGCGCGTGACCCAGGCGAGGACGAGCCCGATGCCGAGCGCGAGCGTCGTCATCACCTCGAAGTAGACGACGGCCTTCAGGCCGACCCGGCCGACCTTCTTCAGGTCGCCCGCATTGGCCATCCCGCTGACCACGACGCAGAACACGATCGGGCCGATGACCATCTTGATCAGCTTCAGGAAGCCGTCGCCGAGCGGACGCAGCGACTCGGCGAAATGCGGGAAGAACGCGCCGAGCGCGACCCCTAGTATCAATGCGACGACTACCCGGCCAAACAGCGAATTGAGGAATTTCGACACGGCGCTCTCCCGATCCAACGGTTGCAGTTTCGTCTGTTCATACTGGTAAGACCAGTGATGTTATGGTGGATAGTAGGAAGCCGATATAGTCGCGTCAAGGACGAACAAAATAGGGATTTCCCGCCCCTCCAGCGGGGCCGGAACGCACCGGAATCGGCTTGATCGTGGCTTACCCGTAGGCCGCTCATGCGCCGAGCGCGTGCGGATTACAATGCTGGTCAGACCGGCCATCACTCATATCATGAAGAACGTTCCGCACACCGTGACCGACGCCGCCATCGCGACGATCCGCGACCGGATCGAGGCAGGCGTGTATCCGGTCGGCAGCCTGCTGCCGGCCCAGCGCCAGCTCTCCGAGGAGCTGGAGATCAGCCGCGCGTCGCTGCGCGAGGCGCTGTCGACGCTCGAGGCGCTCGGGATGCTGCGCATCCGCGCGGGCAAGGGCGTGTACGTCGAAAGCGCGCAGGCGTCGGCCGCGCATCCGTGGCAATTCGCCGAGCAGTCGTCGCCGCCCGATACGTACCAGATGCGCTATGCGCTCGAAGGCTTCGCCGCACGGATGGCCGCGCACGTCGTCAGCGACGATGACATCGCGTGGTTCGAGGACAACCTCGCCGACCTGCACGTCGCGCTGACCGAAAGCGCGCTCGACGAGGCATCGCGGCTCGACTTCGACTTCCACATGCGGATCATCCATCTGGCCGGGAATGCGGCGATCGAGTCGATCCTGCGCAGCAGCGCGGACATCATGAAGGAAAGCCAGCGCATGCCGTTCTACCGGCGCGAGTTGCTGCTGTCGACGTGGCACGAGCACCGCGCGATCGTCGACGCGCTGATCGCGCGCGATGCGGCCGCCGCCGGCACCGCGATCGAAACGCACATCGCGAACGCCGCGCAGCGCGCAGGCGTGTTCTTCCCGACGCCCGGCGCGTAATCCTCCCGCGCCGCGTTGGCACGCGGCCGGTCACGCAGTCATGCGGCGGGCCGGCGATCCGTTTCCGCCGCACGACGAAAAAGGCACGCGCCGCGCATCGCGGGCGTGCCTTTTTTGCAAAGGGCGCCGCTGCCGTCGCGACGCTAACGCCGCACCGTCACGCGGCCTCGTTCGCGAAATCGATCAGCACCTTCATCGCACGTTGGCGATCGCCTGCCAGTTCGAACGCGAGGTTCGCGTCGCGCATCGGGAACACGCGCGTGACGGCCGGCCGCAGGTCGACGCGCCCCGCGTTGATCAGTTGCACCGCGAGCGCGAATTCCGTGTGAAAGCGGAACGAGCCGCAGATCGACAGCTCCTTCGCGACCACCACATTCTGCGGCAGGCTCACGTCGCCGCCGAGCCCGAGCTGCACGACGACACCGCGCGGACGCATCACGTCGAGCCCATCACGCAGCGCGCGCGCATTGCCCGAACACTCGATCATCACGTCGAACGTGCCCTTGTCGGCGCTGTAGCGCTCGACCCAGCCGGTATCGGCCGCCGCATTGATCGTGCGGTCCGCGCCGAGCGCGCTCGCCACCGCCAGCGGCGCTTCGACGACATCCGTCGCGACGATCTCCGCCGCGCCGTGCACGCGCGCCGCCGCGACCGCCAGCACGCCGATCGGCCCGCAACCCGACACGAGCACGCGCTTGCCGATCAGCGGGCCCGCGCGCGACACCGCGTGCAGCCCGACCGCGAACGGCTCGGCCAGCGCCGCGAGCGACAGCGGCACGTGATCGGCGACCTTCACGCATTGCACCGCGTCGCACACGAGCGCATTGCGGAACGCGCCCTGCACGTGCGGCATCCGCATCGCACTGCCGTAGAAGCGCATGTCGAGACACTGGTTCGGCAGCCCTTCGAGACAGTAGCGGCATGCGCCGCACGGCCGGCTCGGATTGACCGCGACGCGATCGCCGACCTTCACCGACGTCACGTCCGGCGCCACTTCCGCGACCGTGCCGGCGACCTCGTGGCCGAGCACCATCGGCTGCCGCAGCCGGATCGCGCCGAAGCCGCCATGCCGAAAGTAATGGAGGTCGGAGCCGCAGATGCCGCCCATCGCGACGTCGACGCGCACCTGGCCCGGGCCGATCTCGCCCGCGTCCTGCTCCTCGACCCGCAGGTCGTTCGGCCCGTGGATCACCACACACATGCAACGCATACGCACGACATTCTCCTTGTCAGACCGCACTCGTCAGCCCGCCGTCGACGAACAGCGTCTGCCCGTTCACGAAATCGGATGCGGCCGACGCGAGGAAGATCGCCGCGCCGCACAGCTCGTCGACCTGCCCCCAGCGGCCGGCCGGCGTGCGCTTGCACAGCCAGTCCGAAAACGCCGCGTCGTCGACCAGCGCGCGATTCAGTTCGGTTTCGAAATAGCCGGGTGCAAGGCCGTTCGCCTGGATCCCGTGGCGCGCCCAGTCCGCGCACATCCCTTTGGTCAGCATCCGCACCGCGCCCTTGGTCGCCGCATACGGCGCGATCGTCGGCCGCGCGAGCTCGCTCTGCACCGAGCAGATGTTGATGATCTTGCCGCGGCCGCGCGCGATCATGTGCCGCGCGACCGCCTGCGCGACGTTGAACACGCCGTCGAGATTCACGCGCATCAGCGCATGCCAGTCGGCCGGGTCGAAGGCGTCGAGCGGCGCGCGACGCTGGATGCCCGCGTTGTTCACGAGAATGTCGATCGCGCCGACGCGCGCCTCGAAATCGTCGACCGCCGCGCGTACCTGCGCGTGCTCAGCCACGTCGAACACCGCATGGTCGGCCGCGAAGCCTTCATCGCGAAACTGGCGCGCGAGCGTCGCGGCCTTCTCTTCATTGCGATCGTTGATGACGATTGCCGCTCCGGCTTCCGCGAGCCCACGGGCGAGCGTCAGCCCGATCCCGCGGCCGGAGCCGGTAATCAGCGCGCGGCGGCCGTCGAGGCGGAACCGGTCAAGCGCGTGAGTCATGGATGTCTCCTCGTGCCAGTCGAGCCGGCTGCCCGTCGCGGCCGGTCTCGCGTTGACGGTATCTTCGACCGCCGGCCGGGTCCGCGCCAATGGTCTTTTTTGATCCGGTTATCATGAAAATTGATTACCACTCTCTCGTGCCCGCCGCCCCATGGAACTCAAGCAATTGCGCGCGTTCGTCACGCTCGCGGAAGACCTGCATTTCGGGCGCGCCGCGCAGCGCCTGTGCATCGTGCAGCCCGCGCTGAGCATGCAGATCAAGGCGCTCGAGGCGGAACTCGGCGCGCGCCTGTTCGAGCGCGACCGGCACAAGGTCGAGCTGAGCGACACCGGGCGCGTGTTCCTGCCCGAAGCGCGGGCAACGCTACAGCAGGCCGCGCGCGCGGAACAGATGGCGCGGCTGTCGAGCCGCGGCGAAATCGGCACGCTGCGGATCGCGTTCGTGTCGTCGGTGTTGCCGGCGCTGCTGCCGGCCGTGCTGCGCACGATGCGCGAACGCTATCCGTCGATCGCGCTCGAACTGAAGGACATGCCGACGCCCGACCAGATCGCCGCGCTACGCGACCGGCGGATCGACTTCGGGATGATCCGGCTGCCGGCCGCGTATGCGGGCATCGACACGCGCGTGGTGCTCGAGGAAGGGTTCGTCGTCGCGCTGCCGCTCGACCATCCGCTGGCCGCGCGCGATGCGATCGCGCCGGCCGACCTGCGCGGCCACCCCGCGTTCGTGCTCGCACGCCGCTATGCGCCTGGCTTTCACGACGACATGCTGCTCGCGCTGAGCCGTGCAGGCACGACGCTCGAGATTGCGCAGGACTTCGGCGAATTCACGACGATGCTCGCGCTCGTCGCGGCGGGAATGGGGATCGGGCTGATCCCGGCGCAGGCGGCGAGCGCGCTGCCGCCGAACGTGCTCGCGCGGCCACTCGATCTGGCCGGTCACCGCAGCGGCATCGGCCTCGCGTGGGCCGATCTCGACAGCCCGCTCAAACGGGCTTTCGTCGATGCGATCGAGCACGTGACGGCGAACGCCGGGCAATAAAAAACCCGGCCGGAAAACTCCGGGCCGGGTTCGTTCGCCACGCCGGCCGCCTTCCAGCGGCCGAGCGACGTACGCGATTACTTCGCGTTCGCGAATGCGATTGCCGTATCGAGCATGCGGTTCGAGAAACCCCACTCGTTGTCGTACCAGCTCGACACCTTCACGAGGCGGCCCGACACCTTGGTCAGCGTCGCGTCGAACGTCGACGAAGCCGGGTTGTGGTTGAAGTCGATCGACACCAGCGGTGCGTCGTTGTAGCCGAGGATGCCCTTCAGCGCGCCTTCCGATGCTTCCTTCATGATCGCGTTGACTTCCTCGACCGTCGTGTCGCGCTTCGCGATGAACGACAGGTCGACGATCGACACGTTGATCGTCGGGACGCGGATTGCGTAACCGTCGAGCTTGCCGTTCAGTTCCGGCAGCACGAGGCCGACGGCCGATGCCGCCCCCGTCTTCGTCGGGATCTGGCTGTGCGTCGCCGAACGCGCGCGGCGCAGGTCTTCGTGATAGACGTCCGTCAGCACCTGGTCGTTCGTGTACGCGTGGATCGTCGTCATCAGGCCGGTTTCGAGGCCGATCTTGTCGTTCAGCGGCTTGACGAGCGGCGCGAGGCAGTTCGTCGTGCACGATGCGTTCGAGATGACCGTGTGCTCGGCCTTCAGCACGTCGTGGTTCACGCCGTAGACGATCGTCGCGTCGACGTCCTTGCCGCCCGGCGCCGAGATGATCACCTTCTTCGCACCGCCCTTCAGGTGCGCGCTCGCCTTTTCCTTCGTCGTGAAGAAGCCCGTGCATTCCATCACGACGTCGACGCCCAGCTCGCCCCACGGCAGTTCGGCCGGGTTGCGGTTCGCCAGCACGCGGATCTTGTCGCCGTTCACGACGAGGTAGTCGCCGTCGACCGACACTTCGCCCGGAAACTTGCCGTGCGCGGTGTCGTACTGGGTCAGGTGCGCGTTGGTCTTCGCATCGCCCAGGTCGTTGATCGCGACGATCTCGAGATCGTGCTTCTTGCCGTTTTCATAGAACGCGCGCAGCGTGTTGCGGCCGATACGGCCGTAGCCGTTGATTGCGACGCGAATCGTCATGGTTATCTCCTGATGGCTGAAAAAATTCGTTTCGTGCAGCTTCACGGTGCGACGCGCGCAACGGGTGGCGCGCGCCGCGTAGGCTTTTAGGCCAGCACGGCCTTGGCCGTCTCGACGACGTGCTCGACGGTGAAGCCGAAGTACTTGAACAGCACGCCGGCCGGCGCCGATTCGCCGAACGTGTCGATCCCGACGACGCCGCCTTCGAGGCCGACGTACTTGTGCCAGAAGCTCGTCACGCCCGCTTCGATCGCGACGCGGCGCACGCCGTGCGGCAGCACGCGTTCGCGGTATTCGGCGTCCTGGCGATCGAACACGTTGGTCGACGGCATCGACACGACGCGCGCCGCGATGCCCTGCTGCGCGAGCGGTTCGACGGCCTTCATCGCGAGTTCGACTTCCGAGCCCGTCGCGATCAGGATGATCTTGCGCGCGACGATCTCTTCATCCCAGTCCTTCAGCACGTAGCCGCCCTTCTCGATGTTGGCGATCTGCGCATCGGTACGCGGGTTGAACGCGAGGTTCTGGCGGCTGAAGATCAGGCTCGACGGACGGTCGGCGGCGACCGCGTGGGTCCATGCGACGGCCGTCTCGACCGTATCGGCCGGACGCCAGACGTCGTGGTTCGGGATCAGGCGCAGGCTCGACACGTGCTCGATCGACTGGTGCGTCGGGCCGTCCTCGCCGAGGCCGATCGAATCGTGCGTGAACACGAAGATCGACGGCACCTTCATCAGCGCGGCCACGCGCAGCGCGTTGCGGCTGTAGTCGGAGAACGTCAGGAACGTGCCGCCGAACGGCTTGTGGCCGCCGTGCAGCGCGAGGCCGTTGATCGCGGCGCTCATGCCGAATTCGCGCACGCCGTAGTTGATGTGGTTGCCGAGCAGCACGCCCGCGCCTTCCGGATTCGCGCGCACCGCCTTTGACGCCTTCCAGTTGGTCAGGTTCGAGCCGGTCAGGTCGGCCGAGCCGCCGAGCAGCTCGGGCAGCGCGGCAGCGAGGCCTTCGATCGCCTGCTGCGACGCCTTGCGGGTCGCGACCGTCTCGGCGCGCTCGTTCGCGCCGGCGATGATCGCGGCTGCCTTCTCGGCCCAGTCGGCCGGCAGCTTGTTCGCCATCCGGCGCTCGAATTCGGCGGCTTCTGCCGGGAACTTCGCGCGATAGGCCGCGAACGTCGCGTCCCATTCGGACTCGGCGCGCTTGCCGGCTTCCTTCGCGTCCCATGCCGCGTAGACTTCCTGCGGAATCACGAACGGCTCCCACTTCCAGCCAAGTGCTTCGCGCGTCTTCGCGATTTCTTCCGCGCCGAGCGCGGCGCCATGCACGTCGTGGCCGCCGGCCTTGGTCGCCGCGCCCTTGCCGATCACCGTCTTGCAGCAGATCAGCGTCGGCTTGTCCGACAGCTTCGCCTTCGCGATGGCTGCGTCGACCGCATCGACGTCGTGGCCGTTCACGTTCGGGATCACGTTCCAGCCGTACGCTTCGAAGCGCTTCGGCGTGTCGTCGTGGAACCAGTTCACGACGTCGCCGTCGATCGAGATGCCGTTGTCGTCGTACAGCGCGATCAGCTTGTTCAGCTTCAGCGTGCCCGCGAGCGAGCAGGCTTCGTGCGAGATGCCCTCCATCAGGCAGCCGTCGCCGAGGAACACGTACGTGTGGTGATCGACGATCTTTGCGCCGTCACGGTTGAACTCGTCGGCCATCAGCGCTTCGCCGAGCGCCATGCCGACCGCGTTCGCGAGACCCTGGCCGAGCGGGCCGGTGGTCGTCTCGACGCCCGGCGTGATCCCGTATTCCGGGTGGCCCGGCGTCTTCGAGTGCAGCTGGCGGAAGTTCTTCAGCTCTTCGATCGGCAGGTCGTAGCCGGTCAGGTGCAGCAGCGAGTACAGCAGCATCGAGCCATGGCCGTTCGACAGCACGAAACGGTCGCGGTCGGCCCAGTGCGGGTTCGTCGGGTTGTGCTTCAGATGGCGCGACCACAGCGCGACGCCGATTTCGGCCATGCCCATCGGCATGCCGGGGTGGCCGGAGTTCGCTTGCTGGACGGCGTCCATCGCGAGCGCACGGATCGCGTTGGCCATCAGGGTGGTGGAGGCGGGAGACGAAGTCGTCATGTCGAGTCCGGAGAACGAGTCGAGGAAACGGGGGCACGGCGGCATCCGGAAGCTCGAGCGTCAATCGTTCCCGGCGCGCGGTGCGGCGCCTGACGGACGCGAAGCGGACGGAGCCAACGGACGGGGCTGCAAAGCTCGTCATTTTAACAGATGGGCCGACATTTCCCTTGTCGGCGCGTAGTGTTCCGGCACGGTTTTCCGTCGAACCGCCCGCCTCCTATAATTCAGGCGTCGGAACTGCCTGCCCCAGCGGCCCGCCCGTGAGCACCACCCTTCTCTTTCACCCGACGCCCGACGCCACCTACGGCTTCCCGAATGCGCGGCGGCTCGCGCACGTCGCGTCCGCGCACCAGCAGATCGAAGTCTGGGAAACGCCGCAGCTCGGCCGGCTGTTCACGCTGGACGGCCGGCCGATGACGTCGGTCGGCGACGAGTTCGTCTATCACGAGTGCATGACGCACCCGGCCGCGCTCGCGCATCCGTGCCCGAGGAAGGCGCTCGTGCTCGGCGGCGGCGACGGCGGCGCCGCGCGCCAGTTGCTCAAGCACGCGTGCATCGAGCGGATCGTGATCGCCGAACTCGACGACGAGGTGGTCGGGATGGCGCGCCGCTATCTCGACGACGTGCACCAGGGCGCGCTCGACGACCCGCGCGTCGAGGTCGTGATCGGCGACGCCGCGCATTTCGTCGAGTCGACGGTCGAACATTTCGATCTCGTCGTGTTCGACCTCACGCCGCCCGATTCGCCGGCGGCCGGCCTCTACACGCGCGACTTCTACGCACGGCTCAAGCGGATCCTGACGCCGCGCGGCGTGATCTCGATGCATCTCGGCTCGCCGGTGTTCCATGCCGCGCGCATCGCCGCGCTGCTCGACGACCTGCGCGCGCGCTTCGCGGTCGTCGATCTGCTGTCCGCGCACGTGCCGCTGTACGGCTCGCAGTGGCTGATGGCGATCGCGAGCGACACGCTCGATGCGGCGGCGCTGTTCGCGCACGACGTCGACGAACGGCTCGCGGCCCGCCGCGTCGGCGGCTTGCGCTATTACGATGCGCGGCTGCATGCGTCCCTCTTTACCCTGCCGCGCGCACTGCGCGATACACTGGGCGTTCGCCGCTGAACATCAGGACGGCTGCACCGTTCCGCTGCTCCAGCATGAGACCGGCGCAGGCGCCGACGCGCCGACACCGAGCAACAGGAGATTTTCATGACCGATCCACGTCCGGCCAACGTGCCTTGGTTGACGCCCTACCTGGCCGTACGCAACGCGCGCGCGGCCATCGAGTTCTTCAAGGCCGCATTCGGCTTCACCGTACGCGACGTGCACGACGAGGACGGCGCGATCATGCACGTCGAGATGGCCTATCGCGGCCAGCTGATCGTGATGTTCGCGCCCGAAGGCGCGTTCGGTTCGCCCGCGCTCACGCCGAAGCACGCGAACGCCACCGCGCCGCAATCGTTCTATCTGTATGTCGACGACGTCGACGCCACCTGGCAGCGCGCGCTCGATGCGGGCGCGAAATCGCTGAGCGCGCCGCAGGACCAGTTCTGGGGCGACCGGTTCGCGCAGATCGAGGATCTCGACGGCTACCGCTGGGCGCTCGGGTGCCGTCTCGACGCATGACCGAAACCGCCACACGCATGAACGAAGCCACCACCACCGCGGCCGTGCCGCGCTTTTTCGTCGATGTCGCGCTGCGCGCCGACGCCACGCTCGCATTGCCGGCCGACGTCGCGCGCCACGTGCAGGTGCTGCGCCTGCAGCCGGGCGACGTGCTGGCGTTGTTCGACGGCACGGGCGGCCAGTACCGCGCACGGCTCGTCGAGGTCGACAAGCGCAGCGCGCTCGTGCAGGTCGATACGTTCGAGCCCGTCGAGGCCGAGCCGCCCTATCGCGTGACGCTCGCGCAGGGGATCG
This sequence comes from Burkholderia sp. BCC0398, assembly GCF_902833245.1. Lineage (NCBI taxonomy): Bacteria > Pseudomonadati > Pseudomonadota > Betaproteobacteria > Burkholderiales > Burkholderiaceae > Burkholderia > Burkholderia sp. BCC0398. The sequence goes on from NZ_CADFEM010000002.1 coordinate 295,946, forward strand.
CGGGCGGCGACAAGATGGACTGGGTGATCGAGAAGGCCGTCGAGCTCGGCGTCGCGGCGGTCGTGCCGCTGTCGACCGCGCGCGGCGTCGTGAAGCTGTCCGGCGAACGGGCGGACAAGCGCGTCGCGCACTGGCGCGGCGTCGTACGCGCGTCGTGCGAGCAATGCGGACGCAACCGCGTGCCCGACGTCGCACCGGTGGCCGGCTTCCACGCATGGCTCGATGCGCGGCAGGCCGCGCCGGCCGACGGCGAGCTGCGGCTGCTGCTGTCCCCGCGCGCGAGCATCCCGTTCGCGTCGCTGCCCGACGCGCCGCCCGCGGCGGCCGTCACGCTGCTGATCGGGCCCGAAGGCGGGCTGTCGCCCGACGAGGAAAATGCAGCCCGCGCACGGGGGTTCACCGCGCTGTCGCTCGGGCCGCGCGTGCTGCGTACCGAGACGGCCGGCGCGGCCGTGCTCGCGGCGTTGGCGGCGCGCTGGGGCGGGTGGTAAAGCGCGTCAGCGCGCCGCGCCATGCAGCCGAGCGCGAATCGCACACGCAAAAAAGCCCGCTCGAAGCGGGCTTGTTACCGAATCGGCCGCGCGGGCCGACCGTGCGCTTACGCGAACGAGTAGAACACGCGGAACGCGACCTTGCGCTCGGCCCAGAATTCGGCCGCCTCGCGGAACACGTCGAGCAGCGTTTCGCGCCCTTCCTTGTCGAATTTCTGCGCGATCGGCAGCCCTTCGAGGACGATCACGAAACCGGGCTGCGCGCCGGCCTTCGCGACGAGGTCGGTGAGGCAGTCGTACAGCGCGTCGTAGTTCTTCCCGAAATGCTTCGGAAACAGGAACGAGGTCGCGATCGTTTCCATCACTTCCTGCTTCGACTGCGCGGCGCCGCAATACGCATACAGGAAATGCTGGCCGAGCCGACCGGCTTCGTCGGCGAGATCCTGCACGCGGAACGCGCGGATCGACTGCACGAGATTGGGTCGCACGGTCGTGAAAAGGCTCATAGGCTCCTCGTTCGATGAAAGCCCGGGCTCGGCTTCCTGTTGCTCCGGCGTGCCGCCGGCCTGCGCCGCCGCGTGCAACTGAATCACACGCTGAAACAGATTGCCGTCGCCGGCCGCGAACAGTTCCGCCGCCGCCGTATCGTGCGCGTAGATGGAGTCGCTCATGCCATTCGTCCCGAAGTCATTCAACAATACGTTTAAAACTGGTGTAGTGGTCGCCCGTGTAATAACAGTTGTCGATCCGGCGCAACGGCCCGCCACAGACGATCCGGCGCGCGCCGCGATTGCGCGCACGCGGCGTCGGCACCGTGTACTCATGGTAGTAGCCGCGCTTCGCCTTCGGCAGGATCCGCTCGCGGTTGCCGAACACGACGCCGTCCTTCTCGTACGGATAGGGGCCGCCGGCGCCGATCAGGCCCAGCGTGGTCACGGCCTCGCGCGGAAGACGGGCGGTCGGGATCGTATCGAGCCCGCTCGCGGCCACGTCGGCCGGAACGGCCTCCCGTGCGTAAGCGGCGGAAACCAGACTGCCCGTCGGCGTGCCGACGATACCCATCGCGAACATCGCGAAGACGGACGCGAGCGCGCCGTTGCGGAGCCACTTGCGTGCCATGAACCAGGGTTCCCGCTGTTAAATCAAGTAGTTGACGACCAACAAAGGCGTTAGCGTAGCGTTATTGGCCGCGCGAATCAATGTCCGTTTGGGAATCGAAAGCCTCTCGGCACTCGAGATTCCGTATTTCTTACCGAAATTACACTACACTTATCTTACATGAGATAAAATGCGGGCGGCATCGCTCGTATGGCAAGACCCTGCCTCCTTGCCACACTCGCTACCCGGAGTGGAGAGATGCTGCTGTTGCTTTATGGGAAGCGCGGTTGCGCCCTACCCGCGGCGTGCCCCTTGCGGGCACGCCTCTTTTTGCCTTTGTTTACAATTTCGCCCGACCCGGGACGCCGGTTCGACCGGCGCCCGCGGGTTCGTTCCGGCTCAGCGTGCGGCGTTGACGTCGGCGACCAGCAGCGCCGCCATGTTGACGATGCGACGAACGGTCGCCGATTCGGTCAGCACGTGCACGGGCTCCGCGGCGCCCAGCAGAATCGGCCCGATCGCGATGTTGTTGCCCGCGGCCGTCTTCAGCAGGTTGTACGCGATATTCGCGGCGTCGATGTTCGGCAGGATCAGCAGGTTCGCGTCGCCTTCCAGCGTCGATTCCGGCAGGATTTCCTTGCGCAGCGCCGCGTCGAGCGCGACGTCGCCGTGCATTTCGCCGTCCACCTTCAGCTCCGGCGCGGTTTCCTGCAGGATCGCGAGCGTATCGCGCATCTTCTTCGCCGAAGGGGCGTTGCTCGTGCCGAAATTCGAATGCGACAGCAGCGCGACCTTCGGCTCGATGCCGAAGCGGCGCACTTCTTCCGCGGCCATGATCGTGATTTCGGCCAGTTCCTCAGGGGTCGGATCGACGTTCACGTGCGTATCCACGAGGAAAATCTGGCGGCCGGGCAGCACGAGGCCGTTCATCGCCGCGTACACGCTGCAGCCCGGGCGCTTGCCGATCACCTGGTCGATGAAGTGCAGATGGCGGTGCGTGGTGCTGATCGTGCCGCAGATCATCCCGTCCGCTTCGCCCTTCTTCACCAGCATCGAGCCGATCAGCGTCGTGCGGCGGCGCATCTCGACGCGCGCGAGCTGCTCGCTGATGCCCTTGCGCGCCATCAGCTTGTGATACGTCTGCCAGAAGTCGCGGTAGCGCTCGTCGTGCTCGGTGTTGACGACCGTGAAGTCGACGCCCGGATTCAGGCGCAGGCCGTAGCGCTGGATACGGTGCTCGATCACCGACGGACGGCCGATCAGGATCGGCTTCGCGAGTTTTTCGTCGACGATGATCTGAACGGCGCGCAACACGCGCTCTTCTTCGCCTTCCGCGAACACGACGCGCTTCTTCTCTTCCGGCGCGGCGCGCGCGATCTGGAAGATCGGCTTCATCGTCGTGCCGCTGTGATACACGAACTGCTGCAGATGCTGCTTGTACGCGTCCATGTCCTCGATCGGGCGCGTCGCGACGCCGCCGTCCATCGCGGCCTGCGCGACGGCCGGCGCGATCTTCACGATCAGGCGCGGATCGAACGGCTTCGGAATCAGGTATTCGGGCCCGAACGACAGATCCTGGATACCGTACGCGGTCGCGACGATGTCGCTCTGCTCGTGCTGCGCGAGTTCGGCGATCGCATTGACGGCCGCGATCTCCATTTCACGCGTGATCGTCGTCGCGCCGACGTCGAGCGCGCCGCGGAAGATGAACGGGAAGCACAGGACGTTGTTGACCTGGTTCGGGTAGTCGGTGCGGCCGGTCGCGAGAATCGCGTCGGGGCGCACTTCGAGCGCCGCTTCCGGCAGGATTTCCGGCGTCGGGTTCGCGAGCGCGAGGATCAGCGGGCGCTCGGCCATGCCCTTCACCATCTCCTGCTTCAGCACGCCCGCGGCCGACAGGCCGAGGAAGATGTCCGCGCCGTCGATCACTTCGGCCAGCGTGCGGGCGTCGGTTTCGCGCGCGAAACGCTCCTTGTCCGGATCCATCAGCTCGGTGCGGCCCTTGTAGACCACGCCGGCCAGGTCCGTCACCGTGATGTTCTCGAGCGGCAGCCCGATGTCGACCAGCAGGTCCAGACACGCGAGCGCGGCCGCGCCCGCGCCGGATGCGACGAGCTTGACCTTCTTGATGTCCTTGTTGACGACCTTCAGCCCGTTCGTGACGGCCGCGGCCACGACGATGGCGGTGCCGTGCTGGTCGTCGTGGAACACCGGGATCTTCATCCGCTTGCGCGCTTCGCGCTCGACGATGAAGCAGTCCGGCGCCTTGATGTCTTCGAGGTTGATCCCGCCGAAGGTCGGCTCCAGCGCGGCGATCACGTCGACGAGCTTGTGCGGGTCCGACTCGTTCAGCTCGATGTCGAACACGTCGATGCCCGCGAATTTCTTGAACAGCACGGCCTTGCCTTCCATCACCGGCTTCGACGCGAGCGGGCCGATGTTGCCGAGACCGAGCACCGCCGTGCCGTTCGTCACGACGCCGACCAGGTTGCTGCGCGCGGTGAAGCGCGCGGCGTTCAGCGGATTCTCGACGATCTCCTCGCACGCGTACGCCACGCCCGGCGAATACGCGAGCGCGAGGTCGCGCTGGTTGATCATCTGCTTGGTCGGGGCGATCGCGATTTTGCCGGGGGTCGGAAATTCGTGATAGTCGAGCGCGGCTTCGCGGAGCTTGGCTTTGGAGGAGGCTTGGGTGGACATGTGTCTCGTGACGGGCGGATTAGAATAACTGTTCGACGGCATTGTAGCGCCAATCATCGGCCGCCAGACCGGCGATTCGGGTGCGACAGCCGCGACAAAAATGAACTGGACAGTACAGGCGCGCCGCCGCCCGCCTCGTACAATGCCGTTCCTTCAACCGTTTCGGATCGCCCGCCGTGCCAGCCGCCCTCTCCGAGTTCTCGCTGATCGAACGCTTCTTCACGCGCCGCGCCGCGCAGGGCGCCCGCGCGTCGACGCTCGGCATCGGCGACGATTGCGCGCTGATCGCGCCCCGATCCGGGAAATTGCTGGCCATTTCGACGGACATGCTGGTGGAAGGCCGCCACTTCTTCCCCGATGTCGCGCCGGACGCGCTCGGCCACAAGACGCTCGCGGTCAACCTGTCGGACCTCGCGGCGATGGGCGCCGCGCCGCGGGCGTTCACGCTCGCGTGCGCGCTGCCGCGCGCCGACGCGGCGTGGCTCGAGGCGTTCAGCGACGGCCTGTTCGCGCTGGCCGAGCGCTACGGTTGCGAGCTGATCGGCGGCGACACGACGAGCGGGCCGCTGAACCTGTGCGTGACCGTGTTCGGCGAAGTCGCGCCCGACGCGGCGCTGCGGCGCGATGCCGCGCGCGACGGCGACGACGTATGGGTGTCCGGCACGCTCGGCGACGCGCGCGCGGGCCTCGGCGTCGCCCGCGGCGAATGGACGGCCGGCGCGGAAGAAGCCGCCGCATTCCGGCGCGCGCTCGAGCGTCCGGAGCCGCGCGTCGCGCTGGGGCTTGCGCTCGCGGGCGTCGCGCATGCGGCGCTCGACCTGTCGGACGGCCTCGCCGGCGACCTCCAGCACATCCTGACGCGCTCGAACGTGCGCGCCGAGATCGACGCCGACGCGGTGCCGCGCTCGGCCGCGCTCGCGACGCTGCCGGCCGACGTGCAGCGCCGCTGCACGCTGGCCGGCGGCGACGACTACGAACTGTGCTTCACGGCGCCGGTCGCGGCCCGCGCAGCGGTCGAAGCGGCGGGCGCCACGGCCGGCGTGCCGGTCACGCGAATCGGTACAATACGCGCGTTGTCCGCGCCATCGGCGCAACCCGCCATCGCGTGGCGCGACGCCGCCGGCGCGCCCCTCGCTCTCACGTTGCACGGTTTCGACCACTTCCATGCAGACTGATCCGACGCCCGCGCACGCCGCGGCCGAGCCCGGCGCCGCGCCGCCCGCGCCGACCCGCACGACGGCCCGCTTCATGCTGTCGCACCCGGCGCATATCGTGTCGCTCGGCTTCGGCAGCGGGCTCGCGCCGATCATGCCCGGCACGTTCGGCTCGCTGTTCGGCTGGCTCACGTTCGTCGTGCTCAACCGCTACCTGACGGTGCCCGAATGGTGGGCGCTGATCGCCGTCGGCTTCGTGGCCGGCACCTGGGTCACCGGTTTCACCGCGAAGAAGGCCGGCGTGTCCGATCCGGGCGCCGTCGTCTGGGACGAGATCGTCGCGATCTGGCTCGTGATGCTGTTCGTCACGCCCGCGACCTTCGTCGGCCAGCTGTGGGCGTTCGTCGCGTTCCGCTTCTTCGACATGCTCAAGCCGCCGCCGATCCGCTACTTCGACCGCCGCCTGAAAGGCGGGCTCGGCATCATGGTCGACGACCTCGTCGCCGCGTTCATGACGCTGCTGGTGATCGCGCTGTGGCGCTCCGTCGCCGGCTGACCGATTTCCCGACTCCCGTTTCCCGACGCGCATGCCAACCGATTCCGTCGTCCATCAGCTTGCGATCCGCGCAGGCAACAAGCTGCGTGACGAGCACCTGACGCTCGCCACCGCCGAATCCTGCACCGGCGGCATGATCGCCGCGGCGATCACCGATATTTCCGGGAGCAGCCAGTGGTTCGAGCGCGGCTTCGTCACGTATTCGAACCAGGCCAAGATCGAGATGATCGGCGTGCCGGCCGACCTGATCGACAAGCACGGCGCGGTCAGCGAGCCCGTCGCGCGCGCGATGGCCGAAGGCGCGCTGCGCAACAGCCGCGCGCAGGTCGCGCTGTCCGTCACCGGCATCGCGGGCCCGGGCGGCGGCAGCGAGAACAAGCCGGTCGGCACCGTGTCGTTCGGCTGGAGCAACCGGCTGCATACCGACGTCGAGACGCTCGTGTTCAAGGGCGATCGCGAACAGATCCGCACGCAGGCGGCCGCGCATGCGCTGCGCGGGCTGCTGAAGCTGCTCGACGAGCGCGAACGCTGACCGGGCGGGGCGCGCGTGCCGCGCCCGCTCTACTCGCTTACTGGATCGCGTCGGGCTTCACGACGATCCAGTTCTTGTCCGCCGTCACCGGCAGCCCGAGCGCCTTCTGCTTCGCGGCCGATTCGTCCGACCACGCGCGGATCTGCGTCATCTGCTTGTCCTTCTTGTTGACCCACACGCGCACGCCGCCGCGCGCGACGTCGGTCGCGTTCAGCAGCATGTAGCCGTCGGACGTCGGCGTGTCGCCCGCGACGAGCACCGGCTTCTTCCACTGGTCGATCCAGCCGACGATCGAACCGAGCTTGCCTTCGTACCACGTCATCGGGTTCATCAGGAACGGCGTGATCACGAGATTGCGGTTCGCAGCCTCGTCGTACTTGCCGGCCTTGATCTGCAGCCGCGACGTCGTCAGCGCGCCGGTCGCCGGGTTGCGCAGCAGCGTCGTCACGCCGATCACGTTCTGCGGCTTCACGTTGTAGCCGTACTTCGGGTCGGCCAGCACGAGCCGCGCGAGCTCCTCGTGCGCGGCCGTCATCACGTAGACGTCGATCCCGTTCTCGCGCAGCGCGTTGTACAGCTCCTGCATCCCGCGGAAGAAGCGCGGCGGGTTCACCGTGCCGTCGACCACCTTGTCGCCCTGCCAGTAGCGGATCGGAATCGGCTTGCCGTCGGCGAGCATCGCGTCGATGTGGCGCTTCAGGTCGGCGAGCGACTGCCCGGCAAACGCCTGCGCGATCCACGGATAGCAGACCAGATCGTCGATCTCGCAGAGCCGGTAGTAGTAGCTCGTCAGCGATTCCCGGTAGTCGGCGGAATCCTTGAACGGGATCAGCTTCAGCGACGGATCGAGCGAATCGCGCGTCAGCACCCCATGGTTCTCGAGATACGGCAGCAGCGCTTCCTCGAGGTCATAGCGGTAGGTCGTGTTGTCGGCGTCGAACACCGCGTAGTCGCCGCGGTTCGCGTGCGCGGCGATCATCGCGTTCAGCGCCTTCGCGCTGTCGGCTGGCCAGTGCGACAGATCCGCCGCATGGGCGAACGTCATGCATAGCGACGCGGCGAACGCGCTCAGAAGACGGCGGAACAGCTTGGGCATGGCGTCGCTCCTTTTCTTGACATTTTTGTGACGGATTGGTGACAACCGGCAGCATCGCGCGCCTAAATTGCGCATAGGCGATACGGAAGCGACGGGAAGTTGTTCGCGTGCGCCAGGACGGCGAACACGCGATGAACGCGCGCGGCCCGCGGACGCGGGCGCGGCGGTCGAAGGCCGCCCGGGGCGGGCGGCCGGTATTTCAGCGATGCGCGTTGATCGTGTCGCGCGTCTTCTGCGCGGCAAGCGCCGCGGCTTCAGCGAAATCCTCGCCCTTGCTCGCGTACAGGATCGCGCGCGACGAGTTGATCATCATCCCGGTGCCGTCGGCCGTGCGGCCCGCGTTGACGGTCGCCTGCACGTCGCCGCCCTGCGCGCCGATGCCGGGGATCAACAGCGGCATGTCGCCGACGATCCCGCGCACGATCTCGATTTCCTTCGGGAACGTCGCGCCGACCACGAGGCCGAGCTGGCCGTTCCTCGCGTTCCACTTGTTCGCCGCGAGATCGGCCACGACCTGGTACAGCGGCCGCCCGTTCGTATCGAGGAACTGCAGGTCGGACCCGCCCGGGTTCGACGTGCGGCACAGCACGATCACGCCCTTGCCTTCATGCTCGAAGTACGGCTCGACCGAGTCGTAGCCCATGTACGGGTTCACCGTGACGGCGTCCGCGCGATAGCGCTCGAACGCTTCGCGCGCGTACTGCTCGGCCGTGCTGCCGATGTCGCCGCGCTTCGCGTCGAGGATCACGGGCAGGCCCGGATGCTGGAGATGGATATGCGCGATCAGCCGCTCGAGCTGGTCTTCCGCGCGATGCGCGGCGAAGTACGCGATCTGCGGCTTGAACGCGCTCGCGTACTGCGCGGTCGCGTCGACGATCTGCCGGCAGAACTCGAAGATCGCGTCGGGCTGGCCGTCGAACTGCACGGGAAAGCGCGACGGCTCGGGATCGAGGCCGACGCACAGCAGCGAATTCGTGCGCTGCCACGCGGCGCGCAGCGATTCAATGAAAGTAAGCGGGGAAGACATGGCGGATACTCGCGGCAAACCGTTGGTAGACCGCGTATTTTACCCGCGTCGCCGGTGTCCCTCGCGTGTCGCGGCATGGCTGCGCACATCGGTGCGTCCGACGGTGAACGCGAAACGCCGCGTGAGCCGCTCGCCGGGCGCGAGCAGCGTCATCCCGTGCGCGGTCGCGCCGCCCGGCAGGTTCACCGCATTGATCGGATGATCGACCGGCTCGAAGCAGAAGAAATCCGCGCCCGGCGGCGTATAGAGCACGTACGCGTCGGCGTCGGCCGCGACGGTCAGCGCCAGCCGGCGGCGCGGCCAGCTCACCGTCGCGTGGCCGCCCCAGCCGGTGAACGCGTGATTGACGAGCGTGGCCGGCAGCGGATACGCGACGCCGAACTGCCAGGCCGGCGGCACGCTGACGTGCCGCACCGGCAGGAAATCGGCGCCCGACAACCACAGCCCGCCCGCCGCCGCGGCGAGCTCGGTCGCCGCATCGCGCACGAGGAACGGATGCACGCCGAGCCCGAACGGCAGCCGCGCGCGGCCCGCGTTCTCGATCGTCAGCGCGATCGACAGCGTCGCGTCGTCGAGTTCGAACGACTGGATCGCGCGGAACGCGTACGGCGCGCCGGCGGCGCGGTCGAGCGACAGTTGCAGCGACGTGTCGGTCGCATCGTCCACCTGCCACGGCGCGAGCCAGCCGTCGCCATGGATCGGCAGCGGCTCGTCGCGGCGGTTGCGCGGCACCGCGACCTTGCGCCCGTCGCATTCGAAGCGCCCGTCGCCGATCCGGTTCGAGTACGGCAGCAGCGGATAGCACGCGAGCTCGTTCGGGTCCGTCGCCGTCTCCGGGTGCTCGCACCGGCGGAACACCGGCATCAGCACGCCGTTGTCGCCGCGCCAGTCGAAGCGCGCGATGCCGCCGCCGAGGTGCGGCAGCACGTCGAGCCGCAGCGATGCGTTCGACAGCGTGACGACCGCCGCATGCGCGGCGCCGACGCCCTGCGCGAACACGGCCGTCTGCGGGCCGGGGCTGACCGGCTGGGCGGCGGCCGCCAGGCGCGCGCGGCGCGACTGGCTGGTGGACGACGATGCGCGCGAGGACGTGGCGGTCATGGTGAGCTCCTTTCCTTCGTCGAAGAAACGATGCAGGTCGTGCGAGCGGTCAGGCCCAGCCGCCGTCGACGATCACGTCCTGCGCGGTGATCATCCGGCTGTCGTCGGCCGCGAGAAACAGCGCCATCCGCGCGAGATCGGCCGGCAGCAGTTCGGCGTCGATGCACTGGCCGGCCTTGATCGCCGCCCGGCCCGCGTCGTCGAGCCACAGCCGGCGCTGCTTGTCGGTCATCACCCAGCCGGGCACCAGCGAATTCACGCGGATGCCGAACGGGCCGAGATCGCGCGCGAGGCCGCGCGTCAGGCCCTGCACGGCCGCCTTCGCCATCACGTAGACGGGATAGCCGCCGTTCTTCAGCATCCAGCTGATCGAGCCGAGATTGATGATCGCGCCGCCGCCCTGCCGCTTCATGTCGTCGATCACCGCCTGTGCGGCGAAGAACTGGTGACGCAGGTTCACCGCGATGCCCGCGTCGAACGACGCGGGCGTCACGTCGCCGATCGTGTGGCGCGTGTCGTTCGCCGCGTTGTTCACGAGCACCGCGATCGCGCCGATGCGTGCGCGGATCGCGTCGATCGCGCGGCGCAGCGCGTCGATGTCGGTCAGGTCGCAGGACAGGAACAGCGGCGCATGGCGTACGTGCGCGAGGCGTTCGGCCAGCGCGGCGCCGGCCGCCGCGTCGAGGTCGACGAACGCGACGCGCGCGCCCTGTTCGGCGAAGTGCTCGACGAACGACGCGCCGATGCCGGTCGCGCCGCCCGTGATCAGCACCGCGCGATCCTCGAGGCTCGGGTAGCGCGCGAAGCGCGCGTCGCTCGCCGCCGTGTTCGCGCCGTGCACTGATGTATCGATGGTCATGCGGATCGTCTCCGTGGAAACAGGTCGGTCAGTCGCGTACGCCGCGGTTCTTCAGCTGGTCGAGCAGCACGGCCGCGAGCAGGATCGCGCCGCGCACCAGGTACTGGTAGAACGCGTCGATGTTCAGCAGGTTCATCACGTTCTCCACGGTGCCCATGATCAGCACGCCGATCACGACGCCCGAGATCGTCGCGCGGCCGCCCATCAGCGACACGCCGCCGAGCACGCACGCGGAGATCACGTTCAGCTCGAAGCCTTGCGCGGCGTTCGGCTGGCCCGACGTGATGCGCGACGCGAGAATCACGCCCGCGAGCGCGGTCACCGCGCCCTGGATCAGGAAGATGTACACGCGCGTGCGTTCGACGTTGATCCCCGCGAGCCGCGACGCTTCCGGGTTGCCGCCGATCGCGAGCGTGTTGCGGCCATAGACGGTCTGGTTCAGCAGCACGCCGAAGCCGATGAAGCACAGCAGCGTGACCCAGATCGGCAGCGACACGCCGAACATCGACAGCCCGCCGAGCGCGATGAACGTATCCGACGACACGCCGACCGCCTGCCCCTTCGACACGATGAAGCCGAGCCCGCGCACGATCTCCATCGTCGCGAGCGTCGTGATCAGCGCGTTGATGCGCAGATACGCGATCACCGCGCCGTTCACGAAGCCGATCGCGGCGCCGGCCGCGACCGCCGCGATGATCGCGACGAACGTGTTGTCGGTTGCGTTCAGCACCATCGCGCACAGCACGCCCGAGAACGCGACGGTCGAGCCGATCGACAGGTCGAAGTCGCGCGACGCGAGACAGAACATCATCGTGCACGCGACCATGCCGATCTGCGAGATCGACAGCGCGAGGCCGAGCATGTTGTCGATCGAGAAGAAGTGATCGACGGTCAGCGACATCGTGATGAACATCACCGCGAAGATCGCGATCAGGCTGTATTCGGTCAGATGCTGCCACCACTTCTGGCGGTCGCCCTGCTGCGGCACCAGCGCGTCGGCCGACTTCACTGCGGCGCTGGCAAGGTTTTCGTTGGCTTGCATGGTGTGTCTCCTGCTCCTGCATCGCGCGACCCGCGCCGCGCGTGTTCGATTCGAATGTCCCGGGGTTGTCCGGACGTAGCCGGCCGCGTCAGGCTGCCTCGACCGCGCTCGTCTGCGGCAGCGCGAGGTTCAGTACCGCGTGCTCGTTCGCGTCGGCGCGCGGCAGCTCGCCGGCGATCCGGCCTTCGCGCATCACGACGATGCGGTCGGACACGCCGAGCACTTCCGGCAGTTCCGACGACACCATCACGATCGCGCAGCCGCGCTCCGCGAGCCGGTAGATCACGTCGTAGATCTCGTGCTTCGCGCCGACGTCGATCCCGCGCGTCGGCTCGTCGAGGATCACGACCTTCAGGTCGGGCTCCGCGAGCCAGCGCGACAGGATCGCCTTCTGCTGGTTGCCGCCCGACAGGAAGCGGATCTTCTGCCGCCGGTTCGGCGTCTTGATCTTCAGCCGCTGGATGAAGCGGTCGGCCGTCGCGCTTTCGGTCTTGCCGTTGATAAACAGCCCCGCGCGCAGCGAATGGCGGCGGCAGCTGATGTTGATGTTCTCCGCGACCGACGCGATCGCGATGATCCCTTCTTCCTTGCGGTCCTCGGGGCACAGCACGATGCCGTGGCGGATCGCGTCGCCGGTGCGCTTCACGTCGATGCGCTTGCCGTCGAGCGTCAGCGTGCCCGCGCGCCGGCGGTCCGCGCCGTACACGAGCCGCATCAGTTCGCTGCGGCCCGCGCCGACGAGCCCGAAGAAGCCGACGATCTCGCCCGCGCGCACCGAAAAGCTCGCGGGTTCGCGCAATGCCGGGCCGTCGACGCCTTCGGCGGAGAACCGCACGTCGCCGAGCGCGCGCGGCGCGTAATGGTAGATGTCCGCGATCTCGCGCCCGACCATCTCGGCGACCAGCCGCTCGCGCGGCACGTCGGCCAGCGCTTCGTGCGACGCGATCTTGCGCCCGTCGCGAAAGATCGTGCACGCGTCGCACAGCCGGTAGATCTCGTCCATCCGGTGCGAGATGTAGATCAGCGCACGGCCCTGCGCGCGCAGGTCGTCGACCAGCTTGAACAGCACTTCCGTCTCGCGATGCGACAGCGAGCTCGTCGGTTCGTCGAGCGCGATCACGCGCGCATTGCGCATCAGCGCCTTGCAGATCTCGACCATCTGTCGCTGCGCGATCGACAGCCGCCCGAGCCGCGCGTCGGGATCGAGGTCCACGCCCATCTCGGCGAGCCGCTCGCGCACGTAACGCTTCGCCTCGCGCTTCCTGACCCAGCCGAACGCATTCGGCAGGCGGCCGAGCAACAGGTTCTCCGCGACCGTCAGGTCGGGCACGTACTGCAATTCCTGGTGAATCACCGCGATGCCGGCCGCGATCGACGCGGCCGCATTCGCGAACTGCACGGGCTGGCCGTCGACCAGCACGCTGCCCGCATCGGGCTGATATTCGCCGCCGAGAATCTTCAACAGCGTCGACTTGCCCGCGCCGTTCTCGCCCATCAGGCCATGCACCTCGCCCGCATGCACGTCGAACGAAATGCCGTCGAGTGCGCGCACGCCGGGAAATACCTTGCCGATATTGTCAAAACGCAGTGCCGCTGACACGTCGTCTCCCCACTTCCAGATCCATCGACCGCCGGCCGCCGCGTCGCCGCGGCAGCCGGCGGGCCGCTTACTTCGACGCGAGCCCCATCTCCTCGCGCACCTTCGACACGTTGTCGCGCGTCGCGAGCATGCCCGTCGTCAGCGTCAACGGCGGCGGCGCCTTGCCCTGCGTGATCCACGTGTACATCAGGTCCGAGGTTTCCTCGCCGTGGCGCTTCGGGCTGATGATCACGGTGCCGTAGAAGCCCGTCGGCTGCGGCTTCTTGAACTCGTTCAACGCCGAATCGGAACCGCCGATACCGATGCCGATCATGTTGTCGGCCTTGAAGCCGCGCCCTTCGGCCGCGCGCACCGCGCCGAGCACGGCCTCGTCGTTCAGGCCGTACGCGACCCAGTGCTTGAACTGCGGGTTCTTGGTCAGCGCGATGTTCGCCGCGTTGAACGCGTTCTCGGTGTCGGTCTTCGCCTGCGGCGCCGCGATCACGTTCGCCTTCGGGAAGCCGGCGGCGACCAGCGCGTCGGTCGCGCCGCTCGTGCGGTCGTGCGCGGTCGGCAGCTGCTCGTAGGTGATGTCGATCGCGCCGACGTCCTTCATGTCCCAGCCGCGCTTCTTGATCTCGGCCGCGATGCCGTCGCCGACCTGCTTGCCGATGTTGTACGCGGAAATTCCCATGTGCGGCACCGCGTCGATCGGCTTGCCCGCGCCGTCGACGAGGCGGTCGTCGACCGTCATCATCTTCAGGTTGTGCGACTTCGCCTTCGCGACGATGCCCGGCCCGAGCTTCACGTCGGGCGTGCAGATGATGAAGCCCTGCGCCTTCTGCGCGGACAGGTTGTCGATCGCGCTCATCACCTTCTCGCCGGACGGCGCGCCGATCTTCACGAGCGTGAAGCCCTTCTGCTTCGCGGCGATCTCGGCGAATTTCCACTCGTCCTGGAACCACGGCTCTTCCGGCTGCTTCACCAGGAAGCCGATCTTGACCGGGTCGGCCGCGTGCGCGACCGGGCTGCCCATCACCACCGCGGCCGCGGCGGCCAGCGTTACGAACGTTCTGCGTTTCATCTCCAGTGTCTCCTTGTTTTCATCGAACAGGATGCAGCCGCTTGTTGGTTTCGACGCAGCGTGCGCGCGGCCGTCGCACGTGCGGTCTTTCGAATCGTTGCGTCAATCGTGTCAGTCGTGATACAGCGCCGCGCGCCCGCCATCGACGGTGATGCACGCGGCATTGATGAACGGCGCCTCGTCGGACGCGAGGAACACGGCCGTCATCGCGACCTCCTCCGGTTTTCCGATGCGCTTCATCGGCTGCAGCGCGAGCGTCTCGGCGCGCGCGGCGGCCGGATCGGGTTGCGCGTCCCACCAGTCGCGCGTCAGTTGCGTCTCGATGTAGCCCGGCGCGATCGCGTTCACGCGTACGTTGCGCGCCGCGTATTCGATGCCGAGCGCACGCGTCAAGCCGAGCACGCCGTGCTTCGCGACCGGGTACGGAAAGCAGCCCGGGATGATCCTGAATGCATGCGTCGACGCGATGTTCACGATGCTGCCGCGACCGCGCTCGACCATGCCCTCCAGCGCCGCGCGGCAGCCGTGCCACACGCCGTCGAGATCGACCGCGAAGCAGCGGCGCCAATCGTCGTCGGTCATCGTCAGCGGATCGGCGAAGACGTTGATGCCCGCGTTGTTCACGAGCACGTCGAGCGGGCCGAACGCCGCTTCCGTCTGCGCGAGCGCGTCGCGCACCGCCTGCTGCCGCGCGACGTCCGCCTGCAGCGGCAGCACGCGCGCGCCGTCGCATTCGCGTGCGATCGCGGCGGCCGTGTGCTGCGCCTGCGGGAAGTCGAGATCGACGAGCGCGACGGCCGCGCCTTCGCGCACGAACGCACGCGCGATCGCGGCGCCGATGCCACGGCCCGCACCCGTCACCATCGCGACCTTGCCCGCGAGGCGGCCCATCATGCGTCTCCGCCGCGCGCGACGCGCAAGCCGGCCTGGAACGCGCGCGCATTCGCCGCGGTCGTGTCCGCCGACTGGCCGGGGCGGTACAGCGCCGAGCCGAGCCCGAAGCCGTTCGCGCCGGCGTCGAGGAACGGCTGCATGTTGTCCGGCGCGATCCCGCCGACCGGAATCAGCGGCACCGCGCGGTCGATCACCGCGCGCCAGGCCTTCACGACCGTCACGCCGAGCTGCTCGGCCGGGAACATCTTCAGCACGTCGGCGCCGTTCGTCAGCGCCGCGAACGCTTCGGTCGGCGTCGCGACGCCCGGCGCGCTCGCGAGCCCGCGCTCGCGCGCGCGGCGGATCACGGCCGCGTCGCTGTGCGGCATCACGATCAGCGCGCCGCCCGCGTCCTGCACGCGGTCGACGTACTCGGCGCGCAGCACGGTGCCCGCGCCGACGATCATGTCGTCGGGCAGCGCACGCCGCAGCGCCGCGATGCTGTCGAACGGCTCCGGCGAGTTGAGCGGCACCTCGACGATCCGGAAGCCGGCTTCGTACAGCGCACGGCCATGGTCGGCCGCTTCGGCAGGCGTGATGCCGCGCATGATCGCGATCAGCGGACACGCGTCGAACGCACGCATCAATGCGGCGTGGGGCATGTACGGTGCGGGCAAGGTCAGGTCGGACGGCATCGGCAATTCCTCTTCAAGCAGTTCACTGGTCGGCACAGACGGGCTCGCCGTCCGCGCGCACGAGCCCGGCGCGCGACGCGATCCGCCACAGGCCGCGCTCGGTCGCATGCGGGGCGACACGCGCATGCATATGGCCGAATACCCGGAGCGCATCGACGTAGCGCGAACACAAAGCGTCGTCGCCGATCAGCAGCAGCGGCTGGTCCGCGAGCGCGATGCCGCGCTCCGCGAGCATCGCGTCGAGCGCGTTCAGCTCATGGCCGATCAGCAAGCCGGACAGATAGTCGCCCTGCGCATCGGGGGCGAGCCGGTCGGTCAGCCCCAGCGTGCGCGTGCTGAAAATCGTCGCGAGCAGGCCCGTGCGCTGCGCGCCGCGGGCGACTGCCACGCCGCGCAAGAACGCCGCGCGATCGGGTGATTCGCCCGCGCGCATCGTGCGGCCGAGGATCGTGTGGTCGCGCAATACCGCGAACAGCTCGCCGGTCATGAAGGTCTGGAAGCGTTCGATCAGGCCGTCCTTCACCCACGCCCATTTCGCATGCGTGCCCGGCAGGCCGATCAGTACCCCTGAACGATCAGCGCCAAGCGTGGGATCGCTCGCAAGCGCGCCGACGATCTGCGTTTCTTCGCCGCGCATCACGTCGGGCAATTCGCCCGTCGCGATCACGCCCGGCACGATCGAAACCGTCGTGCCGCGCGCCGTCGTCACGGTGATGAGACCTGCGACGAGCGCGTCGGCGCCGGCCGGCACCGCGACGTACGGCGCTTCGCGCCAGCCCTGCGCGCTGCCGACCATCCCGGCGGCGAGCACCGGCAGGCCGGGCGTGCGGTCGAGCCAGTCGCCGCACGCTTCCTCGAACACCGCGTCGAACGCACGCGCGCCGCCGCCCGGCACGTGCATCACGCCGGCCGCCCGGCTGCGCGTGTCGATCGGCACGCCGTGCGCGTCGTACAGATACGCGCGCAGCGACGTGGTGCCCCAGTCGAGCGCGATCAGCGACGGGGAGGCGGAACTGGCATCCGGAACGGGCCGGGTCGAAGTCGTCATCGTTTGATCCTGCGGGTACCCTGCGGCGGGCTCCAGCCCAGCTCCGCGGAAATGGCTCGCGCTTCGCGCTGCACGAGCGGAATCAGTTCGTCCATGCGGTCGTGCGGCATGTACGGAATCGTGCTCGCGACCGACACCGCCGCGACGATCGCACCCGATGCGTCGCGGATCGGCGCGGCCACGCAGCGGATCGACGCCTCGTTTTCCTCGAGATCGAACGTATAGCCGCCGGCCGCGTAATGGGCCATGCGCTGCAGGAACGCGCTCGTCTCGGGCCGGTTGTCGGGCTTGAAGTTGACGCCGGCCAGCGCGCGCCGCGCGGCTTCGAACAGCGAGCGCCACAGATCCGGATCGAGGTCGAGCATCATCGCCTTGCCGATGCCGGTCGACGCGAGCGGCATCCGGTGGCCGACGCGCGAGCGCATCTCAAGGCCGCGCGTGCCGGGAATCTTGTCGATGTACAGCACGTCGTCGCCGTCGCGCACGCCGAGATGGATCGTGTCGAGCGTCGCTTCCGCGAGTGCTTCCAGATGCGGGCGCGCCACCGCGGTCAGCGGCATCTGCTCGAGCGCGATCGTGCCGAGCTCGATCAGCTTCGGGCCGAGCAGGTAGCCGCCCTGCACCTGGCGCAGATAGCGCGCCTGCACGAGGCTGCTGACGAGACGGTGCGTCGTGCTGCGCGTCGTGCCGAGCGCGGCGCCGATCGCGCGCATGTCGCGCGCACCGTTCGCGATCGCCTCGAGGATCGCGAGACCGCGCAGCAGCGTCTGCGTGCCGGCCTGCTGCGCGGCGAGGTCGAGCGGCGTGCTGGTCGCGCCGATGCTGTCGGTCAGCGACGGTTCGGCCGGCATCGCACGCCGGGCGTCGAGGGCAAGAGAGTCTGGCATCTTGGTCATGGAACGGGGCGTCTTCAACGGAATCGGTGAAGCCGCTCGCGCGGCGCCGGAACTGCGTCCGGTGCGGCGGCGTGGCGGCGGTCGATGCACCGAGTAAAGCGCCCGGCGAACTTCATGGAAGGTGTCTCCGTGTGCGACGGGCGCCGCGCGATGCGTGGGTCCGAAGCTGTCGATGTGCTTCGGATTGTAGGAGCGCACGCACTCGCCTCCAATATTTGAATGCGTTGTCCAGATAATGAGAATTCAGGCGAAATCGGTGGCGGGCTCGATGTGCCGGCCGCGCCATGCATACGGGGGCGGGACCTGCCGTGTCGCAGGTTACGCCCCCGTTTTTTCATGCCGTACCGCGCTTACTGCTGGCTCGTGCTGCGCGCCTGCATGTAGCGCTGGACGTCGGCGAACGACACGCGGCCGCTGCCGCCCGCGTCGATCTGCCGGAAGTGGTTCGCGACATAGCCGAGGCCGGCCGCGCGCGCCTGCGACTCGGTGATCGAACCCGTGTTCTGCGTGTCGGCCGCGCTGAACTGCCGCGCGAGCTTGCGCACCACCTGCGCATGCAGCGCGGCGCCGGTGGTCTGCGTGCCGGCGGTCGCGTGGCGCGCGGCCGGCGGCACGTACGGATCGCCGAGCTGCGCCTGGCGCGCACGCGCCGGTGCGGCAGCGGCGTCGCTCGCCTGCGCGAACGCGGAAACGGATGCGGCGGCGCCGACGCATGCGAGCGCCGCGGCAACGACGATGAAACGATTCTTCATGTCAGGCTCCAGTCTGGAATGAGGTCGTCGACTGCCGGCGAGCGGCGCCGCCGAGGGCGCCCGTCGCCGGCGTGGCGCAATCAGTGCGCGGCCACGTTGTAGAAGGTCACGAGGTCGGCTTTCTCCTGCGGACGCGACGTATCGTCGAGATAGACCATGTGCCCGCCCTGATAGTCCTTGATCGTCAGGTTCGGTTGCGTGCCGAGCCGCGCGAGGTCGAGCTCGGTCTGGTAGAACGGCGTCGCGATGTCGTGATAGCCGTTCAGCGACAGCACCTTCAGCGCCGGGTTCAGCGTCAGCGCCGCGGCCAGATCGGGGATCGTGTCGGGCATCGCGAGGCCGTCGTGCGTCCAGTCCCACGTGTTGATCGCATTGCTGCTCACCGAGTAGGCCGACTGCGCGGTGTACTTCAGCTCGTTCGGCAGGTAGCTGCCGATCGTGTCGGTGAACGGCTTCGTGATGAACGAGCTGGACGGATCGCCGTCGGCCGCGAGCGGGCTCGACACGGGCACGTTCACGCGTGCGTCGTAGCGGCCGATCAGCGTGCCCGGCACCAGCGACAGCTGGAAGCTGTTGTCGAAGAAGGTCGGGACCACGTTGAAGTCCGCATTCCACAACGCCTGCTTCACGCCGGTCGAATTCGCCATCGTCGTGACGAGATTCGGCGGCGGCGGCGTATGGCTCGCGAGGTACGCGTTCACGGCGGGCGCGTAGCTGCCGGCCGTCAGCAGCCGCATCTGGTCCGCATACTGCGGCAGGTTCGACGGGTTCGGGTTGTCGAGCTGGTAATACGCGCCGACCGTGCCATACGACGGCACGAAGCCCGCGCAACTCACCGGGCTCGCGCCGTTGTTCGAGTTGCCGACATAGTCGCTCGCCATGTCGCAGTTCGTGTTGTAGTTCAGGATCGACGACTGCAGCACGATGCCGTCGAGCTTCACGCCGGCCGTCTCGAGCAGGTTCGCGAGCACGTCGGTGCGCGGCGTCCCGTACGATTCGCCGAACAGGTATTTCGGCGAATCGTTGCGCTGGTTCACGCTCAGGTAGCGCGTCACGAAATCGCGGAACGCGCCGGCGTCCTGGTCGACGCCCCAGAACGTCTGGTTCGTGTTCGGCGCGACCGCTTCCGAGAAGCCGGTGCCGATCGCATCGACGAACACGAGGTCGGTCGTGTCGAGCAGGGTTTCCTGGTTGTCGACGAACGGGAACGTCGACGCGTTCGCGTTCGGGTCGCCGGTCTGGATCCGGCGCGGGCCGAACGAGCCGAGGTGCAGCCACACCGACGCCGAGCCGGGGCCGCCGTTGTACAGGAACGTGACGGGCCGCTTCGCCGCGGGCTGGTTGTCGGCCGTGTACGCGACGTAGAAGAACGAGGCCTCGGGCGCGCCCGTCTGCGGATTGCGTGCGACGAGGTGGCCGGCCGTGGCCGTGTACCGGATCGTCTTGCCGTTCAGCGTGATCTGATGGTGCGTGACGGCGGCCTTTTCGACCGCGGTGGAGGCATCGAGCGACGCGTTCGCGCTCGACGAATAACTGTTTGGATCGTTGTACGCGCGGTCGACCTGACCGGCAGGGTCGGCTGAATTGGCGGCGCTCGCTGCAGACGACGACGTCACGTCGTCATTGCAGGCCGTCAGTATCAGCGAAGAACACACCACTCCCAACAACAGCTTCGCTTTGCTCGCTGGCATCGTTGCGTCCCTTCTCGCATGTTTTTTTGTCGAGCAGCCGGATAAGCCGCCCCCCGCCTCGATTGCGGCCGATGAGCCGAGGCGCCGGCCAATATACGCGAGCCCGCCGGCTTTGAAAAATTTGGAAATATTCGGCGCGCAAGCAGTGCAGCGCACACCTTTCAGGAATGCTTCGATTCGCGAAACGTTGCATTTCACGTCGCTTTCATCGACTTTCGCGTTTACTGGTAACGACTAAAAAAGCACCCGTTTCGTGCGATGACGCTCAACAAAAACATGCACTCGCCGATATTGCTCGCCAAAGCGAAATAGACGAATTCGTCTAAAGGATGCGGCCCGAAAGGGTGATGACACGAATGCGCTGCAACGCAGCAATCCTGCGCGAACGGCAGAACGGACAACGCAGCGACGCGGGCGCGCCGCTTACTCGGATTGCGGCAGCTCGGCCGCGCCCATCCGGCGTGCGATGATCGCCGCACGCTGCGCCTGGTAGGCCGAGCCGCGATGCGCATCGAACCAGCGCGGCTTCGGCAGCATCACCGCGAGACGCGCCGACTGCCACGCGCCGAGCCGGCTCGCGGGAATCTTGTAGTAATAATGGGCGGCCGCTTCCGCGCCGTACACGCCGCGCCCCCATTCGACCGAATTCAGGTAGATCTCGAAAATGCGCTCCTTGTCGAGCACCGTTTCGAGCATCCACGTGATGATCAGCTCCTGCCCCTTGCGGATGTAGCTTTTCTCGCGCGACAGGAACAGGTTGCGTGCGAGCTGCTGCGTGATCGTCGAGCCGCCCGCGACGATCCTGCCGCGCGCCTTGTTCTTCTCCCACGCCTGCAGGATCGCGTCGACGTCGTAGCCGTTGTTGGTCGCGAAGGTCGAATCTTCGGACGCGATCAGCGCGCGCTTCAGGTTGCGCGAGATCTGGTCGTACGGCACCCACTGGTGCCGGATCTGCGCGGGCGGCGTGTCGCGCGACAGCCACCACGCGTCGGTGCGCATGAACGCGGTCGAGCCGGGATTCACGAACGACCACAGCGCGATCTGCGCGAGATAGAACAGCTGCGTCGCGAGCCACGCGAGCGCGAACACCGATCCCGCATAGACGATCCAGCGCGCGATGCTCACCGTCCGCGTGCGCTGCGTGCCGCTCACCGCCGCCACGTGCCGCGCTCCGTTCAGCTCGCCGCGAGCGCCTGGCGCAGCGCGGCCAGCACCGGTGCGCCGTCCGGCCGCACGCCGCGCCAGATGAAGAACGATTCGGCCGCCTGCTCGACCAGCATCCCGAGCCCGTCGGCCGTGCGCGCGCCGAGCGACGCCGCGTGCTGCATGAACACGGTCGGCTGCGCGCCGTACATCATGTCGTACGCGAGCGTGCCGGCGCCGAACGCGGCCGCGTCGCATTCCGGCAGCGCGGCATCGAGGCTGCCGGCCGTCGCATTGATCACCACGTCGTACGGCTCGGCCCGCACGACGCCGGGCCCGCCGCCCGCGAGCATGCAGCCCGCATCGTGCGCGGCCTGCATGAACTGGCCGACGAGCGCCTCGGCCTTGCTCGCGGTGCGATTGACGATTCCGATCGACAGCGGCGCGCGGTCGAGCAGCGGCAGCACGACACCGCGCGCGGCGCCGCCCGCGCCGAGCAGCAGGATGCGCGCACCCGCGAGCGACACGCCGAGATTCGCTTCGATGTCGCGCACGAGGCCCACGCCGTCGGTGTTGTCGCCGTAAAGGCGGCCGTCGGCGTCGATGCGTAGCGTGTTCACCGCGCCTGCCGCCGCCGCGCGCGGCGACAGCGTGTCGGCGAGCGCATGCGCGTCGAGCTTGAACGGCACCGTCACGTTCGCGCCGCGACCGCCTTCGGCGACGAACGCGCGCACGGCGGCCTCGAATCCGTCGACCGGCGCGAGCCGGTGCGCGTACTCGATCGGCTCGCCGGTCTGGGCGGCGAACTGCGCGTGGATGAACGGCGACTTGCTGTGCGCCACCGGGTTGCCGAACACGACATAGCGGTCCGTGCCGCTCGTCGACGCAACTGCGTTCATGATGCGCGTCCCTCTTCGCCGTCGTTGCCGCTCGCGGCTTCGCCGCCCTGTGCCGCCGCGTCGCCCGATTCGGCCAGCGCTTCGGCCTCGGTTTGCGCCGACGCGTCTTCCGCGTCGACCAGCGTGTCGTCGCCGCCTTCGGCATCATCCTCTTCGTCGGCCTCGGCCGTATCGCCGCTCGTCACGGTCGGCGCGTCGAGCACGTTCAGCAGACGCACCGACGCCTCGATCGTCAGTTCGTCGAGCGACATCACGTCGAGCAGCACGCGCGTGCCGCGCGCATGCACGCCGAGTCCCGGCACGTGCAGCAGCAGCGGGATTTCCTCGAGGCGCACGAGATCGCCCTTGACGACGCTCGCGACGACCTGCTTCTTCTGCTCCTGCTTGAGCCAGCGCAGGCACCAGAAGTACTCCATCCGGCGCTGGTAGTCGGCGTAGGCCGTGTACGTATCGTCGAAGCCCTGCACGACCGCGTAGAGATCGGCGTCCTTCGGCTTGAACGGCGCGGCGAGCTTCGCGGTGACGCCGTGCTGCACGCACGCGAGCAGTTGCCACTGGTTCACGAGGTCGACGTAGCGGCGCAGCGGCGACGTGCTCCACGCGTACTGCGCGACGCCGAGGCCTTCGTGCGGCGCGGCCGTCGTCTGCATCCGCGTGCGCTTCGGGCCCGGCGCGCCGAAGCCGCGCTGGGACCGGTAGATGCCGGGCACCGTGTGATCGTGCAGGAACGCGCCCCAGGTCGAGTTCGCGAGGATCGCGAGCTCCGACACGATCAGGTCGAGCGGCGAGCCGCGGCGGCGCGGCGTGATCGTCACGTGCTCGCCTTCGACGTAGAAGTTGTAGTCGGTGTTGCGCTGCACTTCGCGCTTCAGGCCGTAGCCCGCGCGCGCGACCTGGCGCTTCTCGAACAGCGCCTGCGCGAGCGGCCACAGCACGGCGATGTCGTCCTTGTGCGGGTAGTCGCCGGTGCCGGCCGCGAGCGTCTCTTCGTTGACGAGCTCGTCGAGCGTGTTGTGGCGCAGGTTGTTCTTCACGAACACGAGCTCGGCGCGGGTCTCGTTCGCGACGATGTCCTGCGTGTCGCGGTTCACGATGATGTACAGCGACAGCGCCGGCCGGTAATCGCCCTCTTTCAGCGTGAACACGTCGACGACGTCGTCCGGCAGCATCGTGATCTTGTCGCCCGGCATGTAGACGGTCGACAGGCGCGCGCGCGCGATCGCGTCGACCGGATCGCCGCGCACGATGCCGAGCGCCGGCGCCGCGATGTGCACGCCGATCCGCACCCGGCCGTCGGCCAGGTGCTCGACCGAGAAAGCGTCGTCGATTTCGGTCGTCGTGATGTCGTCGATCGAGAACGCCTCGACGTTCGCGCGCGGCAGGTCGTCCGGCAGCGGGCCGACCGTGACGGGCGGAAAGCCGGTGCCGTGCGGGAAAAATTCCGCGAGGAAGCGCGCTTCGTGCAGCGCACGCGGCGACTCGATGCCGCCGCAGTCGAGCATCAGCCGCGCCGGCGACACGCCGCGCGCGCCGGCCGCCGCTTCCATCGCCTTGTATTCGATCGAATTCTTGTCCGGCCGCGTCAGCAGCCCGAGCACCTTGCCCGCGAACGCTTCCGGCAGCTTGCCCGCCTTCAGCTCTTCTTCATACTGCGCCTGCACGAGCGCCTGCTGGCGCTTGCGCTCGAGCGACGCGAGCGCCATCTTGAGCTGCTCTTCCGGCGCGCGCTGGTACTGGCCGCGCCCCTTGCGGCGGAAATAGACGGGCGAGCCGTGCAGCCGCAGCACCAGCGCCGCGCGCTCGACCGGGCCGTACGTCGCGCCGAAGTATTCGGCGGCGAGCGCCGTATACGCGAACTCGTCGGCCGGCGCGCATTCCCACAGGAAGTCCAGATCGATCTGCTGCGCGGCCGTGTCGGCCTCCTGCATCAGTTCGCCTGCAGCCGGCTTGTCGAATTCGATCAGCACGTCTTTCGCGCGCACCTTCGCGCGCCGCCCGCCGGGCAACTCGACCTGAAATGCGTCGCCCTGGCGCGACAGCACGCTGCCCGCCTTGAAACTGCCCGATTCCTCGAAGAAAACGTTCACTCAGTACTCTCGTTCAGACTGCCGGGCGCCGCGTCGGCGGCGCCGCATGATGATGGGAATTCGATTGGCACGTGGCCGGTTTATGACGTCTTTCCGTCGCAAAACGCGAGAACGTCGTCGACATAGTCGGCAAATTCGCTGATTCCGTGGTCGCTGCCGTCGATCACGCGGGTTTTCGCGCCCGGGTAATGGGCGAGCATCTCGCGGTAATCGAGCACTTCGTCGCCGGTCGCCGCGAACAGATAGTAGCGGTCGGCGCGCGTGATCGCCGGCACGCGCAGCGCGTCGAGTTCGTGCAGGTGGCGGCGCTCGACGACGATCGTGCCGCCGCCGTGCCACAGCGGCTGCTCGCCCAGATGTTGTTCCAGATCCCGCTGCGGCACGATCGCCGGATTCAGCAGCACGGCTTTCCAGCCATGCTTTTCGGCGAGCCACGTCGCGTAATACCCGCCGAGCGAGCTGCCGATCACGGTCACGTCGCGCGCGCCCGCGACCTCGGCTTCCGCCACCGCGATCGCCTCCAGCGGCGACACCGACAGCGACGGGCACCGCCACTCGTCGGCGCGGCCGAGTTCGGCCATCCGCGCGGCGAGCAGCCGCGACTTCTGCGATTCCGGCGACGACCGGAAGCCGTGCAGATACAGGATCACGGGCGGCCCCCGAGCGCGTCGAGCAGCTTCTGGTGCACGCCGCCGAAGCCGCCGTTGCTCATCACGAGCACGTGGTCGCCCGGACGCGCGGCCTCGACCACCGCCTTCACCAGCAGATGCAGATCGTCGAATGCGCGCGCGCGCTCGCCGAGCGGCGCGAGCGCCTCGGCGAGATTCCAGCCGAGCGCATCGCGCCCGGTCGGCGCGCCGTAGCCGAACACGAGATCGGCATCGGCCAGGCTCGCCGGCAGTTGCGACTTCATCACGCCGAGCTTCATCGTGTTCGAGCGCGGCTCGAGCACGGCGAGGATGCGGGCATTCTGGCGGCCGATGCGCGCACGAAGACCGGCGATCGTGGTGTCGATCGCGGTCGGATGGTGCGCGAAATCGTCGTAGACGGTCACGCCGTCCACGCTGCCGCGCACTTCCATGCGGCGCTTCACGTTGCGGAACGACGCGAGGGAAACCGCAGCCTGCGCCGGCGGCACGCCGACGTGGCGCGCGGCGGCGATCGCCGCGAGCGCGTTCATCCGGTTGTGGTCGCCTTGCACCTGCCACGCGACTTCGCCGACGCGCTCGGCTTGGCGATACACCGCGAAGCGTTCGTCGACCGGCACGCCGTCCTCGGCCGGCAGCGCCTGCCAGCCGCCGTCGACGCCGAAACGCTCGACCTCGCTCCAGCAGCCGCGCGCGAGCACGCGCTCGAGCGCATCCGAGCGGCCGTTCGTGACGATCCGCCCGACGCCCGGCACGGTGCGCACGAGATGGTGGAATTGCGTCTCGATCGCGGCGAGATCGGGGAAGATGTCGGCGTGATCGAATTCGAGGTTGTTCAGTACCGCGGTGCGCGGCCGGTAGTGCACGAACTTCGAGCGCTTGTCGAAGAATGCCGTGTCGTACTCGTCGGCTTCGATCACGAAGAAGCTCGAATCGGTGAGCCGCGCGGACACGCCGAAGTTCAGCGGCACGCCGCCGATCAGGAAGCCCGGGTTCAGGCCGGCATCTTCCAGCAGCCATGCGAGCATCGACGACGTGGTCGTCTTGCCGTGCGTGCCCGCGACCGCGAGCACCCACTTGCCGGCGAGCACGTGCTCGCCGAGCCACTGCGGACCCGACACGTAAGGCAGGCCGCGATCGAGGATTGCCTCCATCAGCGGATTGCCGCGCGTGACGACGTTGCCGATCACGAACAGGTCAGGTTTCAAATCGATCTGCTCGGCGCCGTAGCCCTCGATCAGCGTGATGCCCTGCGCCTCGAGCTGCGTGCTCATCGGCGGATAGACGCCCGCGTCGCAACCCGTCACCGTGTGGCCCGCCTCGCGTGCGAGTACGGCGAGACCGCCCATGAAGGTGCCGCAGATGCCAAGAATGTGGATGTGCATAGAGGAATGCTTTCGCGCCGCCGGGCGCCGTCGATTCGGAAAGGATGCGTGTGCGGCGCGCCGGCGAGGCCGTGCGGCCGGCGCCCGGCCAACGACCTGGCCGCGACACAAAGAGCAGTATTGTAACTGACGGCCTGCGATGCCCGGCGGCCCGAACGATGCGCGCGAGCGGCGCCGGCGCCCTCGGACGGCGGGCCGCCGCACCCGCGCTCGGGCGCCGTGGCGATCGAGTATGATTGCCGGATCATGTCTCGCAAACCTCTTGTCGACCCGCGGCGCGTCCGCGAGGAAATCGCCCAGTCCGCCGCCCGCCTGATCGCGGAGGACGGCCAGGACTATGCCGGCGCGAAGCGCAAGGCCGCGCGCCAGTTACTGGGCGATTCGCGCGTTGCCGGAGAATGGCTGCCGGATAACGACCAGATCGAGGAAGAACTGCGCGAGTACCTCGCGCTGTTCCAGAGCGACACGCAGCCGGACGAACTGCGCCGCCTGCGCGAAATCGCGCTCGACTGGATGGGCCGGCTCGCCGAGTTCCATCCTTATGTGACGGGCGCCGTGCTGAACGGCACCGCGAACGCGCATTCGGATATCCATTTGCAGGCCTTCACCGACAACCCGAAGGACGTCGCGATCTACCTGCTGAACCAGAACGTCCAGTACGACGTGTCCGAGACGCGGCATTTCGCGGGCCGCGGCGACGTCGAGACGCTCAGTTTCCTGTGGCGCCCGCGGCGCGACGTGGATGCGATCGGCATCCATCTTGCGCTGTATGCGAGCGACGACCTGCGCGGCGCGGTGAAGGCCGACGCGCGCGGCCGCGTCGCCCGCGCGGACGCCGCGGCGCTGCGCGCGCTCGTCGATGCAGGTCAGGCTCCTTCCGAACCGGAATGATTCAACGATGATGATGAAACGCATGTTGGCGCTCGCGGTGGTCGCGGCCGCCGCCGTTGCCGGCGGTTTCGCCGCCGGCCACTGGTTCCGCGGCGGCAGCGCCGACGACGGTGTCGCCGTCGCCGCGCCGGCCGCCCACGGCAATCCGGTCGACCAGCTGTGGGCGTCGTCGCTGACCGGCGTCGACGGCAAGCCGGCGTCGCTCGCTTCCTTCAAGGGCCAGAAGGTTGTGGTCAATTTCTGGGCGTCGTGGTGCGGCCCGTGCGTCGAGGAAATGCCCGAGCTCGTCGCGCTGTCACATCAGTACAAGCAGAAAGGCATCCGTTTCGTCGGAATCGGCGTCGATTCCGGGCAGAACGTGAAGAACTTCCTGCAAAAGGTGAAGGTCGACTATCCAGTCTTCGTCAGCGGCTACGCAGGCGCCGATCTGGCCCGAAATTTCGGAAATACCGCCGGCGCGCTGCCGTTTACCGTCGTCATCGACGAAACCGGCAAGATTCGCGAGACAAAATTGGGACAAATCCAACCGGCCGAGCTGAAAAAGACGCTCGACGCACTGTAATCGGTCCGAACGGCAGCCCGCACGTTGGCGGCGATTTGCAGGTCGATCGCGGCAATTTCGCGTGAATTCGCGGATACTTTGCGCCCGCGCCGGTAATTCTTGCAGGTCCGGCGCGCCTGGCCGTTCGGCAAAACTAGACAAATTTCTCTAAATAGCGCTAAAGTTCGCGCAATTCCGCAGAAATAGAAGCGACCATGACACGATTGCTGGTGTTGCACGGCCCCAACCTGAACCTTCTCGGCACCCGGGAACCGGAGGTGTACGGCCGCGTCACGCTCGCGCAGATCGATCAGGCGCTTGCCGCGCGCGCCCGGGAAGCCGGCGCCGAACTGTCGTCGTTCCAGAGCAACCATGAAGGCGCGCTGGTCGACCGCATCCAGGCCGCGCGGGAGGAACAGACCGATTTCATCCTGATCAATCCGGCCGCGTATACGCACACGAGCGTTGCGATCCGGGACGCGATCGCCGGTGTCGGCATCCCGTTCGTCGAGGTTCACTTGTCGAACGTGCATCGCCGCGAAGCGTTCAGGCACCACTCCTACTTTTCCGACCAGGCCGAAGGCGTGATCTGCGGGCTCGGCTGGAAAGGTTATCTGTACGCGCTCGAGTACGCGCTGGACAAGCTGCAAGGCGCGTCGCGCGGCTGATTTCGCGATCTAGATTCAGCGCCGGCCCCTCACCGGCGCTTTCACGTATTGAAAGGGGAATTCCCGATGGATCTTCGTAAGCTGAAAACTCTGATCGACCTCGTTTCCGAATCCGGCATCTCCGAGCTGGAAGTGACGGAAGGCGAAGGCAAGGTGCGCATCGTCAAGAACGCGCCGCCGGTCTACGTGCAGCCGACGGCTGGGTATGCCCCGCAAGTCAGCGCGCCGGCTCCGTCGGCCGCGCTGCCGACCGACGGCGCGGCGCCGGCCGCTGGCGCAGCCGCCGCACCGGCCGTCCCGCAGGGCCACGTCGTGACGTCGCCGATGGTCGGCACGTTCTATCGCGCGCCGTCGCCGGGCGCCGACCCGTTCGTGCAGGCCGGCGACACGGTCAAGGAAGGCCAGACGATCTGCATCATCGAAGCGATGAAGCTGCTCAACGAGATCGAGTCGGACAAGGCCGGCGTGATCAAGGAAATCCTCGTCGAGAACGGCCAGGCCGTCGAATACGGCCAGCCGCTTTTCGTGATCGGCTAAGCCCGCCGCGCGGCCCTGCCGGCCGCGCGCCGCCGAGATGCTCGCCAGGCGCCGTTCGCGCGCCCCTCGAAGAGACGAATACTCGCTATGTTTGAAAAAATCCTCATTGCCAACCGCGGTGAAATCGCGCTGCGCATCCAGCGCGCGTGCCGCGAACTCGGCGTCAAGACGGTGGTCGTGTACTCGGAAGCCGACAAGGAAGCCAAGTACGTGCGCCTCGCCGACGAAGCCGTCTGTATCGGCCCGGCCCCGTCGAACCTGAGCTACCTGAACATGCCGGCGCTGATCAGCGCCGCGGAAGTCACCGACGCCGAGGCGATCCACCCCGGCTACGGCTTCCTGTCCGAGAACGCCGATTTCGCGGAGCGCGTCGAGCAGTCGGGCTTCACGTTCATCGGCCCGCGCCCGGAAACGATCCGCATGATGGGCGACAAGGTCACCGCGAAGCAGACGATGATCAAGACCGGCGTGCCGTGCGTGCCGGGCTCGGAAGGCGCGTTGCCGGACGATCCGAAGGAGATCGTCAAGATTGCGCGCGCGATCGGCTATCCGGTCATCATCAAGGCGGCGGGCGGCGGCGGCGGGCGCGGGATGCGCGTCGTGCACACCGAAGCCGCGCTCGTCAACGCGGTCAACATGACCCGCGAGGAAGCCGGCCGTGCGTTCGGCAACCCGCAGGTGTACATGGAGAAGTTTCTCGAGAACCCGCGCCATATCGAGATCCAGGTGCTGTCGGACGCGCACAAGAACGCGATCTGGCTCGGCGAGCGCGACTGCTCGATGCAGCGCCGCCACCAGAAGGTGATCGAGGAAGCGCCGGCGCCCGGCATTCCGCGCCGCCTGATCGACCGCATCGGCGATCGCTGCGCGGACGCATGCAAGAAGATGGGCTACCTCGGCGCGGGCACGTTCGAATTCCTGTACGAAAACGGCGAGTTCTACTTCATCGAGATGAACACGCGCGTGCAGGTCGAGCACCCGGTATCGGAACTGATCACCGGCGTCGACATCGTGCAGGAACAGATCCGCATCGCGGCCGGCGAGAAGCTCACGCTGCGCCAGCGCGACATCCAGTTCCGCGGACATGCGATCGAATGCCGGATCAACGCCGAAGATCCGTTCAAGTTCACGCCTTCGCCGGGCCGGATCACGTCGTGGCATACGCCGGGCGGCCCCGGCGTGCGCGTCGATTCGCACGCCTACAATGGCTATTTCGTGCCGCCGAACTATGATTCGATGATCGGCAAGCTGATCACCTACGGCGCGACACGCGAGCAGGCGATCCGCCGGATGCGCATCGCGCTGTCGGAAATGGTCGTCGAAGGCATCCAGACCAACATCCCGCTGCACCGCGAGCTGATGATCGACGCGAAGTTCGTCGAAGGCGGCACCAGCATCCATTACCTCGAAAACCGGCTCGCGCAGAAGCAGCAGGTCGCACCGGAAGAAGCGTAAGCATGAGTTATCGCGAACTCGTCGTCGAACTGGCCCGCGAGCATGCGGAGGCCCTGTCCGACGCACTGCTCGATCTCGGCGCGCTGTCGGTGTCCGTCGAGGACGCCGACGCCGACACGCCCGACGAACAGCCGCTCTTCGGCGAGCCGGGCCTCGTGCCCGACCGCACCGCGTGGCAGCACTCGCGCGTGGTCGCGCTGCTGTCGGCCGATCACGAGCCGGCCGTGCTGCTCGCGGCGGCCGCGAACGAGATCGGCCTCGCCGAGACGCCCCAGTTCGTCGTGCGCGAAGTCGAGGAGCAGGACTGGGTGCGGCTCACGCAGTCGCAGTTCGAGCCGATTCCGATCGGCGAGCGGATCTGGGTCGTGCCGTCGTGGCACGACGCGCCCGATCCCGATGCGCTCGTCCTCGAGCTCGACCCCGGCCTCGCATTCGGCACCGGCAGCCATCCGACGACCCGTCTGTGCATGGAGTGGCTCGAGCAGTCGGTGAAGCCCGGTCAGTCGGTGCTCGACTACGGCTGCGGCTCGGGCATTCTCGCGATCCTCGCGAAGAAATGCGGGGCGAACCCCGTGATCGGCATCGACATCGATCCGCAGGCAGTCGAATCGGCGCGCCAGAACAGCGAACGCAACCGGGCGGAAGTTACGTACGGGCTGCCCGATGCGTGCCCGGACGGCGAATTCGACATCGTCGTCGCGAACATCCTGTCGAATCCGCTGAAGCTGATGGCGTCGATGCTCGCATCGAAGGTCAAGCCGGGCGGGCGCATCGCGCTGTCGGGCGTGCTCGCGCGCCAGGCGGACGAAGTCGCGGCCGTTTATGCGCGCTACGTCGACATTTCGGTCTGGCGCGAACACGAAGGCTGGGTATGCCTTGCCGGAACGCGCCGCGAAAGCCATTAGAATAGCGCTGTCCTTCACTCTGGCCAGCAGGCCGCCCGGCTCGACATGCTTCTTGCGACGCGCTGCCCTCATTGCGAAACCGTCTTCCGGCTGCAGCAGGAACAGCTCTCGCTGCATCAGGGGCTCGTGCGCTGCGGCCATTGCCACGAAGTCTTCAACGCCGCCGAATCGCTCGTTCCCGAGTACGCGCCGCAGCCCGAGCCGGCATTGACCGAACCGGCTGCCGCGCCGCACGGCGGCGACGCGCATCCGCAGGCCGCCCCGGCCCGGCTGTTCACCGCCGACGCGCCGCCCGAATTGCCGACCGGCGCCGATTACAAGCCGGAAGGCTGGGACATGTGGGCGCCGTGGCTCGACGCCGGCGTCGATCCGTCGCTGCAGCACAGCGTCGAGACCGTGCGAACCGAGCCGTTGATACCGCTCGCGCTGCCGTCCACGGAAGCGGGCGTCGTCCACCTGTCGGGTACGCCCGAGCCGTTCGCGTCGTCGCCGGCCGAGCTCGATGCTTCGGCTGCCGTCGAGCAACCGGCCGAACCGCATTCGCCGCAGACGCGGCACGAACCGCACGAAACCGAAGAAGCCGCGCCGTCGCCCGTACCCATCGCGCCCGTCGAGCGCGATCCGCGCGAGCCCCGCTTCGTCGCTCACGTTCCGTCCGACACGGAAACCGCCGCCGGACCGGTCGAACCCGCGCCGATCGAACCCGTCGTCCCCGCGCACTTCGTGGCGCCGGACGACGAACGCGCGCCGCGCGAACCCCGTTTCGCGTTCACGCCCGCACCGGCCTTCACCGAAGCCGAGACCGCATCGGAACCCGGCACCTTCACCCGGCACGACAACGCGTCGACCGCGGCGGCAACCGATGAACCGGTCGCCCGGACGGTCACCCAACCGCCGGCCCAGCCCGACGTCCAACCGGCCGCCCAGCCGGTCGCCCAGCCGGTCGCCCCCTTCCCCGCCGCCCTGACCGACGACGATCGCCCGCACTTCGCCGTCACGCGCGAGACGCGCGCGCCGCAGCGACGCGGGATGCTCGGCGGCTTTTTCGGCGGCCTCGTCGCGGCCGCGCTGGTCGGGCTGCTCGTCGCGCAACTGGCGTGGTGGCAGCGCGAGACGCTAATGATCTACTGGCCCGTCACGCAGGGCTGGTTCCGGCAGGCGTGCGCGCCGCTCGGCTGCACGGTCACGCCGCCGCGCGCGATCGACGGGCTGCGGCTCGAGCCGACCGACCTGCGCCAGCTCGACGGCCCGCGCGAGCTCGAACTGAAGGTGCCGCTGACGAACCGCTACCGCGTCGCGCTCGCATACCCGTCGCTCGAACTCACGCTGCTCGACGACACCAATCACGTCACCGTGCGCCGCGTGCTCGCGCCGCGCGACTACGTGCGCCCGGGCACGCCGATCGACGCCGGGCTGCCGCCCGGCACGACGCAGACGATGGTCGTCCGCCTCGAAACGAACGGCACGCCCGCCTCGAATTTCCGCGTCCAGATCTTCTATCCGTGACGCGCCGCGGCGCGCTTGCGCGCCCGTCTCAACCCGCGCGCCCGAGCGGCGCGCTATTTCGGAGCACGAACATGAGCAAAGTTACGCTGGGTGGCAACCCGATCGATCTCGCCGGCACATTCCCGGCCGTCGGCGCGCAAGCCGCCGATTTCAAGCTGGTCGGCAAGGATCTCGCCGATCTGACGCTCGCCAGCTTCGCCGGCAAGCGCAAGGTACTGAACATCGTGCCGAGCCTCGACACGCCGACCTGCGCGACGTCGACCCGCAAGTTCAACGAAGCCGCGTCGTCGCTCGACAACACGGTCGTGATCGTCGTGTCCGCCGACCTGCCGTTCGCCGCCACGCGCTTCTGCACGACCGAAGGCCTCGCGAACGTCGTGACGGCATCGACGTTCCGCACCGGCCGCGCGTTCGCGAACGCCTACGGCGTCGACGTGACGAGCGGCCCGCTGAACGGCCTGACCGCACGCGCGGTGGTCGTGCTCGACGCGCAGGACAAGGTGATCCATGCGGAACTCGTCGGCGAAATCAAGGACGAGCCGAACTACGATGCAGCGCTCGCCGCACTGAAGTAAGCTTTCTTCCGCTTTCCCCTGCCGCGCCGCGCCCTTCGCGCGGCGTTGTCGCGCAGGGCCCCTCATTTCTACAGGAACGCACACCTTGGCTACGCTGATTTGCGGCTCGATCGCCTACGACTCCATCATGACCTTCGAAGGGCGGTTCCGCGAGCACATCCTGCCCGACCAGGTGCACCTCATCAACCTGAGCTTCCTCGTGCCGACGATGCGCCGCGAATTCGGCGGCTGCGCGGGCAACATCGCCTACGCGCTGCACCTGCTCGGCGGCGATGCGCGCATCATGGCCACGATGGGCGCGTTCGACGCGCAGCCGTATCTCGATCGGTTCGACCAGCTCGGCCTGCGCCGCGATCACGTTCGCGTGCTACCCGATACGTACACCGCGCAAGCGATGATCACGACCGATCTCGACAACAACCAGATCACCGCGTTCCACCCGGGCGCGATGATGCAGTCGCACCTGAACCACGCGGGCGACGCGCCGGACATCAAGCTGGCGATCGTCGGTCCGGACGGCTTCGACGGGATGGTGCAGCACGTGGAAGAGCTCGCCAAGGCCGGTGTGCCGTTCGTGTTCGATCCGGGCCAGGGCCTGCCGCTGTTCGACGGTGCGACGCTGCGCCGCAGCATTGAACTTGCGACCTATGTCGCGGTCAACGACTACGAGGCCAAGCTGGTGAGCGACAAGACGGGATGGTCCGAAGATGAAATCGCCAGCCGGG
Organism: Burkholderia sp. BCC0398; assembly: GCF_902833245.1. Lineage (NCBI taxonomy): Bacteria > Pseudomonadati > Pseudomonadota > Betaproteobacteria > Burkholderiales > Burkholderiaceae > Burkholderia > Burkholderia sp. BCC0398. The sequence continues at coordinate 330,184 of NZ_CADFEM010000002.1, forward strand.
TCGACGCGCTCGTCATCACGCGTGGCGAGCACGGCGCGACCATCCGCCACAAGCAGGGTGCGGAGCAGATTCCGGTCGTGCCGGCCGAGCGCATCGCCGATCCGACCGGCTGCGGCGACGCCTTCCGGGGCGGCCTGCTGTACGGCATCGAGCACGGCCTCGACTGGGCAACCACCGGCCGCCTCGCGAGCCTGATGGGCTCCGTCAAGATCGCCCATCAAGGGCCCCAGACTTACGACCTGACGCGCGCCGAAATCGACGCACGCTTCGAGACTGCGTTCGGTTACAGTCTCAAATGAATATTGTGGGAGAGCAAAGATGTTGACGAAAAAAACCCTCACGCTCGCGGCCATGCTGGCGGCCACGCTGACTCTCGCCGGCTGCTTCACGGCACCCGGTTCGGCGGATGTCTATAGCGTCGGCCAGGCGCAGCGCGAACAGACGGTCCGCATGGGCACGGTCGAAAGCGTCCGTGCGGTGCGCATCCAGTCCGACGGCGGCGGCAGCGCGATCGGCACGCTCGGCGGCGGCGCGCTCGGCGCGGTCGCGGGCAGCGCGATCGGCGGCGGCAAAGGCTCGATCCTGACGGCGATCGCCGGCGGCCTCGTCGGCGCGGTCGCGGGTAACGCGGTCGGCGAAAACCTCAGCACGGCGAACGGTGTCGAAATTACCGTGCGCCTCGACAACGGCGATCTGCGCTCGATCACGCAGGCAGCCAGCGGCGAAGCGTTCCGCGCCGGCGAGCGCGTACGCCTGCTGTCGAGCGGCGGCGTCACGCGCGTCACGCACTAACCGGTATCCTCAGCGCGCGGCGCAAGCCGCGGTCGAACGCATGTGCGAAGCCGCACATGCGTTTTTTTTCGTCCATGCGCTTTCGTCCACGTTCGCGTCGGCCGGCCGATCGACGACCCATACGGACGAAAAAAATCCCGCCATCTGAGCCAGATGGCGGGATTGATTGAGTAGCGCTACTCAACCCACGGACACCACGTGCGTGTCCGGGTGATGCTGCTCAGCCGCGATTACGGACGGCTGCCGGTCGGGAACGGCCATGCGGCTGCCGGGTTGAGCGCGGTCTTCACGCCCGATGCCGGCGCAACCGATGCGGTCGACGCGGTCGTTGCCGGCGCAGCCTTCTTCACGACGGCCTTCTTCGGCGCAGCAGCCTTCTTCGCCGGTGCGGCAGCCGTCTTCGCAGGGGCAGCCTTCTTGGCGGGCGCAGCCTTCTTCGCGGCAGCCTTCTTCGCAGGCGCGGCCTTCTTGGCAGCAGCCTTCTTCGCCGGCGCAGCCTTCTTCGCAGCAGCCTTCTTCGCCGGCGCGGCCTTCTTGGCGGCAGCCTTCTTCGCCGGTGCCGCCTTCTTCGCAGCAACCTTCTTCACTGCGACTTTCTTGGCTGCAACCTTCTTCGCAGCGGCCTTCTTGGCCGGTGCCGCCTTCTTCGCTGCGACCTTCTTGGCTGCGACCTTCTTGGCTGCAACCTTCTTCGTTGCGACCTTCTTTGCAGCGACCTTCTTTGCAGCGGCCTTCTTCGCCGGTGCTGCCTTCTTCGCGGCAACCTTCTTCACCGCGACCTTCTTCGCAGCAACCTTCTTCACTGCGGCCTTCTTCGCCGGCGCAGCAGCCTTCTTCGCAACGGTCTTCTTGGCGGCAACCTTCTTAGCAGCCGGTTTCTTCTTGGCAGTAGCCATGTTGTTCTCCTTCAGGTTCAGATGAGAGTCAGTTCAAACTACACCCTTCGTCAAAACCCGCTTCCCGCGGACGCTGTTCAGGACGTGCGCTTCGAAGCGGGCTATTCATCGGCGTACGCAGATACCGCGCGCTTACGCTAATGAATACGGTATGGCGCGCGTGACCCCATGGCCTCGCACGCCAAATCAAGTCGGTAGCCGGCGCACCTCGCGCCGCTACCCCTAATCGCTTGATCAAGCGGACCGCCACACGGCCGTCCGCTTTTTCCGGAGGGAAGTTTGCCCATCCCACTGAAGGGTTCGCAAAGTGCCTGTCGTATCGTTGGGCCGTTAAGGCACCGGGCATGCTTTGCATCAGGCGTTCTTGCTCCTAAACCTTGGGCCAGGGCCGAGAGGCCACCGGCTGCTCCATCATGTAACGGGTTCGCTGCTGCGGGTTATTCCCAGGACAGCGCGCCCCCCGTCTGATACTCGATCACACGCGTCTCGAAGAAGTTGCGTTCCTTCTTCAGGTCGATCATCTCGCTCATCCACGGGAACGGGTTTTCCTCGTTCGGATACAGCGGGTCGAGGCCGATCTGCTGGCAACGGCGGTTGCTGATGAAGCGCAGATAGCTCTTGAACATCGACGCGTTCAAACCCAGCACGCCGCGTGGCATCGTGTCCTCGGCGTAGCGGTATTCGAGTTCGACAGCCTGCTTGAACAGCTCGCGGATCTCGGCGCGGAATTCCGCGGTCCACAGATGCGGGTTCTCGAGCTTGATCTGGTTGATCAGGTCGATGCCGAAGTTGCAGTGCATCGACTCGTCACGCAGGATGTACTGGTATTGCTCTGCAGCACCCGTCATCTTGTTCTGGCGGCCGAGTGCGAGGATCTGCGTAAACCCGACATAGAAGAACAGGCCTTCCATGATGCAGGCGAACACGATCAGCGACTTCAGCAGCTTCTGATCCGCTTCGAGCGTGCCGGTCTTGAAGGCCGGGTCCGTCAGCGTATGAATGAACGGGATCAGGAATTCGTCCTTCGCGCGGATCGACGTGACCTCGTGATACGCGTTGAAGATCTCGCCTTCGTCGAGGCCGAGCGATTCGACGATGTATTGGTACGCGTGCGTGTGGATCGCTTCCTCGAACGCCTGGCGCAGCAGGAACTGCCGGCACTCCGGCGCCGTGATGTGGCGGTACGTGCCGAGCACGATGTTGTTCGCCGCGAGCGAATCGGCCGTCACGAAGAAGCCGAGGTTGCGCTTCACGATGCGGCGCTCGTCCTCGGTCAGACCGTTCGGGTCCTTCCACAGTGCGATGTCGCGGGACATGTTGATTTCCTGCGGCATCCAGTGGTTCGCGCAACCGGCCAGATACTTTTCCCACGCCCACTTGTACTTGAACGGCACCAGCTGATTGACGTCAGTCTGGCCGTTGATGATGCGCTTGTCGGCGACATTGACCCGCGCTTCCGACCCGCCGGCGGGAACAGCCGATGCTTGCGGCGGCACCGCAAGATCGCCTTCGAAAATGTCGCGGACCTGATGGGCGGCAGGCGTTGCAGCCTGCATTCCGACAGCCATCCCGGCGGAGGTGCGCATCGCGTTTTGCTGCGCTCCGCTCGCGGGGGTTACGGCAGTCTTCTCGTCATCCCAGTTGAGCATAAATTCTCACCATCAATTTAGAACGGTTTGTACCATCTTTTCCTGAGCGATAAAAGGGTTCGCTCACGAAAAATCCTTTTTTCGATTCGCGTTGCGACCTCGATACAACACTTTGAGCAACGCATCGTCGTTCATGCAGCGCGCGATGTGAGTCGCGCGTGTATCGCGAGGTGCGCTCGACGCATCGAACGCCGATCGAAACGCGACGCCGTCGGAGATGTTTCGATCGCTTGTCATTGCCTGCAACGCAGGTGTCGCGTTACAGATTCCTTATCATTTTTTTAGTTGAGCGCGGCGCACACTTCAACCTCGATCGGTCGTCGTGTGCGCCGCGCAGGCCTGCTTCTCAGGTCAGGCGCACTGCGTTACTGGCACGCTTCGCACTCGTCGAAGCCGGGGTCGCCCGGACGCATCGTGCACACCGGACCATCCGCTTCGACCGGCGCGAGTGCCGGCGCCGCGTTGACCGCGCCCGACGACGCACCGCCGCCCGCCGCACCGAAGCCGCCCGCCGCGCCTTGCGCGCCGCCGCTGCTCGAGCCGCCACCCGCACCGCCCGTCGGCACTGCGTTCAGCGCGCCGTGTGCGACCGTCGACTTCTCGACGTGCGTCGCCGCCATCGTGCGGAGGTAGTAGGTCGTCTTCAGGCCGCGCAGCCATGCGAGCTTGTAGGTCTCGTCGAGCTTCTTGCCCGACGCGCCGCCCATGTAGATGTTCAGCGACTGCGCCTGGTCGATCCACTTCTGGCGACGCGATGCCGCTTCGACCAGCCACGTCGGGTCGACCTCGAACGCGGTCGCGTAGATCGCGCGCAGGTCGGCCGGGATGCGGTCGATGCGCGACAGCATGCCGTCGAAATACTTCAGGTCGGCGACCATCACTTCGTCCCACAGGCCGCGTTCCTTCAGATCGCGGACGAGGTACTCGTTCACCACCGTGAATTCGCCCGACAGGTTCGACTTCACGTACAGGTTCTGGAAGGTCGGCTCGATACAGGCCGACACGCCGATGATGTTCGAGATCGTCGCCGTCGGCGCGATCGCGACGCAGTTCGAGTTGCGCATGCCGTGCGCGGCGATCCGCGAACGCAGCGTCGTCCAGTCGAGCGATTCCGACGTGTCGACCTCGACGTAGCCGCCGCGCGCCTCCGTCAGCAGCTTCAGCGTGTCCTGCGGGAGGATGCCGCGATCCCACAGCGAGCCGCGGTAGCTCGAGTAGCGGCCGCGCTCTTCGGCCAGCTCGGTCGACGCGTAGTACGCGTAGTAGCAGACGGCTTCCATCGAACGGTCGGCGAACTCGACCGCCTCTTGCGACGCGTACGGCGTGCGCAGCAGGTGCAGGCAGTCCTGGAAGCCCATGATGCCCATGCCGACCGGGCGGTGCTTCAGGTTCGAGTTACGCGCCTTCGGCACCGCGTAGTAGTTGATGTCGATCACGTTGTCGAGCATGCGCATCGCGACGCTGATCGTGCGCTTGAGCTTGTCGTGGTCGAGCGCGTAGCTGCCGTCGGCCTGCTTCACCAGGTGGGCGACGAGGTTCACCGAGCCCAGGTTGCACACCGCGATTTCGGTGTCGCTCGTATTCAGCGTGATTTCCGTGCACAGGTTCGACGAATGGACGACGCCGACGTGCTGCTGCGGCGAGCGCACGTTGCACGGATCCTTGAACGTGATCCACGGGTGGCCCGTCTCGAACAGCATGCCGAGCATCTTGCGCCACAGCTGCTGCGCCGGGATCTTCTTGAACAGCTTGATCTCGCCGCGCGCGACCTTGTCTTCGTAAGCCGTGTAAGCCTTCTCGAATTCGGCGCCGAACTTGTCGTGCAGGTCCGGGCAGGTCGACGGCGAGAACAGCGTCCAGTCGGCGCCTTCCATCACGCGCTTCATGAACAGGTCGGGAATCCAGTTCGCCGTGTTCATGTCGTGCGTACGGCGACGGTCGTCACCGGTGTTCTTGCGCAACTCCAGGAACTCCTCGATGTCGAGGTGCCACGATTCGAGGTACGCGCAGACCGCGCCCTTGCGCTTGCCGCCCTGGTTCACCGCGACGGCCGTGTCGTTCACGACCTTCAGGAACGGCACCACGCCTTGCGACTTGCCGTTCGTGCCCTTGATATGCGAGCCGAGGGCGCGCACGCGCGTCCAGTCGTTGCCGAGGCCGCCGGCGAACTTCGACAGCAGCGCGTTTTCCTTCAGCGCTTCGTAGATGCCGTCGAGATCGTCCGCGACCGTCGTCAGGTAGCACGACGACAGCTGCGAGCGGTGCGTGCCCGAGTTGAACAGCGTCGGCGTCGAGCTCATGAAGTCGAAGCTCGACAGCACGTTGTAGAACTCGATCGCGCGCGTTTCGCGGTCGATCTCGTTCAGCGACAGGCCCATCGCGACGCGCATGAAGAATGCCTGCGGCATTTCGATGCGGGTGCCTTCGACGTGCAGGAAGTAGCGGTCGTACAGCGTCTGCAGGCCGAGGTAGCCGAACTGCAGGTCGCGGTTCGCGTCGAGCGCTTCGCCGAGGCGCTTCAGGTCGAACTGCAGCAGCTTGTCGTCGAGCAGGCCGGCGTCGACGCCGCGCTTCAGGAACTGCGGGAAGTATTCGGCGTAGCGGGTCGACATCTCGGCCTGCACGACTTCCTCGCCGAGAATCTCGCGACGGATCGTGTGCAGCAGGATGCGGGCCGTGACCTGGCTGTACGCCGGGTCCTTTTCGATCATCGTGCGCGCCGCGAGGATCGCCGAGTCGTAGACCTGGCTCATCGGCACGCCGTCGTACAGGTTCTTCACCGTCTCCGCGACGATCGGGTCAGGGTTAACCGCAGCGCCGAGGCCGTCGCACGCCGACACGATCAGCGCGCGCAGCGCGTTCAGGTCGAGCGGGCGCGTGACGCCGTTGTCGACGACGTTGATGCCGGTGGTCGACTCGCCGCCCGCTGCCGCCGCTTCCTCGCCCGCATGCTGGCGCTCGAGGTGACGCTTCTCGCGATACAGCACGTACGCACGCGCGACGTTGTGCTCGCCGCCGCGCATCAGCGCGAGTTCGACCTGGTCCTGGATGTCTTCGATATGGAACGTACCGCCGTTCGGGCGGCTGCGCACGAGCGCGCGAACGACGTTGTGCGTCAGTTGTTCGACCTGCTCGCGCACGCGCGCCGATGCCGCGCCCTGCCCGCCATTGACGGCCAGGAAAGCCTTGGTCACCGCGATCGCGATCTTCGAAGGTTCGAACGACACCACGCTGCCGTTGCGGCGGATCACCTTGTAGTCGGCGAACGTGGCCTGCGGCGCGAGCGCCTTCGCGCCCTGTTCGGTCCCGCCGAGCGGACGGCTCGAGGCGCTCTCGTACTGGGACGTCGCGTTGTCGGTGGTTTGCATGTGCAAAGCTCCTGGTGTTGGATGGTGCGGAGAGAACCGCGGATTAAAACGAACGCTGCGCAATGCGGTGCGCGAGCGGTAAGAGGCGAGCGATGCGCCGGGGAAGCCGGTTCGGTCGATGCGCGACAACCCAGCCGGTCGTGTGCTTCGTCATGTGTACCCTGCCCCGTCGATGTTCGCTGCGCTGGTCGCGACGCCCGGACCGCCCGGCCTGACGCGCCGCCGTGAGAACCCTGTCCGCCGACGTTGCCCGCCGGCCGGTGCCGCTCGGGTTTTCCCCTGCGACACACACTATATCTAGTACAGAACTACTCAACTGGCACCAAGTATAGTGGACATTCGGAGGACGTCCAAACGGATAATTTGCGGCGAAGGTCTTGACATCGCTCGCGCGCAGACACGGCAAGGCATTGGTCGGAGAAAAAACTTTCTCCGCTCAAAAAACCCCGCGATCAGTGCTGACGGAAAGGAAAGTATTCGGCGGAAAAACCGGCATCGCTCGCGAAGCGTTGCCAATCGAAGTGCGGGCCCGGGTCGGTCTTGCGGCCCGGCGCGACGTCCGAGTGACCCGCGAACGCGTCGACCGGATAGTGCGCGGCGAGCGCGCGGGAGAGCGCGGCGAGCACCGCGTATTGCGCATCGTCGAACGGGACGTCGTCCGCGCCCTCGAGCTCGATGCCGATCGAGAAATCGTTGCAGCGGGTGCGGCCGAAGAACTCGGACGAGCCCGCGTGCCACGCGCGCTCGTCGCACGACACGAACTGCACGAGTTCGCCGCCGCGGCGGATCAGGAAATGGGCGGACACGCGCACGCCGCGCAGGTGGCGCTGGTAATAGGGGTGCGCATCGCAGTCGAGGCGATTCAGGAACAGCGCCTCGATCGCGTCGCCGCCGAATTCGCCGGGCGGCAGGCTGATGTTGTGGACGACCACGAGCGTCGGCGCCGCACCCGCGGGCCGCGCCTCGAAGTTCGGCGACGGCGCATGGCGCGCTTCGCGCACCCAGCCGTTCGCGTCGACCGACAACACCGGCGCGTCGCTCATCGCGCGTCGCGGCCGTTCACGCGCGTGGCGTGGCGCTGCGCATGCTCGGCGCTGCAGAAGTATTCGCCGCTCGCGGCGACGGCGTCGCCCTTCGGCGCGTGCACGCCGCATTCGGCGCAACGCACCATCGGCTCGGGCAGCGACCGCGCGTCGCCGTTCGGGCGCGCGGCGCCACCACCGACACCGGCACCAGGCGCGCCGTCGTAACCGGCGCCGCGGCCGGTGCGCGCCTGCGCCTGTTCCTGCGCGTGGCGCAGCTTGCGCGCGAGCCAAGAACCGGCGAAGAAGAGAAGGATCAGGAGAAGAATCTGTCGCATCGGAAACCTGCGGTCAAACCACGGAGCGGTGCAGCAGCACCTCGAACACGAATCGGCTGCCGACATACGCGAGCAGCAGCGCGGCGAACGACACGAGCACCCAGCGCGCGGCGCCGCGGCCGCGCCAGCCCGACGTCTTGCGGGCGACCAGCAGGCCGCCGAACATCAGCCACGACAGGATCGCGAACACCGTCTTGTGGTCGAGCCGCAACGCGCGCGCGTCGACCTGTTCGCTGAACAGGATGCCCGACGCGAGCGTCAGCGTCAGCAGCACGAAGCCGGCGCCGATCAGGCGGAACAGCAGCTTCTCGAGCGTGAGCAGCGGCGGCAGCGTTTCGAGCCAGCTCGCGATCCAGCCGGTCGAGCCGTCGCGCCCGCCGTGCCGCAGCGACTGCAGGCGCCGCTCGACCATCAGCATCAGGATCGCGTGCAGCGCGGCGATCGCGAAAAGGCCGTACGCGATGTTCGCGATCAGGAAATGCAGCTTGAACAGCGGCGCTGCGGCATAAGGCAGCACCCGCACGCCGCCGAACACGAGCGGCAGCAGCGACGCGCCGCACGCGAGCGGCAGCACCAGCAGGCGCAGGCTGTCGAGCGGGAAGAAGAAGCTCTCGATCCAGTAGATGCCGGCGCCGAGCCAGAACATCGCGGACAGCGCGAACGCGAAGCCGAACACCATCGCGTCGTTCGGAAAGATCGTCATGTGGAGCAGCACGCCGTGCGCGAGCAGCGCGGCGAACAGCAGCGCGCGACCGGCCCCGCTCATCCCGGACGCGGCCGATGCAGGGACCGGCACGGCCGGCACGCTCGCGACGAGCGGCGTCGCGCCCTGGCGATGCGTGCGCCAGCCTGCGACGGCGAGGCCGCCGTACAGGAATGCGGTGAGGGCATACAGTACAATATCCATGTTCGAAGTTTACACTAGGCCCCCTTCCCGCGACGGCTCCCTTTGTTCGGTTCCGCCGCGCCTTCGGGCCCCACTGTCCATCGCTCCCCATGCTCGACAATCTCACTCAACGGATGGCGCGCGTCGTCAAGACGCTGCGCGGCGAGGCCCGGCTCACCGAGGCGAACACGCAGGAGATGCTCCGCGAGGTGCGTCTCGCGCTGCTGGAAGCCGACGTGTCGCTGCCGGTCGTCCGCGAATTCATCGCCAAGGTCAAGGAAAAGGCGCTCGGCGAAGAAGTGATCAGCAGCCTGTCGCCGGGCCAGGCGCTCGTCGGCGTGGTCCAGAAGGAACTGACCGCCGTGATCGGCGGCGACTACGAAGGCAAGGCCGCCGAGCTGAACCTCGCGGTCACACCGCCCGCCGTGATCCTGATGGCCGGCCTGCAGGGCGCGGGCAAGACCACGACCGTCGGCAAGCTCGCGAAGCTGCTGCGCGAGAAGTACAAGAAGAAGGTGCTCACGGTGTCGTGCGACGTGTATCGGCCGGCCGCGATCATGCAGCTGAAAACGGTGACCGAGCAGGTCGGCGCCGACTTCTTCCCGTCCACGCCGGACCAGAAGCCCGTCGACATCGCGCTCGCGGCCGTCGACTGGGCGAAGCGCCACTACCATGACGTGCTGCTCGTCGACACGGCCGGCCGCCTCGGCATCGACGAAGCGATGATGCAGGAAATCGCCGCGCTGCACGGCGCGCTGAAGCCGGCCGAAACGCTGTTCGTCGTCGACGCGATGCTCGGCCAGGATGCCGTCAACACCGCGAAGGCGTTCAACGACACGCTGCCGCTCACCGGCGTCGTGCTGACCAAGCTCGACGGCGATTCGCGCGGCGGCGCCGCGCTGTCGGTGCGTCACGTCACGGGCAAGCCGATCAAGTTCGTCGGCGTCGCCGAGAAGCTCGACGGCCTCGAGGTGTTCCACCCCGACCGGATGGCGAACCGGATCCTCGGCATGGGCGACATCCTCGCGCTCGTCGAGGAAGCGCAGCGCGGCGTCGATGTCCAGGCCGCGCAGAAGCTCGCCGACAAGGTCAAGAAAGGCGGCGATTTCGACTTGAACGATTTCCGCGCGCAGATCTCGCAGATGAAGAACATGGGCGGTTTGTCGTCGCTGATGGACAAACTCCCCGCGCAATTCCAGCAGGCGGCTGCCGGCGCCGACATGGGCCAGGCCGAGAAGTCGATCCGCCGGATGGAAGGCATCATCAGCTCGATGACGCCCGCCGAGCGCGCGAAACCCGAAATCATCAAGGCGACGCGCAAGCGCCGCATTGCGGCCGGCGCGGGCGTGCCGGTGCAGGAAGTCAACCGGATGCTGAACCAGTACGACCAGATGCGTACGATGATGAAGAAGCTGAAGGGCGGCAACATGCAGAAGATGATGCGCGGCCTGAAAGGCATGATGCCCGGCATGCGCTGATTACGTCCGTCGGCCGGCGCGCGGGTTTTTGCCGTAGCGCGCGCCTGCCGTTCTGCTTCATCCTTATTTGTATACCGACTGCCCGCCAGAACACATGAACCGCGAAGAAGCCCTCCACATTTTCGACCACTCCGAAGAGATCGTCTCGGCCGACGCCGTCAATGCGTCGATCTCGAAGATGGCCGACGCGATCCGCGCCGAGATCGGCGACGCGTTCCCGCTCGTTCTCTCGGTGATGGGCGGCGCTGCGGTGTTTACCGGGATGCTGCTGCCGCATCTCGATTTCCCGCTCGAATTCGACTACATCCACCTGACCCGCTACCGCAACACGACGCAGGGCAGCCCGGAGATGCACTGGCGCGTCGCGCCGCGCGAATCGGTGAAGGACCGCATCGTGCTCGTACTCGACGACATCCTCGACGAAGGCGAGACGATGGCCGCGATCCGCGACCGCATCCTCGACATGGGCGCGAAGCGCTTCATGTCGGCCGTGCTGTGCGAGAAGACGCTCGCGAAGGCGAAACCGCTGCACCCCGACTTCTGCGGCTTCTCGGTGCCGGACCGCTACGTGTTCGGCTGCGGGATGGACGCGAAGGGCTACTGGCGCAACCTGCCGACGATCCGCGCGCTGACCGCGAACGTCTGATCGCCGCGCTGTCCGCTATATAAATAGAAAGCGGCGCTCCGGTTGCCCGGAGCGCCGCTTTTTTTCGTCGGCCCGCCGCGCCGCCCGCGCTACGGCTGCAACTGGTGCACGAACGCGCGAATGCCCGCGAGCAGCATCTCGACCGAGATCGCGACGAGCACGAGGCCCATCAGCCGCTCGAACGCGGCGACGGTCCGCTCGCCGAGCCACGCCTGAATCCGTTCGGCCAGCACCAGCGTGATCGCGCAGACGATCATCGTGACCGTCAGCGCGCCGACCCACTCGAGCATTTTGCCGGGCGCCTGCGACGTCAGCAGCATCACCGTCGCGAGCGCGGACGGCCCGGCCAGCGCCGGAATCGCGAGCGGCACGATGAACGGCTCGCCGCCCGCGCGCGGATCGCTGCCGAGCGCGCCGTCCGGATGCGGGAAGATCATCCGCAGCGCGATCAGGAACAGCACGATCCCGCCGCCGAGCCGCAGCGACAGGTCGGTGAGGCTCATCATCCGCAGGAAGCGGTCGCCGACCAGCATGAAGAACAGCAGGATCACGAACGCGATCCCCACTTCGCGCAGGATCAGCTTCACGCGCCGCTCGCGCGGCACATCCCGCATCGCCGTGATGAACAGCGGGATGTTGCCGAGCGGATCCGTGATCAGCACGAGGAGCACGGTGGCCGACAGGAACGTGTATTCCATCGTGTCCCCCGGTCGCCGCGCTTAGTGCGCGAGCGCGGCGCGGATCTTTTCGGCGACCGTCGCCGCGGCCGTGTCGGCCGGCAGCAGCGTCGCTTCGGCGTCGCGGCGGCCCTGGTACTCGATCTTGCCTTCCTTCAGGCCGCGCTCGCCGATCACGAGACGATGCGGCACGCCGATCAGCTCCCAGTCGGCAAACATCACGCCCGGGCGCTCGCCGCGATCGTCGAGGATCACGTCGATGCCGGCCGCGACGAGTTCCGCGTACAGCTTGTCGGCCGTCTCGCGCACCATGTCGCTGCGGTCATAGCCCATCGGGCACAGCACCACCTCGAACGGCGCGATCGACTCGGGCCAGATGATCCCGCGGTCGTCGAAGTTCTGTTCGATCGCCGCGCCGAGAATGCGCGTGATGCCCACGCCGTAGCAGCCCATCAGCATCGGCTGCGGCTTGCCCGACTCGTCGAGGAACGTCGCGCCCATCGCTTCCGAGTACTTGGTGCCGAGCTGGAACACGTGGCCGACTTCGATGCCGCGGCAGATGTCGATCGCGCCCTTGCCGTCCGGCGACGGATCGCCCTTCTTCACGTTGCGCACGTCGGCGACGTCCGGCTCCGGCAGGTCGCGGCCCCAGTTCACGCCCGCGATGTGATAGTCGACCTCGTTCGCACCGACGACGAAATCGCTCATGTTCGCGACCGTACGGTCGGCGATCACCTTCACCGGCTTCTTCGTGCCGACCGGGCCGAGATAGCCCGGCGGCGTGCCGAACCACTCGACGATTTCCTGCTCGGTCGCGAAGCGGTGGTTCTTCAGGCCCGGCAGCTTCGACACCTTGATCTCGTTCAGGTCGTGATCGCCGCGCAGCATCACGAGCCAGATGGTCGGCTCGGCGCCTTCGTTGTCGGTCGCGAGCACGATCGACTTGATCGTGCGCTCGAGCGGGATCGCCAGCAGTTCGGCGACGGCCTCGCACTTCGCCTTGCCGGGCGTCGCGACCTTTTCCATCGCTTCGGCCGGCGCCGCGCGCTCAGGCGTCAGCGGCAGCGCTTCGGCCGCCTCGACGTTCGCCGCGAATTCGGACGTCGGGCAGTACGCGATCGCGTCCTCGCCGGTATCGGCGATCACGTGGAACTCGTGCGAGAAGTTGCCGCCGATCGAGCCGCTGTCGGCCGCGACCGCGCGGAACTCGAGGCCCAGGCGCGTGAAGATGCGCACGTACGCGTCGTACATCTTGCGGTACGACTCGTTCAGGCCGGCCGCATCCTTGTCGAACGAATACGCGTCTTTCATGATGAATTCGCGGCCGCGCATCACGCCGAAGCGCGGGCGGATCTCGTCGCGGAACTTCGTCTGGATCTGGTAGAAGTTCACCGGCATCTGCCGGTAGCTCTTGATCTGGTTGCGCGCGATGTCGGTGACGACTTCCTCGTGCGTCGGCCCGATCACGAAATCGTTGTCCTTGCGGTCCTTGAAGCGCAGCAGCTCGGGGCCGTACTGCTCCCAGCGGCCCGACTCCTGCCACAGCTCGGCCGGCTGCACGGCCGGCATCAGCAGCTCGATGGCGCCCGCCCGGTTCATTTCCTCGCGCACGATCGCCTCGACCTTGCGAATCGAACGCAGGCCGACCGGCAGGTAGTTGTAGATGCCGCCGGCGACGCGACGGATCATGCCGGCGCGGACCATCAGCTTGTGGCTGACGATCTCTGCGTCGGCGGGTGCCTCTTTCAGGGTGCCGATAAAGAAACGGGAAGCTTTCATGCGGACGGTTCCAAAAACGGCGCCCCCAGGCGGGGCGCCCGAAAAAGTTTCAAGGTGAAAAAGCGGCGCGCCGCGAACGACGATGGCGCAGATGACGTAGCAGACTAATCAGGGACAATTCAGCCGGTGTGCCCCGCGCGGATTCGCTCCGTCACGGTGCGCAGCGCCCGTTATCTGTTTATAATCAAAGCAATTTTAAAGGATTCGAAGGTGGTTGTATGCTGGATCGTGAAGGCTTTCGCCCGAACGTCGGCATCATCCTCTTGAACGCGCGCAACGAGGTGTTTTGGGGCAAGCGGCTCCGCGAGCATTCCTGGCAGTTTCCTCAAGGTGGGATCAAGTACGGCGAGACCCCCATGCAGGCGATGTACCGGGAACTGCACGAGGAAACGGGCCTGCATCCGGAACACGTCAAGATAATCGGCCGCACCCGCGACTGGTTGCGTTACGAGGTGCCTGACAAGTTCATCAAACGCGAAGTACGCGGTCATTACCGCGGCCAGAAGCAGATCTGGTTCCTGCTGCGGATGGTTGGACGCGATTGCGACATTTGCTTGCGCGCGACCGACCACCCGGAGTTCGATGCGTGGCGCTGGAACGAGTATTGGGTACCGCTCGATGCGGTGATCGAGTTCAAGCGGGATGTCTATCAGTTGGCGCTGACGGAACTGTCGCGCTTCCTGCGCCGCCCGGCGCAGCGAGCCGAGAAGCCGCGCGGGCCGCGTGTGTCGCGCTATCCGCGCGTCATTGGCGCACAGGCTCAAACGCTGACGATTGTCGACGCATCGGTGGTTTGTTCGGAGATCGAAGTGGAAGCGAGCACGCTCGACGAGATGCCGCCCCACGTGATCGTCGGCAAGTGACGAGTCGGACTGCATGACCGGGCGCGACCTTGGTGTCGCGCCCTTTTTTTACGAGGAATGCATATTGAAAGCGATTGCTCTCGCGCTCGCATCGATCGCCGCGATGGCCGCCCTGGCCGGCTGCGCGAACTCGAAAGCGCCGTCCAACAAGGATGACAGCGAGTTCGTGTACCTGCTCGACCGTCAGGGAACCTGGAAGGAAAACGCCGTCGACACGCTGCCGCCGCTGCCGCAAACGGGCGATCTGCTGCCGTTCAACGTGTCGCAGAACACACCGCTGAAGTTCTTCGTCGATGCGAAGTCCCTCGAGGTCGGCAGCGACGGCGTCGTGCGCTACGCAGTCGTCGTCACGAGCCCGGCCGGTGCGCGCAACGTGAACTACGAAGGCATCCGCTGCGACACCTACGAATGGCGCCAGTACGCCGGCCTGAACTCGGACCACAACGGCTGGGATCGCACCGTCGAGAACGACTGGCGGCGCATCGAGAACGGCGAGCTGAACGCCTACCACTCCGCGCTCTACCAGGACTACTTCTGCGCGAACAAGATGCCGCAGGGCTCGACCCGGCAGATCCTCGAAAACATCCGGTTCCACCGCACCGCGATGACGCAGTTGCGCTGACGGCACGCGATGCGGGTCGTCCGCATCGCCCTCCCGCCGGACAAAAAAGCCCGCATCGCGCGGGCTTTTTCATTTGAACGGCGGCATTTGGCCGGCGCTCACACCAGCACGAGGTTGTCGCGATGAATCAGTTCGGGCTCCAGCATGTAGCCGAGCACGGTCTCGATCTCGCCGCTCGGCTTGCGGTGAATCAGCTTCGTTTCCGCGCTGCTGTAGTTCGTGAGCCCGCGCGCCACCTCGCGCCCGTCCGGGCCGACGCACGCGATCACCTCGCCGCGCGCGAACGCGCCCTGCACGTCGATCACGCCGATCGGCAGCAGGCTCTTGCCGCCGGCCGTCAGCTTCTCGACCGCGCCCGCGTCGATCACGACATGGCCGCGCACCTGCAGATGGTCGGCCATCCATTGCTTGCGTGCCGCCATCCGCGCGGTACGGGCGATCAGTTGCGTGCCGATCGCCTCGCCGGCCGCCAGGCGCACGAGCACGTCGGACTCCCGGCCGCTCGCGATCACGGTATTCGCGCCGCTGTGGGCCGCACGCTTCGCCGCGAGGATCTTCGTCAGCATCCCGCCGCGACCGAGGCTCGAACCGGCCCCGCCCGCCATCGCCTCGAGCTCCGGCGCGCCCGCATTGGCCTCGCCGACGAGCTTCGCATTCGGGTCCTTGCGCGGATCGGCCGTGAACAGCCCCGACTGGTCGGTGAGGATGATCAGCGCATCGCCTTCGATCAGGTTCGCGACGAGCGCGCCGAGCGTGTCGTTGTCGCCGAACTTGATTTCGTCGGTCACGACCGTGTCGTTTTCGTTGATGATCGGCACGACGCCGAGCCGCAGCAGCGTGAGCAGCGTCGAGCGCGCATTCAGGTAGCGCTCGCGGTCCGCCAGATCGGCGTGCGTGAGCAGGATCTGCGCAGTGCGGATGCCGTGCTCGGTGAAGCGGCTCTCGTAGACTTGCGCGAGCCCCATCTGGCCGACCGCGGCAGCGGCCTGCAGCTCGTCGATTTCCCGCGGCCGCTTGCTCCAGCCGAGCCGCTGCATGCCTTCGGCAATCGCGCCCGAACTGACGAGCACGACTTCCTTGCCCTGCGCACGCAACGCGGCGATCTGGGCTGCCCAGCGGCCGATTGCAGCATGATCGAGCCCCTTGCCGTCGTTGGTCACGAGGCTGGAACCCACTTTCACCACCAATCGCTTCGAATCCGCGATGATCGAACGCATCCTGCACTGTCTCCTGTATCTGATGCCGGCCCGCCGGGCGCGATGGAACGCCGACGCCGGGCGGCACGCCCGGCGCGTGATCTGACCGCCTGACCGTTCAGGCGTCGTCGCCCGGGGCCGCGCCGCCCTTCGCCGGCGGCGCATCGCGGAAACGCACGTCCGCCGCGAGATCCTCCGCCTCCGCCGCGCGATGCGCGTCCGAATGTTCGGAGAGGTAGTCGTAGATCGCGTAGCACAGTGCTTCGCAGCCCTGGCCCGTCAGCGCCGAGATCTCGAACACCGGGCCGTCCCAGCCGAAGCGGTCGAGGAAATCCGCGACGCGCGCCTCGCGCTCGTCTTCCGGCACCATGTCCAGCTTGTTGAGCACGAGCCAGCGCGGCTTCTCGTAGAGCGCCTCGTCATACTTGCGCAGTTCGCCGACGATCGCCGTCGCTTCCGCGACCGGATCGACGCTTTCGTCGAACGGCGCGAGATCGACCAGATGCAGCAGCACGCCGGTACGCTGCAGGTGACGCAGGAATTGATGCCCGAGGCCCGCGCCTTCGGCCGCCCCTTCGATCAGCCCCGGGATATCGGCGATCACGAAGCTCTTGCTCGGGCCGACCCGCACCACGCCGAGATTCGGCGCAAGCGTCGTGAACGGGTAGTCGGCGATCTTCGGCTTCGCATTCGACACCGACGAGATGAAGGTCGACTTCCCCGCGTTCGGCATGCCGAGCAGGCCGACGTCGGCGAGCACCTTCAGCTCGAGCTTCAGCATGCGCCGCTCGCCCGGCTTGCCGTCCGTCTTCTGGCGCGGCGCGCGGTTCGTGCTCGACTTGAAATGCAGGTTGCCGAGACCGCCGGCGCCGCCCTGCGCGAGCATCACCTGCTGGTCGTGCTCGGTCAGGTCGGCGATCAGCTCGCCCGTTTCCATGTCGCTGATGATCGTGCCGACCGGCATGCGCAGCGTGACGTCGTCGCCGCCCTTGCCGTAGCAATCCGAGCCGCGACCGTTTTCGCCGTTGCGCGCGAGGTGCTTCTTCGCGTAACGGTAGTCGATCAGCGTGTTGATGTTGCGGTCGGCGATCGCGTAAACGCTGCCGCCCCGGCCGCCGTCGCCGCCGTCCGGCCCGCCGAACGGGACGAATTTCTCGCGGCGCATCGACGCGCTGCCATCGCCTCCGTCGCCGGCGATGACTTCGATTCGTGCTTCGTCAATGAACTTCATTCGTCACTCCGCCCAGTATTTCCGCTATTGTGCCGCGCGCCAGCACGCTTGAACAATCTGCCGTTCGGCCGATCGACCGCCGGTTGCGCGAGGGTCGCCGGTCCGCACTGGCGGGCGGCGACCCAATAAAAAAGGCCCCGCGAAGACTGCGGGGCCTTTCGGCTACGAAGCCCGTGGGTGCCTGACTTAGGCAGCCGCCGGGACGACGATGACCAGATGCTTCTTGTCCGCGCCCTTCGTCGCGAACTTGACGTGACCGTCGACCAGCGCGAACAGGGTGTGATCCTTGCCCATGCCGACGTTCTCGCCAGCGTGCATGCGCGTGCCGCGCTGACGCACGATGATGCCGCCAGCGTTGATTGCCTGGCCGCCGTACACTTTCACGCCGAGACGTTTCGACTCGGAGTCGCGGCCGTTCCGGGAAGAGCCGCCTGCCTTTTTGTGTGCCATCTGATTGCTCCTTTACCGAGGCGCTTACGCGTTGATCGCGTCGATGCGCAGCTCAGTGTAGTTCTGGCGGTGGCCGCCGTGCTTTTGGTAGTGCTTCCGGCGACGCATCTTGAAGATGGTGACCTTGGCATGACGACCGTGCGACACAACGGTGGCCTTGACGGAAGCCCCACTGACCAGCGGCGTACCGAACTGAATCGATTCGCCTTCGCCCACTGCGAGAACCTGGTCGAGCGTGATTTCAGCGTCAATGTCAGCCGGTATCTGTTCTACTTTGAGTTTTTCGCCAACGGCAACCTTGTACTGCTTGCCGCCGGTTTTTATGACCGCGTACATTGAGAACCTCACTCTGGATCCAATTTTTCCGCACACCACGCGCGGAAAACACGTGATTATACATGGGCTTAGCATCCAAGTCAAAGCCGATCGACGATTGCCGCGCGCGGGCTTCGGCCGGACGGCCAAAATCGCGCCGCTGGTACGTCTGACAGACCGGCATATCGCGGATTCGACTTATAATCCGCCGCATCACCCAATTCCATCATCATGTCGTCGTCCACCGCCTCCCCCACCCTCAGCGCCGCCCACCTGCTCGCCCCGATCACCAGCGACATGGAGCAGGTGAATCGCGTTATCCGGCAAAGCCTCGCGTCCGACGTGCTGCTGATCAACCAGATCGCCGAATACATCATCGGCGCGGGCGGCAAGCGGCTGCGTCCGGCGTTGCTGCTGCTCGTCGCCGGCGCGCTCGGCGAAACGTCGCACCAGCGGCACGTGCTGGCCGCCGTCGTCGAGTTCATCCACACGGCCACGCTGCTGCATGACGACGTCGTCGACGAATCCGAGCTGCGCCGCGGCCGCCAGACGGCCAATGCGCTGTTCGGCAACGCGGCGAGCGTGCTGGTAGGCGACTACCTCTACTCGCGCTCGTTCGAGATGATGGTCGGCGTCGGCAAGATGCGCGTGATGGAGATCCTGTCCGAAGCGACGACGATCATTTCGGAAGGCGAGGTGCTGCAGCTCCTCAACATGCACGACGCGGACGTCGACGAAACGCGCTACATGCAGGTGATCCGCTACAAGACGGCGAAGCTGTTCGAGGCGTCGGCGCGCCTGGGCGCGGTGCTCGCGGGCGCCGATGCGCCGACCGAGGCCGCCGCCGCCGAATACGGCCGCCGGATCGGCACCGCGTTCCAGATCATGGACGACTGGCTCGACTATGCGGGCACCGCCGAGGCAATGGGCAAGAATGCCGGCGACGACCTGCGCGAAGGCAAGCCGACGCTGCCGCTCATCTATCTGATCGAGCGCGGCACGCCCGAACAGTCGGCGCTCGCACGCGAGGCGATCGAACACGGCGGCACCGATCGCTTCGACACGATTTTCGAAGCGATCACGCGCTCGGGCGCGCTCGATCACACGCTTGAATGCGCACGCCAGGAAGCGCAGGCGGCCGCCGCCGCGATTGCCGCGTTCCCCGATTCGATCTACAAGGAAAGCCTGCTCGGGTTGTGCTCATACTCGACGTCGCGGCAATCGTAAACACGCCGCGAACGCGAAGCGATGCGTTGTCTCGAAAATTTTCTTCATCAAAGTATTCCCTTTTAGAAAAAACATCGTTATAGTTACGTTCTTGCTTGTGACGACGCAGCGATTCTTAACGAAGACGGCGAAGTCGGAAGAGCAAAAATCGGGGTGTAGCTTAGCCTGGTAGAGCGCTACGTTCGGGACGTAGAGGCCGGAGGTTCGAATCCTCTCACCCCGACCAGATTTAAAAAAACCGTGCACCGCGTGCACGGTTTTTTTTCGTCCGGCCGCCGCGGGCCCTCGTGTCGCGCGCGACACATCGCGGTCGCCGGCCTCTGCTATATTTCCCCCATCCCTGTCCTTCACTGCCCTTTCCAACGCGTGGACCAAATTCCCTTATGGGCGCAAATCGGCGCCGTCTTCCTGCTTCTTCTCTGTTCCAGCTTCTTTTCCATTTCCGAGACCGCGATGATGGCGCTCAACCGCCATCGGCTGAAGCATCTCGCAGGTCAAGGCGCACTCGGCGCGAAAACCACGCAGGGGCTTCTCACGCGCACTGACTTGCTGCTCAGCGTGATCCTGATCGGCAACAACCTGTTCAACACGATCATCCCGGTCCTCACGACGTCGCTCGCGCTCCATACGTTCGGCCGCAACAACCTCGCGCTGTCGATCGCCACCGGCGTCGTCGCGTTCCTGATCATCGTGTTCGCGGAAATCGCGCCGAAGATCGTCGGCGCGACGTTCCCCGAACGCATCGCGCTGCCCGCGAGCCTCGTGATCGCCCCGCTGATGCGCGTGTTCAAGCCGGTCGTGTGGTTCGTCAACGCGCTCGCGAACGGCGTGCTGTGGGTACTGCGCATCAACACGAAGACGGGCCGCGACCAGCGGATGTCGGCCGACGAGCTGCGCGCCATCGTGCTCGAATCGAGCAGTTTCATGCCGACCAAGCACCGCAGCATCCTGCTCAACCTGTTCGACCTCGAGAACATCACGGTCGACGACGTGATGGTCCCGCGCCGCCAGATCGAGTCGCTCAACTTCTACGCGCCGCTCGACGACATCCTGCATCAGCTCGAAACCTGCTATCACAACCGGCTGGTCGTCTACGAAGGCGACATCGACAAGGTGCTCGGCGTGCTGCACGTGCGCAAGACGCTCACCGGGCTGCACAACCAGGATTTCGACCGCGAGACGCTCCGCGCGCTGCTCGCCGAACCGTACTACGTGCCGTCCGGCACGCCGGTGGTCCAGCAGCTCCAGTTCTTCCAGGAAACCCGACAGCGCACCGCGCTCGTCGTCAACGAGTACGGCGAACTCGAAGGGCTCGTCACGCCCGAGGACATCATCGAGGAACTGATCGGCGAATTCACGACGTCGATGCCGCGCAGCGAACGCGCGGGCGGCTGGGACGAGAACGGCGAATGCATCGTGTCGGCCAGCATGCCGCTGCGCGAGCTGAACCGCTGGCTGCACCTGAAACTGCCGACCGACGGGCCGAAGACGCTGAACGGACTGGTACTCGAGATCCTCGAGGAAATTCCGGAAGACGACGTGTGCCTGAAAATCGGCGACGTGATGCTCGAGGTGATGCGCAGCGACGATCAGGCAGTACGCACCGTCAAGCTCTTCAAGCCGCGCGGCACGCGCACCGTGCGCGCCGCCTCGCGCTAGGGCCGGTTCACGCTAATAACGGGCTAGCGCTAGCCGAACGGCCGACTGCCGGCGCTGGCCGCGACGCGCGATGATCTGCGCATCACGGTCAACTGGCGGCCAGCGTGCCGGCTCACATGCACTTTCCTTCCTCCGCGGCGTCGCTACACGCGCGGTCGGCGCCCGCGCACGCCGGCGCGCCGCCCGCCGACGCGCCCCATGCACTCGATGCGGCCCAGCTCGACGATGCCCCCGCCGTACGGCTGCTGACGGACACGCTGCACGCGGCGCGCGTGCGCGACGCGTCGGACATCCACGTCGAGCCGTTCGAAGCCGGCTGGCGCATCCGTCTGCGCATCGACGGCGTGCTGCATGAACACGCGCGACCGCCGCTGCACCTGCGCGATGCGCTCGTCACGCGGATCAAGGTGCTCTCGCGCATGGACATCGCCGAGCGGCGGCTTCCGCAGGACGGCCGGCTGCGCATCGCGATCGACGGCGGCACGCGCGGCGACTATCGTGTCAGTTCGCTGCCCACGCTGTTCGGCGAAAAGCTCGTGCTGCGGCGGCTCGAAACGCTGCCGCCCGATCTCACGCTGGCCAACCTCGGCTTCGATGCGCGGCAGGCGGCCGCGATGGAGGCCGCGATCCGCGCGCCGCATGGCCTCGTGCTCGTCACGGGCCCGACCGGCAGCGGCAAGACGCTGTCGCTCTACTGCGCGCTGCAAATGCTCGATCGCGACGCGCACAACGTCTGCACGGTCGAGGATCCCGTCGAGATCCAGCTCGACGGAATCAATCAGGTCGGCGTCGCCGACAAGGCGGGGCTCACGTTCGCGACGGCGCTGCGCGCGCTGTTGCGACAGGACCCGGACGTCATCATGGTCGGCGAGATTCGCGATGCGGAGACGGCCGACGTCGCGATCAAGGCCGCGCAGACCGGCCATCTCGTGTTGTCGACGCTGCACACGAACGACGCGCCGGCAGCCGTCGCGCGGCTGCTCGACATCGGCGTCGCGCCGTACAACCTCGCCGCCGCGCTGCACCTCGTCACCGCGCAACGCCTCGTCCGGCGCCTGTGCGTTCACTGCCGCGCGCCTTCGGACGCATCGGCGCGCGCGCTGCGGGAATCCGGCTGCGACCCGGCGGCGCTGGCGGCCGGCTGGCGGCCGTTCGTCGCGCGCGGCTGTTCCGCCTGTCACGGGATCGGCTATCGCGGCCGCATCGGCCTGCATCAGACGATGCCGGTCTCGCCCGCGCTGGCCGAGCGCATCGTCGCGCGGGCGAGCGTCGGCGAACTCGCGCACTGCGTGGCGGCCGAGGGCGTGCGCACGCTACGCGACGCGGCATTCGCGCGCGTCATGGACGGCACGACGAGCCTCGCGGAAGCCGTCGCCGCCACCCCCGCCGCGTGAACGTGCGCACGCCGCCGCGCGAAACCCGCTTCGCATGGCGCGGCCGCCATCGCGACGGCTCTCCACGCCGCGGGATCGTCATCGCGTTCGACGCCTCGGCCGCGCGCGCCACGCTCGCGCGCGACGGCATCGCGGTACTGTCGCTCGACGTCCGCGGGCCGGCCCGTCCGCCTACGGCGGCCGCGCGCGACATCACGCGCTTCACGCACCAGCTCGCGAGCCTGCTGCAGGCCGGCCTGCCGCTCGCGCCGTCGCTCGAGATGCTCGCGCGCACCCGCACGCGCGACGGCGTGCCGCGCATTGCCGCGGGTCTCGCCCGCGAGATCGTCGGCGGCCGGCGCTTCGCCGATGCGCTCGCACGCTATCCATCGCAATTCGGCACGCTGTATCGTCAGTTGATCGAGGTCGGCGAAGCGTCCGGTTCGCTCGGCGTCGTGCTGACACGGGTCGCGGAACACCGCGAGCGCGCCGATGCGCAATGGCGCAAGCTGCGCGCCGCACTCGCGTATCCGGCCGCCGTCATCCTGTTCGGGCTCGCGATCTCCGCTGCATTGATGATGTGGGTCGTGCCGACCTTCCGGCAGATCTTCGACGGTTTCGGCGCCGCGCTGCCCGCGCCGACCCGCGCGCTGCTCGCGCTGTCCTCCGCGCTGTCGGCGTGGGGCGGCGTACTCCTGGCCGGCGCGGCCGCCACGGGCCTCGCCGCGCGGCACGCGCTGCGGCGCTCGGCCGCGCTGCGTCACGCGCTCGCGCGGCGCCTGCTGCGCGCTCCGCTCGCAGGCAGCGCGCTCGAGCGGTACGCCGCCGCACGCTGGTGCCGTTCGCTGGCGACCCTGCTCGGCGCCGGCGTGCCGCTCGCCGATGCGTTCGCCACGCTGGAGCGCACGGCCGGCCACCCGGTGTTCGCGCACGCCACCGCGCACATCGCCGCACGCGTGTTGCGCGGCGTACGTCTGGCCGATGCGATGCATTCGGCCGGCTGCTTTCCGGACGACGTCGTGCAGCCGATCGCCGTCGCCGAGGAAACCGGTGCGCTCGACACGATGCTCGCCGACATCGCCGCGCTGTGCGAACGCCAGCTGGACGCGCGCCTCGATGCGCTCGCGGCGCTCGGCGAACCGTTGATCGTGATCGTGCTGGGCGCACTCGTCGGCGGTCTCGTGATTGCGATGTATCTGCCGATCCTTCAACTCGGCAACGTGGTGTAGCATCGCAACCGATTCTGTCGCCTTTTAAGTCCGAACCTTGAGCCTCATGACGCCCGCGCCCCTGTCCGCCGTTTCCGATTCGCCCGAGAGCACGCTGCTCGCGCTGGCGATGCTGCCGCCCGCGCTGCAGTATGCGTTCGCGGTCGTCGTCGGCCTTTGCATCGGCAGCTTCCTGAACGTGGTCGTGCACCGGTTGCCCGTGATGATGCAGCGCGCGTGGCAGGCCGAGATCGCCGAGGCGACGGGCACCGCGAGCGCCCCGCCCGACGACGGTTATCCGCCGCGCTACGATCTGTGGCGCCCGCGCAGTGCCTGCCCGCATTGCGGCCACGTATTGCGCGCGTGGGAAAACATCCCGCTCGTCAGCTACCTGATGCTGCGCGGGCGCTGCCGGCGCTGCGGCCATGCGATCGGCATCCGCTACGTGCTCGTCGAGATCGCGTGCGCAGGGCTCGCCGCCGGCTCGCTCGCGGCGTTCGGCCCGACCGTCGCCGCGCTTGCCGCGTTCGCGCTGTGCGCGGCGCTGCTCTCGATGAGCGCGATCGATATCCGGACCGGCTACCTGCCCGACTCGATGACGCTGCCGCTGCTGTGGGCAGGGCTCGTGCTGAACCTCGGCGGCACCTTCACGTCGCTGCGCTCGGCCGTGATCGGCGCGATGGCCGGCTACCTGTTCCTGTGGTCGATCTACTGGCTGTTCAAATGGCTGCGCGGCATCGAGGGCATCGGTTTCGGCGACCTGAAGCTGCTTGCCGCGCTCGGCGCATGGATGGGCTGGGCCGCGCTGCCGCAGGTCGTGCTGTTCGCGGCGGTGACCGGCGCGATCGTCGGGCTCGTCGCAACCTGGCGCGGCCGCATGCGCTTCGAGGAGCCGATTCCGTTCGGCCCGTTCCTCGCGGCCGGCGGCGTCGCCACGCTGTTTTTCGGCACCCCTTTCTATGCGGCGCTCGGAGGCTGACATGTTTTCCGTAGGACTCACGGGCGGCATCGGCAGCGGCAAGACGACCGTTGCCGACCTGTTCGGCGCCCGTGGCGCATCGCTCGTCGATACCGACCTGATTGCCCACCGCATCACCGCGCCGGGCGGCCTCGCGATGCCCGCGATCGAGCAGGCTTTCGGTCGCGACTTCGTGGCCGCCGACGGCTCGCTCGATCGCGCGAAGATGCGCACGCTGATCTTCAGCGACGACGCCGCGCGCCGGCGCCTCGAAGCGATCACGCATCCGCTGATCCGCGCGGAGACCGATCGCGACGCGCGCAAAGCGCGGGGCCCGTACGTAATGTTCGTCGTGCCGCTGCTCGTCGAGTCGGGCACCTGGAAGGCGCGCAGCGATCGCGTGCTCGTCGTCGACTGCCCGGTCGAAACGCAGATCGCGCGCGTGATGCGGCGCAACGGTTTCACGCGCGAACAGGTCGAAGCGATCATCGCGCGACAGGCGTCGCGCGAAGCCCGCCTCGCGGCGGCCGACGACGTGATCGTCAACGACGCGCTCACGCCCGACGCGCTCGCCGCGCAGGTCGATGCACTGCACCAACGCTATGTCGAATTCGCGGCCGCCGCGCACTGAGCATCGCGCGCAATCGTGATGGTGTACGAAATTGGCGCGTTGCTAGGGTAGAGAGGGGGCATTAGAATGTCCTTCATTGTTTCAATCCCTACCCAAGAGGCGAGCGCGCTTGATTCTTTACGAGTATCCGTTCAACGAGCGAATTCGCACGCTGTTGCGTCTCGAAGATCTGTTCGAGCGCTTCACGTTCTTTTTGGCTCAGGAGGACCCGCGTGAACACCACGTCGCGCTGACGACGCTGTTCGAAATCGCCGAGGTAACGGGCCGCGCGGACCTGAAATCGGATCTGATGAAGGAGCTCGAACGTCAGCGCCAGACGCTCGCCCCCTTTCGCGGCAATCCGGGCATCGAGCAGAACGCGCTCGAAGCCGTGCTCGGTGAAATCGAGCAAACGCTCGCGAATCTCGCGCAGATGCAGGGCAAGACCGGCCAGCACCTCGTCGACAACGAGTGGCTCGCCAGCATCCGCAGCCGCGCGGTGATTCCGGGCGGTACCTGCAAGTTCGACCTGCCGTCGTACTACGCGTGGCAGCAATGGCCTGCGGAGCAGCGGCGCCAGGACATCGCGAAGTGGGTCCTGCCGATGCTGCCGTTGCGCGACGCCGCGGCGATCGTGCTGCGGCTCGCGCGCGAATCGGGTCAGGCGTCGAAGGTCATGGCGATGCAGGGCAGCTACCAGCAGATGCTGTCCGGCCGCACCTACCAGCTGATGCAGGTACGGGTGCCGCCGGAGCTGCGCGTCATTCCCGAAGCGAGCGCCAACAAATACATGCTGTGGGTACGGTTCACCATGCAGGACGGCGATGTACGGCCGCGCGCGGTGGACATCGACGTGCCGTTCCATCTGACACTGTGTAATCTGTAACGGCCACGTGCCGGATCGATGCTTTCGTATGACTACCGTTGTGAAATGTCCTTCGTGCGGCGCCGAAGTGCGCTGGACGCCTGAAAACAAGTTCCGTCCCTTCTGTTCGGCCCGCTGCAAGCAGCTCGACCTCGGCGCATGGGCCGCGGAAAAGTATCGGATCGGCGGCGCCTCCGACGAGGGTCCGTCGTCGGAAGAAGACGGCACGGACAACCGCCGCGACAGCTGAGCGACGCCCCCGTCCGCCGATACGGCCCGCCTTTCCGGCAGGCCGCCGCGGCGTCATTGCGACGCCGCTTCCTTCTCGAGCAGTTCGAGCACCGGCAGCG
The DNA here is from genome assembly GCF_902833245.1 of Burkholderia sp. BCC0398. Lineage (NCBI taxonomy): Bacteria > Pseudomonadati > Pseudomonadota > Betaproteobacteria > Burkholderiales > Burkholderiaceae > Burkholderia > Burkholderia sp. BCC0398. The sequence goes on from NZ_CADFEM010000002.1 coordinate 356,642, forward strand.
CCGCCGGCAACAGCGGCGCGACCTCGACCGGTAGCTGCTGCCACACGAACGCCTGCCCTTCCTTGCTGTGCGGCTCGCCCGTCCAGCCCGTCACCTTGCAGAAATAGAGCCGCACATACGCGTGCGGATAATCGTGCTCGAGCGTGTGCCAGCGATGGCTGGCCGTGACTTCGATGCCGAGTTCCTCGTGCAGCTCGCGCGCCAGCGCGTCCTCGACGCTTTCGCCGGCCTCCAGCTTGCCGCCCGGAAACTCCCAGTAACCTTCGTACGGCTTCCCCTGCAGGCGTTGCGCGAGCAGGTACCTGCCGTCCGGCTGCACCATCACGCCGACCGCGACTTCGGTCACCTTGCGACCGTCCGGCGCCCGCACGGCGCCCTGTGCCAGATCCGCGCTCATGCCTGCTCCTTGCGGCCCGACCAGTCCCGCGCGAACTGCCACGCGACGCGGCCCGAACGCGAGCCGCGCTCGAGCGCCCATACGAGCGCGTCGCCGCGCGCGGTCTCGATCTCCGCATCCGGGCAGCCGAAGTGACGCAGCCAGTGCGCGACGATGTCGAGGTAGTCGTCCTGCTTGAACGGATAGAAGCTGACCCACAGGCCGAAGCGCTCCGACAGCGAGATCTTCTCCTCGACGACTTCGCCGGGGTGAATCTCGCCGTCCGGCAGATGCTTGTACGATTCGTTGTCGCTCATGTACTCGGGCAGCAGATGGCGGCGGTTCGACGTCGCGTAGATCAGCACGTTGTCCGACTGCGCGGCGATCGACCCGTCCAGCGCGACCTTCAGCGCCTTGTAGCCCGATTCGCCGTCCTCGAACGACAGGTCGTCGCAAAACACGATGAACCGCTCCGGACGCTGCGAGATCAGGTCGACGATGTCGCCGAGATCGTGCAGGTCGTCCTTGTCGACTTCGATCAGGCGCAGCCCGTCGTTCGCGTACGCATTCAAGCACGCCTTGATCAGCGACGACTTGCCGGTGCCGCGCGCGCCGGTCAACAGCACGTTGTTGGCCGGCTTGCGCTGCACGAACTGCCGCGTGTTCTGGTCGATCAGCACTTTCTGGCGATCGATGTTGTGCAGGTCGCCGAGCGTGATCGACGACACGGCCGGTACCGGCTGCAGGTAGCCGCGCCCCTGGCGCTTGCGCCAGCGGAACGCGTGCGCCGCGTTCCAGTCGATGGCCGCCGGTGCGGGCGGCAGCATTCCTTCGAGACGGCCGAGCAGCGCTTCCGCGCGCGTCAGAAACTGTTCAAGCTTGTCCATGTCGTTCGAGCGCTCCCGATCAGGAGCGGTAATCCGCGTTGATGCTCACGTAATCGTGCGACAGGTCGCACGTCCAGACGGTGGCCTGCGCGTCGCCACGACCGAGCAGCACGCGGATCGTGATCTCGCTCTGCTTCATCACGCGCTGGCCGTCCTCTTCCTGGTAGGCCGGGTTGCGGCCGCCCGCCTTCGCGACTAGCACGTCGTCCAGATAGAGGTCGATCTTGCCGACGTCGAGATCCGCGACGCCCGCATAGCCGATCGCCGCGAGAATCCGGCCCAGGTTGGGGTCGGATGCGTAGAAGGCCGTCTTCACGAGCGGCGAATGGCCGATCGCGTACGCGATCTGGCGGCATTCGGCGACGCTCTTGCCGCCTTCGACCTGCACCGTCATGAATTTCGTCGCGCCTTCGCCGTCGCGCACGATCAGTTGCGACAACACCTGAGCGACTTCCGTCACCGCGTCGCGCAGCACCGCATAGGCCGGCGAATCGGTCGACGTGATGGCCGGCAGCGAGCTCTTGCCCGATGCGATCAGGATGAACGAGTCGTTCGTCGACGTGTCGCCGTCGATCGTGATGCAGTTGAACGAGCGGTCGGCGACTTCCTTCACCAGCGTGTCGAGCACCGGCTGCGCGACGTTCGCGTCGAACGCGAGGAAGCCGAGCATCGTCGCCATGTTCGGCTTGATCATGCCCGCGCCCTTGCTGATGCCCGTCAGCGTGACCGTGTGACCGTCGATCGTCACCTGGCGCGACGTCGCCTTCGGCAGCGTGTCGGTCGTCATGATCGCCTGCGCGGCGTCGAACCAGTTCGCGGCCTGGCGGTTCGCGAGCGCGGCCGGCAGGCCGGCCTTCAGGCGGTCGATCGGTAGCGGCTCGAGGATCACGCCGGTCGAGAACGGCAGCACCTGCGCCGGCGCGATGCCCGCGAGACGCGCGAGCTCCGTGCAGGTCTCGCGTGCGTTCACGAGGCCCGGCTCGCCGGTGCCCGCGTTCGCATTGCCCGTATTCACGACCAGCGCGCGGATGCCCGCGCCGCCCGCACGGACCTTCGCCAGGTGCTCGCGGCAGACGGTGACCGGCGCCGCGCAGAAACGATTTTCGGTGAACACGCCCGCGACCGTCGCGCCTTCGTCGACGGAAATGACCAGCACGTCCTTGCGATTCGGCTTGCGGATGTTCGCTTCCGCCCAGCCGAGCGTGACGCCGGCGACGGGATGCAGTTGGGCGGGATCGATCGACGGAAAATTGACAGCCATGGGGCACACCTGCCGGATGGAAAATGCCGGCATGCGCCGGCATCGATTGGAAGAACCGGCGGCCCCACGCGGGCCGCCACAACTCACATCACTGACTCGACGCTGCGAACGACGCGGCACGCGTGACGCGCGCCGCCGCCGATCATGACAGCTTCCCGTGACATTGCTTGTACTTCTTGCCGCTGCCGCACGGGCACGGGTCGTTGCGGCCGACCTTCGGCATTTCGCCGCCGGGGCCGCTGTGCGTCATCGCGCTGCCGACCATGTCGGCCGTCGCCGTGGCCGCCGTGGCCGCCGCGGCGGCCGTGACGTTCGCGACCGGCGCACCGGCGTCCGCGTAGTCGGCGTGCTGGTATTCGACGTTCTCGAGATGACCGCCGCGCTCCTCGATCTGCTCGGCCGCCTCCTCGAGCTGCTCCGGCGACTGGATCTGCACGTTCATCACGACGCGCGTGACTTCCTGCTTGATCGCGTCGAGCATCGCGGCGAACAGCTCGAACGCCTCGCGCTTGTACTCCTGCTTCGGATTCTTCTGCGCATAGCCGCGCAGATGGATGCCCTGACGCAGGTGGTCGAGCGCCGCGAGGTGCTCGCGCCACAGGCGGTCGACCGTCTGCAGCATCACCGAACGCTCGAACGCGCTGAACGATTCGCGGCCGACCAGCGCGACCTTCGCGTCGTACTGCTCGTCGGCGGCCGTCGTCACCGCGTCGAGAATCTCCTCGGCCGTGATCGACGACGACTCGTTCACCATTTCCTGGATCGCGAGGTCGAGCTGCCAGTCGTTGCGCAGCGCTTCCTCGAGCTCGGGCACGTCCCACTGCTCTTCGATGCTGCCTTCCGGCACGAACTGGCGGACGACCTCGGTGATCACGCCGTGACGCATCGCGGTGATCGTCTCGGTGATGTCGTGCGCTTCGAGCAGCTCGTTGCGCTGCTGGTAGATCACCTTGCGCTGGTCGTTCGACACGTCGTCGTATTCGAGCAGCTGCTTGCGGATGTCGAAGTTGCGCGCTTCGACCTTGCGCTGCGCCGATTCGATCGACCGCGTGACGATACCCGCCTCGATCGCCTCGCCTTCCGGCATCTTCAGGCGATCCATGATCGAGCGCACGCGGTCGCCCGCGAAGATGCGCAGCAGCGGATCGTCGAGCGACAGATAGAAGCGCGACGAGCCCGGATCGCCCTGGCGGCCCGCACGGCCGCGCAGCTGGTTGTCGATCCGGCGCGATTCGTGGCGCTCGGTACCGATGATGTGCAGGCCGCCCGCGGCCTTCACCTGCTCGTGCAGCGTTTCCCACTCGTCGTGCAGCTGCTTGATGCGGCGTGCCTTTTCGTCGGCCGGGATCGCGTCGTCGGCGTCGATGAACGCGGCCTGCTTCTCGGCGTTGCCGCCGAGCACGATGTCGGTACCGCGACCGGCCATGTTGGTCGCGATCGTGATGCGCTTCGGACGGCCGGCTTCCGCGACGATCGCCGCTTCACGCTCGTGCTGCTTCGCGTTCAGCACTTCGTGCGGCAGCCCGGCCTGCTTCAGCAGGTGCGACAGCAGCTCGGAGTTCTCGATCGAGGTCGTGCCCACCAGCACCGGCTGGCCGCGCTCGTAGCAGTCGCGGATGTCGCGGATCACCGCGTCGTAGCGCTCCTTGGCCGTCTTGTAGATCTGGTCCTGCTTGTCGATCCGCTTCGGCGGGCGGTTGGTCGGGATCACGACCGTCTCGAGGCCGTAGATCTCGTTGAATTCGTACGCTTCGGTGTCCGCGGTGCCGGTCATGCCGGCCAGCTTCGCGTACATCCGGAAGTAGTTCTGGAACGTGATCGACGCGAGCGTCTGGTTCTCGCTCTGGATCTTCACGTGCTCCTTCGCCTCGACCGCCTGGTGCAGGCCGTCGGACCAGCGGCGGCCGGCCATCAGGCGGCCCGTGAATTCGTCGACGATGACCACTTCGCCGTTCTGCACGACGTAGTGCTGATCCTTGTGGAACAGCGTGTGGGCGCGCAGCGCGGCGTACACGTGGTGCATCAGCGTGATGTTCTGCGGCGCGTACAGGCTCTCGCCCTCGCCGATCAGGCCCCATTCGGCGAGCAGGCGCTCGGCCTTCTCGTGGCCCGATTCCGTCAGGAATACCTGGCGCGCCTTCTCGTCGAGCGTGTAGTCGCCCGGCTTCTCGACGCCCGTGCCGTCGGCCTTCTCTTCGCCGATCTGGCGCTCGAGCAGCGGCGGCAGTGCGTTCATCCGCACGTACAGCTCGGTGTGATCCTCGGCCTGGCCCGAAATGATCAGCGGCGTCCGCGCTTCGTCGATCAGGATCGAGTCCACTTCGTCGACGACTGCAAAATTCAGTGCCCGCTGCACGCGCGCGTCGGTCTCGTAGACCATGTTGTCGCGCAGGTAGTCGAAGCCGAATTCGTTGTTCGTGCCGTACGTGATGTCCGCCGCGTACGCCTGCTGCTTCTGGTCGTGCTCCATGCCGGACAGGTTGATGCCGACCGACAGACCGAGGAAGTTGTAGAGGCGCGCCATCCATTCGGCGTCGCGCTGCGCGAGGTAATCGTTGACGGTCACGACGTGCACGCCGCGGCCGGCCAGCGCGTTCAGGTACACGGGCAGCGTCGCGACGAGCGTCTTGCCCTCGCCGGTGCGCATTTCCGCGATCTTGCCGTAGTGGAGCACCATGCCGCCGATCATCTGCACGTCGAAGTGCCGCATCTTCAGCACGCGGCGGCTCGCCTCGCGACAGACCGCGAAGGCCTCGGGCAGCAGCTTGTCGAGCGACTCGCCGGCCGCGACCCGCTGGCGGAATTCGTCCGTCTTGCCGCGCAACTGGTCGTCCGTCAGCTGCTCGATCTGCGTTTCGAGCGCATTGATCGTCGCGACGGTCTTTTGGTATTGCTTGACGAGCCGCTGGTTGCGGCTGCCAAAAATTTTCTGGAGAAAACCGGTTGTCATCGGATCGGATCCTGCGTCGCAGCACCGGCGCCCGGCGCGTGTTGCGCGCCCCGGCGCCCGAGCCTCGGCGGCTTAGCGAATTAGTGGACTCAAACGACGAATTTTAGCACGCGGGGCCGCATGCGCCTGCGTCCCGGCCGAACGGCCATTGCGCGCCGGGGCCGGGTGGGCGTGGGCGAAAGCCGCCCGTGCGCGGGCCGGCGCGGGTACAATCGGCTGCAACGTCCGCGCGCGTGCGCGCTCGAAGAAAGCCTCGATGAACCGATTTTCCAAGCGTTTCGGCCCGCTCGCCGCCTATCGCCCGCAACCCGTGTCCGAAGTGCTCGGTCGTACCGACGCATTCGCGGCGCTGCGCGCCGGCGTCGAGCAGATCGCGTCGCTGCAGCGCGACCTCGGCGCGTGCCTGCCCGACTATCTGGCGAATCACGTCGAACCGGGCTTCATCAAGGACGGCACCCTGACCCTCTTTGCCGCGCACAATGCGCTGGCCGCCCGGCTGCGACAAGTCGAAGTGCGACTGCTCGGCGATCTCCAGAAGCGCGGCTGGCCCGTGACGACGCTGCGCGTGCGCGTGCGGCCGAAGGACGCGCCGGAGCCGCCGCACGTGAAGCAGGCGCGGATGACGTCGACCGGCGCCGCCGCGCTGCGCGACCTCGCCGACCACCTCGAACCGTCGCCGCTGCAGGCTGCGCTCGCACGGATGGCGGCGCGGCACGGCGCGAAACCGCGCTGACTGCCCCGGCCGCCAGCGGCGGCCAGCCAACAAAAAAGCGACCCGAGGGTCGCTTTTTTATCGCTTGCGGTAACGAATGCCGGTCACGCGAAGGCCGTCTGCGCGTCGAACGCGAACCCCTTCGGCGCAGCCTGCGGATCGTCGAACGTCACGATGTCGTACGCGTCTTCGTGTGCGAGCAGCTCGCGCAGCAGCGCATTGTTCAGCCCGTGGCCCGACTTGTACGCGGTGTACGATGCCAGCAGCGGATGGCCGACCACGTAGAGGTCGCCGATCGCATCGAGCATCTTGTGCTTCACGAACTCGTCGTCGTAGCGCAGCCCGTCGTTGTTCAGGATCCGGTACTCGTCGAGCACGATCGCGTTGTCCATGCTGCCGCCGCGGGCGAGACCCAGCTCGCGCATCATTTCGACTTCATGGGCAAAACCGAACGTGCGCGCGCGCGCGATCTCGCGCACGTACGACGTATTCGCGAAATCGACCTCCAATTCCTGGCCGGTCTTGTCGACGGCCGGGTGACGGAAGTCGATCGTGAACTTCAGCTTGAAGCCGAAATACGGATCGAGACGCGCGAACTTGTCGCCATCGCGGATTTCGACCGGCTTCTTCACCTGGATGAAGCGCTTCGGCGCGTTCTGCTCTTCGATGCCGGCAGATTGAATCAGGAACACGAAGGACGCGGCGCTGCCGTCCATGATCGGGATTTCCTCGGCCGTCACGTCGACATAGAGGTTGTCGATGCCGAGGCCGGCGCACGCCGACATCAGGTGCTCGACCGTCGACACGCGCGCGCCATCCTTCTGCAGCACCGACGCGAGCCGCGTGTCGCCGATCGACATCGCGGAGGCCGGGATATCGACGGGCGTGGGCAGGTCGACGCGCGTGAACACGATACCCGTGCCCGGCGCAGCCGGACGGAGCGTCAGTTCGACCTTGCGGCCCGAGTGGAGACCGATACCCACGGTCTTCACGATGGATTTGATGGTGCGCTGCTTCAACATGGTCTTCTTCGTCTTGATTGAAGATATCAATCAGGAGTTATATTCGATAGGCGAGATTATAGCGTAATTCCCAATTCAACGCTGTTTGAAACTGCGTATCAATCTGTTTCGTCTGTTTACCCGCGCCGATACGGGACGGGCCAATGCCCGGAACGGAGGCGTTTCCGGTCATCGGCCCGTGTTACAACTGCCCTGCGGCCGGTGAGCAGCGTTGCCGGAAGGCAACGGCGCACCGCACGATCAGGACGTCAACGTCGCGAGAACACTCGCCGCATCGCTCACTTCGAACTTGCCCGGCGCCTCGACGGCCAGCGTCTTGACCACACCGCCGTCAATCACCATCGCGTAGCGCAGGGAACGAATTCCCATGCCACGCGCGGACAAATCCTGCGTCAGCCCCAGCGCATGAGTGAAAGCCGCGCTGCCGTCCGCCATCATGCGCACCTTGCCCGCGGTGTGCAGATCACGTCCCCATGCGCCCATCACGAATGCGTCGTTGACGGACACGCACCAGATCTCGTCGATCCCCGCCGCGCGCAGTTGCTCGGCGTGTTCGACGTAGCCCGGCACATGCTGCGCCGAGCAGGTCGGCGTGAACGCGCCCGGCAATCCGAAGATCACCACCCGCTTTCCCACAACCTGGTCGCGCACGCTGTAGGCGTTCGGCCCCAGCGTGCACCCTTCGCGCGCATCGTCGATGAACTCGAACAATTGCGCGTCGGGCAGCGCGTCGCCCACTTGAATCATGGCTGGTCCCTCATAGCGATACGGTTTTTCAGCGTGTCGCGGACAGCACGGCCCATCCCGCTCCGCTCACGCGAAGAGGGCACGTTTCCCGGCCCGGCGTCGCATCCGACGCGGCCTGTCGTGATCCGTGGCATCCGTCACGCCGGCGTTACCGCGGCAACTTCGCCGCGGCTTCGCCTGTGTGCGTCGTCAGTCAGCCTGCTTGCGCAGGAAAGCCGGGATGTCGTACGTGTCCACCCCCTTCTCCTGCAGCGCCTGCACGTGCGATGCCGCGGTTTCGCGCGAGTTGCGCCACACCGCCGGCGTATCGAGCGCGCCGTAGTCGGCCGTGCTGACGTGTTGCGCCGGCGCATAGCCGTGCGACACCGCGCTGACCGGCTGGTTGTCCGTACCCGTGCGCAGCAGCGTCATCGGTGCCGACTGCTGCTTCTTCGCCGCACGGCCCAGCCCCGTCGCCACGACCGTCACGCGCAGTGCATCGCCCATCGCGTCGTCGTACACCGCACCGAAGATCACCGTCGCATCTTCCGCCGCGTAGCTCTTGATCGTGTTCATCACTTCGCGCGTTTCCGACAGGCGCAGCGAACGGCTCGACGTGATGTTGACCAGCACGCCGCGCGCGCCCGACAGATCGACGCCTTCGAGCAGCGGGCTCGCCACGGCCTGTTCCGCCGCGAGGCGTGCGCGATCGACGCCGGCAACCGTCGCCGTGCCCATCATCGCCTTGCCCTGCTCGCCCATCACCGTCTTCACGTCTTCGAAGTCGACGTTCACGAGGCCGTCGACGTTGATGATTTCCGCGATACCCGCCACCGCGTTGTTCAACACGTCGTCCGCGCACTGGAAGCACTTGTCCATCTCGGCGTCATCGCCCATCACGTCGAACAGCTTGTCGTTCAGGACGACGATCAGCGAGTCGACGTGATCCTCCAGTTGCTGCGAGCCTGCTTCGGCGACGCGCATGCGCTTGCCGCCCTCGAACTCGAACGGCTTGCTGACGACACCGACCGTCAGAATGCCCATCTCCTTCGCGATCTGCGCGACCACCGGTGCCGCGCCCGTGCCCGTGCCACCACCCATGCCGGCCGTGATGAACACCATGTGCGCGCCGCGCAGTGCGTCGGCGATGCGCTCGCGCGCTTCTTCCGCTGCCGCACGACCCATTTCCGGCTTCGCACCGGCGCCCAGACCCGTGTTGCCGAGCTGGATCACCGACGATGCGCGCGAACGCGACAGCGCCTGCGCGTCCGTGTTCATCACGATGAAGTCGACGCCCTGCACGCCGCGGTTGATCATGTGCTGGACGGCATTGCCGCCAGCGCCGCCAACGCCGACCACCTTGATGATGGTGCCGTTGGTCTCGGTTTCCAGCATTTCGAATTCCATTGTTGCCTCCGTCAAGAGAATGACTGCTACTCGGCCGTTATTCGGCAGGAGATCGGGCAACCCCCTGTCGCGCGCCAGCCGCCGGCACCAGCGCGAATTTCGATTCGGTATTTCAGAAGTTGCTCAGGAACCATTCCTTCATCCGCGAGAACACCTGCCCCGCGTTGCCGGACTGCACGGCGACCTTGCGGCCGCGCATGCGCTGCGCACTGCCTTCGACGAGCAGCCCCATCGCCGTCGAGTAGCGCGGATTGCGCACGACGTCGGACAGGCCGCCTGCATATTCCGGCGCACCGATGCGCACCGGCTTCAGGAAAATGTCTTCGCCGAGCTCGACCATGCCCGGCATCATCGACGCGCCGCCGGTAATGACCACGCCGGAGCTCAGGAGTTCTTCATAACCCGATTCGCGCACGACCTGCTGCACGAGCGAGAACAGTTCCTCGACGCGCGGCTCGATCACGGCCGCGAGCGCCTGGCGCGACAGCGTGCGCGGGCCGCGTTCGCCGAGGCCCGGCACTTCCACCATTTCGTCCGGATCGGCAAGCGCCTGCTTCGCGATCCCGTAGCCGACCTTGATGTCTTCCGCATCCGGCGTCGGCGTGCGCAGCGCCATCGCGATGTCGCTCGTGATCTGGTCGCCAGCGATCGGAATCACCGCCGTGTGGCGGATCGCGCCTTCGGCGAAGATCGCGATGTCGGTCGTGCCGCCGCCGATGTCGACCAGCACCACGCCGAGATCCTTCTCGTCTTCGGTCAGCACCGCCAGCGACGACGCGAGCGGCTGCAGGATCAGGTCGTTCACTTCCAGCCCGCAGCGGCGCACGCACTTGACGATGTTCTGCGCGGCGCTCACCGCGCCCGTCACGATGTGCACCTTCACTTCCAGCCGGATGCCGCTCATCCCGATCGGCTCGCGCACGTCCTCCTGGCCGTCGATGATGAATTCCTGCGTGAGGATGTGCAGCACCTGCTGGTCGGTCGGGATGTTGATCGCCTTCGCGGTCTCGATCACGCGCGCGACGTCCGTCTGCGTGACTTCCTTGTCCTTGATCGCGACCATCCCGCTCGAGTTGAAGCTGCGGATGTGACTGCCCGCGATCCCGGTGAACACGTTGGTGATCTTGCAGTCGGCCATCAGCTCGGCTTCCTCGAGCGCGCGCTGGATCGACTGCACGGTGGCCTCGATGTTGACCACCACACCTTTCTTCAGACCCTTCGACTCGCTCTGGCCGAGACCGATCACCTCGTAGTGACCCTCGCCCTTCAGCTCGGCGACGATGGCCACCACCTTCGACGTGCCGATGTCGAGGGAAACCAGCAGATCCTTGTAGTCTTTGCTCATAAAGTGCTCTTGCGTGTGATCTCTCGTTACTTCTTGCGCTTGTCGGTATCGGTCAGGAACCGCATGCCTGCCGCGCGAATCGCGAATCCGTTCGGATAGCGCAGGTCCGCGTACTCGATGTCGTTGCCCCAACGCTCCGTGACGGCCGGCCACGCGGCGACCAGACGCTGGCTCCGGTCATGCAGCGTGTCGCTGTTGCGTTCCTTGCCCAGCTCGACCTGCATGCCGTTCGACAGCTTCACCGTCCACGCGTACCGCGCCGACAGCGTCACTTCTTCCGGCGCCGCCTTCAGCGGCGCGAACCATTTCCCGAAGTCGCGATACCGCGTGACGACTTCCTTCGCACTGCCTTCCGGGCCGTCGAACGCCGGCAGTTCCTGCTCCAGCTCGCCCTGGTTCGCGGTGAACAGCTCGCCGTCGACGCTCACCAGCTGATCGCTGCCCCAGGTCCCGAGCGGTTTGTACTCCTCGAGCGTGACAGCCAGCGCATTCGGCCACACCCGGCGCACGCTCGCGTGACGCACCCACGGCATCTGCTCGAACGCCGCGCGCGCCGTATCGAGATCGACCGTGAAGAAATTGCCCTTCAGCCGGCCGACCACGCCCGCGCGCACCGTGGGCGAATTGATGTGCTCGGTGTCGCCGTCGATCCGGATCTCCCGCAGCGCGAACGTCGGGCGCTGGATCAGCCAGTAGCAGCCGGCCGCCGCCAACACGAGCAGCAGCAGCGCGTACAGCGCGCTGGCGGCAAGGTTGAGTTGGCGAACGTTGTTCCACATACGTCGTTCCGTTCCTGCGTCAGTCGTTGAGCGTGAGCGACAGCACCTTCACGACCAGCTCCGAATAGCCGATGCCGACCGCGCGCGCGGCCTTCGGCGGCAGCGAGTGGTCGGTCATCCCGGGGGCCGTGTTCACTTCCAGGAAATACGCATTGCCGGCCGCGTCGACCATGAAATCCGCGCGCCCCCAGTCGGTGCAGCCGAGCACGTCGAACGCGCGGCGCGCGATGCGCTTCAGTTCCGCTTCCTGTTCCGCCGGCAGGCCGCACGGGATCAGGTACTGCGTATCGTCGGCGACGTACTTCGCGTGATAGTCGTAGAACTCGCCGGCCGGCACGATCTTGATCAGCGGCAGGTCGAGATCGCCGGCGATGCACGCGGTGTATTCGCCGCCGCCTTCGATGCTCTTCTCGACGATCACGATCTTGTCGTGCGTCGCGGCTTCCGACAGTGCGGCGGGCAACGCGTCGGCCGTCTTCACCTTCAACACCGCAACGCTCGAACCTTCACTCGCCGGCTTCACGAACAGCGGCAGGCCGAGCTTCGCGACGATCTCCGTCGCGCGCGCCGCGTAGTCGTCACCGCGCATCACCGTCTCGAACGGCGGTGTCGGCACGCCCGTCTGCTGCCACACGAGCTTCGTGCGGAACTTGTCGAGGCCGAGCGCCGACCCGAGTACGCCGCTGCCCGTGTAGCGGATCCCGTAGAAATCGAGCGCGCCCTGGATCTGGCCGTTCTCGCCGTAGCCGCCGTGCAGCGCGTTGAACGCGCGCACGAAGCCTTCGTCCTTCAGCGCCGACAGCGGCCGCTCGGCCGGGTCGAACGGATGCGCGTCGACGCCTGCGTCGCGCAGGCCCTGCAGCACGAGGCGGCCCGAGGTGAGCGACACCTCGCGCTCGGCGGATTCGCCGCCGAACAACACCGCCACCTTGCCGAAACGTTTCGGATCGATCCCGCTCATGTCATCCCTTCTGTTGCGTGTTCTGCACGACCTTCGCCGGCACGCCGCCGATCGAACCCGCGCCCATCGTGATCACCACGTCGCCGTTCTGCGCGACCTTCGCCAATGCGTCCGGCACGTCGTCGACCGTCGCGACGAACACCGGGTCGACCTTCCCCGCCGTGCGCAGCGCACGCGACAGCGCGTCGCCGCTGGCCGTCGGGATCGCGGCCTCGCCGGCCGCGTAGACTTCCGTCAGCACCAGCGCATCGACCGTCGACAGCACGTTGACGAAATCGTCGAAGCAGTCGCGCGTGCGCGTGTAGCGGTGCGGCTGGAACGCCAGCACGAGGCGGCGGCCCGGGAACGCGCCGCGCGCGGCCGCGATCGTCGCTGCCATCTCGACCGGGTGATGACCGTAATCGTCGATCAGCGTGTACTGGCCGCCGTCCGCGCTCGGCACGTCGCCGTAACGCTGGAAGCGCCGGCCGACGCCGTTGAATTCCGCCAGCGCCAGCTGGATCGCGTCGTCCGACACGCCGAGATCGGTCGCGATCGCGATCGCCGCGAGCGCGTTCTGCACGTTGTGCAGACCCGGCATGTTCAGCACGACCGCGAGCGGCGCACGCCCTTCGCGGATCACCGTGAAGTGCATCCGGCCGTCGCGCGCGTCGATGTCTTCCGCGCGCACCTGCGCGTCCGGCGACAGGCCGTAGCGCACGACCGGCTTCGAGATGAACGGGATGATCTGCCGCACGTTCGGATCGTCGACGCACACGACCGCGCTGCCGTAGAACGGCAGGCGCTGCGTGAATTCGATGAACGCCTGCTTCAGCCGCGCGAAATCGTGGCCGTAGGTGTCCATGTGGTCGGCATCGATGTTCGTGATGACTTCGATCACCGGATACAGGTTCAGGAACGACGCATCCGACTCGTCGGCCTCGGCGACGATGAAGTCGCCCGTGCCGAGCCGTGCGTTCGCGCCGGCGCTGATCAGCCGGCCGCCGATCACGAAGGTCGGGTCCAGCCCGCCCGCCGCGAGCACGCTCGCGACGAGGCTCGTCGTCGTGGTCTTGCCATGCGTGCCGGCGATCGCGATGCCCTGCTTCAGGCGCATCAGCTCGGCCAGCATCACCGCGCGCTGCACGATCGGCACGCCCTGGTGGCGCGCGGCCAGCACTTCCGGGTTGTCCGAGCGCACGGCCGTCGACACGACGACCGCGTTCGCGCCCTCGATGTTCGCCGCGTCGTGGCCGATCGCGACCCGCGCGCCCAGCGCCTCGAGGCGATCGGTCACCGCATTGCGCGACAGGTCGGAGCCGCTGACCTCGTAGCCGAGGTTGACGAGCACTTCGGCGATGCCGCTCATGCCCGCGCCGCCGATCCCGACGAAATGAATGTGTTTGACGATGTGTTTCATTGCAGTTGTTCCAGGTTCGCGCCGGCCGCCTTCGCGCACACGCGCGCGACTTCGTCGGTGGCCTCGGGCTTCGCGAGCGAGCGCGAACGTTCCGCCATCTCCGCGAGCGATGCACGCGACTGGCTGCGCAGCCAGTCGGCGAGCAGTTCCGCCGACAGGTCGCGTTGTTGCACCAGCACGGCCGCGCCCGCATCGGCGAGGAACGCGGCGTTGGTCGTCTGGTGATCGTCGACCGCGTACGGGAACGGCACGAACAGCGCCGCCACGCCCACCGCCGCGATCTCCGACACCGTCATCGCGCCCGACCGGCAGATCACCAGATCCGCCGCCGCATACGCGGCCGCCATGTCGTCGATGAACGGCACGAGCCGCACGTCTTCGCCGGCCGCGAAACCGGCCGCTTCGTAATTCGCCTTCAATGCTTCGATGTGCTTCACGCCCGCCTGGTGCACGACGCGCGGGCGCTCGCCCGGCGCCAGCAGCGCCAGCGCGCGCGGCACGACTTCGTTCAGCGCGGCGGCCCCAAGGCTGCCGCCGACGACCAGCACGTTCAACGGGCCGCTGCGCGACGCATAGCGTGCTTGGGGCGGTTCCGTGTGCGCAAGTTCCGCGCGAATCGGGTTACCCGTCCATTCCGCGTGCGGCAGCGCGCCGGGGAACGCGACGAGCACGCGCTTCGCGAGTTTCGCGAGCACCTTGTTCGTCAGGCCGGCGATCGAGTTCTGTTCGTGCAGCACGAGCGGACGCCCCGACAGCGCGGTCATCACGCCCGCCGGGAACGTGATGTAGCCGCCCATCCCGAGCACGACGTCCGGCCGCACGCGGCGCAGCGCGCCGAGGCTCTGCCAGCATGCGCGCAGCAGGTTGACCGGCAGCGTCAGCTTGGTCTTCAGGCCCTTGCCGCGCAGCCCGCCGAACCGCACGTACTCCATCGGAATGCCGTGCTTCGGCACGAGCGTCGCTTCCATCCCGGCCGGATTGCCGAGCCATACGACGCGCCAGCCCGCCGCCTCCATCCGGTGCGCGACCGCGAGCCCCGGGAACACGTGGCCCCCGGTGCCGCCTGCCATCACCATCAGCGTGCGTTGCGACGCGGTCATACCTTCCCTCCGCGCATCAGCACCCGGTTCTCGTAATCCACGCGCAGCAGCACCGCGAGCGCGACGCAGTTCAGCAAAATGCCCGAACCGCCGTAGCTCACGAGCGGCAGCGTCAGCCCCTTGGTCGGCAGCAGCCCGAGGTTCACGCCCATGTTGATGAACGTCTGCGCGCCGAACCAGATGCCGATGCCCTTCGCCATCAGGCCCGCGAACGTGCGATCGAGCGCGAGCGCCTGGCGGCCGATTTCGAACGCACGGCGCACGATCCAGTAGAACAGCAGGATCACGACCAGCACGCCGACGAAGCCGAGTTCCTCGCCGATCACCGCGAGGATGAAGTCGGTATGCGCTTCCGGCAGGTAATTCAGCTTCTCGACGCTGCCGCCGAGGCCGACGCCGAACCACTCGCCGCGGCCGAACGCGATCAGCGAGTGCGTGAGCTGATAGGCCTTGCCTTGCGCGTAGCGCTCGTCCCACGGATCGAGATACGCGAAGATCCGCTCGCGACGCCACGGCGACAGCCACACAAGCATCGTGAACGTGCCGACCGCCGTCGCGACGAGGCCGCCGAACAGCTTGCCGTTCACGCCGCCGAGAAACAGCACGCCCATCGCGATCGCGGCGACCACCATGAACGCGCCCATGTCCGGCTCGAGCAGCAGCAGCGCGCCGACGAGGCCGACCGCGAACGCCATCGGCAGGAAGCCCTTCGCGAAGCTCTGCATGTATTCCTGCTTGCGCACCGTGTAGTTCGCCGCGTAGATCGTCACCGCGAGCTTCATGATTTCCGACGGCTGCATGTTCGTGATGCCGAGCGGAATCCAGCGGCGCGCACCGTTCACGCCCTTGCCGACGTGCGGGATCAGCACGATCACGAGGCCGACCAGCGCGATCAGGAACAGATGCGGCGCGTATTTATCCCAGGTCGACACCGGCACGCGGAACGCAACCACCGCCGCGATGAACGCGACGGTAAGCGACACGCAGTGGCGCATCAGGAACGCGTAATCGTGATACGACGCGTATTTCGGCGAATCGGGCATCGCGATCGACGCCGAATACACCATCACGACGCCGAGCCCGAGCAGCGCGATCGCGACCCACAGCAGCGAATAGTCGAAATCGAGCATCCGCGAACGGCTCGGACGCACGCCGTTGACGACGCTCGCGAGGCCGCCCGTCGCGGCGCGCGTGGCCGATGCGACGCGGCCGCCCGCGGCATTGCCGCCGGTGTCGCGCCGGTCGTTGAAACGGGAGACGAGGCGATCGGACCAGCTCATGACGTCGCTCCTTTGTCGATGGCGACTTCATCCACCGCCGCGCGGAACACTTCCGCGCGATGGGCGTAGTTCCTGAACATGTCGAGGCTCGCGCACGCGGGCGACAGCAGCACCGCATCGCCCGGCTCGGCCAGCTCGGCCGCCGCGTGCACCGCGCCTTCGAGCGTCGCATGGTCGGAAAGCGGCACGCCCGTTTCGGCGAGCGTGTCGCGGATCGCCGGCGCGTCGCGGCCGATCAGCATCACCGCGCGACACCAGCGCGCGACCGGCGCGACCAGCGGCGCGAAATCCTGCCCCTTGCCGTCGCCGCCCGCGATCAGCACGATCTTCTGCGCGAGTCCGTCGAGCGCGGCCACCGTCGCGCCGACGTTCGTGCCCTTGCTGTCGTCGACGTAGTCGACGTCGTCGATCGTCGCGATCACCTCGACGCGATGCGCTTCGCCGCGGTATTCGCGCAGTGCGTGCAGCAGCGGCGCGGCGGGCAGGTCGATCGCCCGCGCGAGCGCGAACGCGGCCAGCGCGTTCGCCGCGTTGTGCAGCCCGCGGATGCGCAGCGCGTCGGCCGGCATCAGGCGCTTCTGTGCGATGTCGGGCGTATGCGCGTCGCGCTTGCGCCGGCGGGTCGTCGTCGCTTCATCCGGCGCGTCGCGATCGACGGCTTCCACGAGCCACGCGATGCCGTTGTCGCGCGACAGCCCGTAGTCGCCGTCCTGCGTCGGTTCGTTCAGGCCGAACGTGACCGTGCGCGGTGCGTCGGCCGCGCCGGCTGCCGGCGCGAACTTCATCACGGCCGCGTCGTCGCGGTTCAGTACGCGCGTCGTCGTCGCGCCGAAGATCCGGCCCTTTGCCTGCGCGTACGCGTCGAGGCTGCCGTGCCAGTCGAGGTGGTCCTGCGTGATGTTGAGGATCGCGGCCGCATCGGGCGCGAACGTGCGCGCGGTCTCGAGCTGGAAGCTCGACAGTTCGAGCACCCAGACGTCGGGCAGCGCGGTTTCGTCGATCGCGCTCGCGAGCCGATCGAGCATCGCCGGGCTGATGTTGCCCGCGACCGCGACCTGCTTGCCCGAGCGGTGGCACAGCAAGCCCGTGAGGCTCGTGGTCGTGGTCTTGCCGTTGGTGCCGGTGATCGCGAGCACCTTCGGCTGGTAGCCGCTCGTGCCGAGCGCGCGCAGCGCCTGCGCGAAGAATTCCAGCTCGCCCCAGACCGCGACACCGCGCTCGTTCGCGGCCGCGACCAGCGCCGCGAGTGCGGGTTCGAGCGGCGACAGCCCGGGGCTCAGCCCGACGATCTCGACGCCGCCGTCGAGCAGCGCGGGCGTGAACGCCCCGCCAACGAACTCCGCATCGATGCCTTCGGCCTGCAGCGCGGCAAGGTTCGGCGGCGCCTCGCGGGTATCGGCAATGCGCAGCCGGCACCCGTGCCTCGCGCACCATCGCGCGATCGCGAGACCCGATTCCCCGAGCCCCAGTACGAGCACCATCGGCCGTTGCCGATCTCCAAACATCTCGCCAGACATCCTTGTTACCTTTCCTTTACCGCAGCTTGAGGGTGGTCAGACCGAACAGGCACAACATCAGGGTGATGATCCAGAAACGCACGACCACCTGCGTTTCCTTCCAGCCGGACAATTCGAAATGGTGATGCAGCGGCGCCATCTTCAGCAGGCGCCGCCCTTCGCCGTAACGCTTCTTCGTGTACTTGAACCACGACACCTGCAGCATCACCGACAGCGTTTCCGCGACGAAGATGCCGCCCATGATGAACAGCACGATTTCCTGGCGCACGATCACCGCGACCGTGCCGAGCGCGCCGCCCAGCGCCAGCGCGCCGACGTCGCCCATGAACACCTGCGCGGGGTGCGTGTTGTACCAGAGGAACGCGAGCCCGGCCCCGCCCATCGCGGAACAGAAGATCAGCAGTTCGCCCGCGCCCGGGATGTGCGGGAACAGCAAATATTTTGAATAGACCGCGCTACCCATCACGTACGCGAACACGCCGAGCGACGCGCCGACCAGCACGACCGGCATGATCACGAGGCCGTCGAGGCCGTCGGTCAGGTTCACCGCGTTGCTCGCGCCGACGATCACGAAGTAGGTCAGCACGATGAAGCCCCATACGCCGAGCGGGTAGCTGATCGACTTCAGGAACGGCAGCATCAGGTCGGCACGCGCCGGCAGCCCCATCGACAGGCCGCTCCTCACCCATGCCATGAACAGGTCGAACACGCGTACGTTGTTCGCCTCGGACACGCTGAACGCGAGATAGACGGCCGCGAACAGCCCGATCACCGACTGCCAGAAATACTTCTCGCGCGACGACATCCCGCGCGGATCCTTGTGGACGACCTTGCGGTAATCGTCGACCCAGCCAATTACGCCGAAGCCGAACGTGACGAGCATCACGATCCAGATGAACCGGTTCGTCAGGTCACCCCACAGCAGCGTCGCGACCGCGATGCCGATCAGGATCAGCACGCCGCCCATCGTCGGCGTGCCGGACTTGACGAGGTGGGTCTGCGGGCCGTCCTTGCGCACGGCCTGCCCGACCTTCATTTGCGTCAGCTTGCGAATCACCCACGGTCCGCACACGAGCCCGATCCCCAGCGCGGTGATGGTGGCCATCACCGCCCGGAACGTGAGGTACGTGAACAAGCGCAAAAAGCTTGCGTCTCCTTGCAGCCATTGCGCCAGCGCCAGCAGCATGCTTCCTTCCTTCTACTCAGTGTGCGGCGGGCACGGTGCCCGTCGCGGGTTGGTTCGTCAGCGCGTCGACCACGCGCTCCATCTTCATGTACCGCGAGCCCTTCACGAGCACCGTCGCCTGCGCGCCGTAACCGGCCGCGAGCAGCGCCGACACGAGCGCGTCGACGTCGCCGAAATGGCGTGCCGTGTCGCCGTAGGCGGTGCACGCGTCGCGCGATGCGTCGCCGAGCGCGAACAGCGCGTCGATCCCGCGTTCGCGCGCGTACGCGCCGACCTCGCGGTGGAATGCCGGCCCTTCGTCGCCGACTTCGCCCATGTCGCCGATCACCAGCACGCGCGGCGCCGGATGCGCGGCGAGTACGTCGATCGCGGCACGCATCGAATCGGGGTTCGCGTTGTACGTATCGTCGACGACCGTCGCGCCCGCGAGGCTGCCGACGCTCGCCTGCTTCACCTGCAGCCGGCCCTTGACCGGTTCGAACGCTTCGAGCCCCTGCCGGATCGCCGACAGCGCGACGCCGGCGCCGAGCGCCGCGGCCGTCGCTGCCAGCGCGTTGCGCGCGTTGTGCTCGCCGAGCGCACGCAGCCGGACCGTGACGGCGCCCGCCGGCGTGTCGATCGCGAGCTCGCCGCCGTGCACGCGGCCGACCACCTGCGCGTCGTTCTGCCGTTCGACGTCGTGCAGCGCGAAATCGAGGATCCGGTTGCCGGTCGCCGCAACGCGCCAGATGCCCGCGTACGCGTCGTCGGCGGGGAACACCGCGACGCCGTCCGGCGGCAGCGCGTGGATCACGGCCGCGTGTTCGAGCGCGACGGCTTCGACCGTCGCCATGAATTCCTGGTGCTCGCGCTGCGCGTTGTTGACGAGCGCGACCGTCGGCGCGGTCAGACGCGCGAGGACGTCGGTTTCACCCGGGTGGTTCATGCCGATCTCGATCACCGCGAGACGATGCACGGCCGACAAGCGCAGCAGCGTCAGCGGCAGGCCGACGTCGTTGTTCAGGTTGCCGGCCGTCGCGAGCCGCGCGTCGGCGCCGACCGCCGCCGCGAAGATCGACGCGATCATTTCCTTGACGGTCGTCTTGCCGTTGCTGCCCGTCACCGCGACCAGCGGCAGCGGGAATCGCATTCGCCAGCCGTGCGCGAGCGCACCGAGCGCGGCACGCGTTTCGCCGCCTTCGATCATCGGCATCGCGACGCCTGCGGGCGCGTGCGCGACGAGCGCGGCGGTCGCCCCGCGCGCGGCGACGTCGCCGAGGAAATCGTGCGCGTCGAAGCGCTCGCCTTTCAGCGCGACGAACAGGTCGCCCGGGCCGACCGTACGGCTATCGGTCGACACGCGGTCGAACGTGACGCCCGCGTCGCCGTGGACGGTGGCGCCGGGAATCAGGCGGCCGGCTTCGCCGAGACTGAGCATCGTCATTCGGCGCCTCCCTTGCCGTGCGTCGCGCGCGCGGCGAGCGCGAGCCTTGCATGATCCTGATCGGAGAACGTGCGCTTCTTGCCCATGATTTCCTGCGTGGCCTCGTGGCCCTTGCCGGCCAGCACGACGACGTCCTCGCGAGCGGCGCCGCGCACGGCCTGCAGGATCGCGCTCGCGCGATCCTCGATCCGGCGTGCGCGATCGGGCGCGGTCATGCCCGCGACGACCTGGTCGATGATGCGCTGCGGATCCTCGCTGCGCGGGTTGTCGCTCGTGACGACGGTTTCATCGGCGAGCCGCTCCGCGATCGCGCCCATCAGCGGACGCTTCGTCGCATCGCGATCGCCGCCGCAGCCGAACATGCAGACGAGCCGGCCGCCGCGCGCCGC
The DNA here is from genome assembly GCF_902833245.1 of Burkholderia sp. BCC0398. Taxonomy (NCBI): domain Bacteria; kingdom Pseudomonadati; phylum Pseudomonadota; class Betaproteobacteria; order Burkholderiales; family Burkholderiaceae; genus Burkholderia; species Burkholderia sp. BCC0398. The sequence continues at coordinate 377,362 of NZ_CADFEM010000002.1, forward strand.
GGCGATCGGGCGCAGCGCGTCGAGCGTCTTTTCGAGCGCGTCCGGCGTATGCGCGTAGTCGATCACGACGAGCGGCTCGTCGTTCTGCAGCCGGCCGCCGAGCCGCTGCATCCGGCCGTTGACCGACTCGAGCCGCTCGATTTCGCCGAGGGCCGCGTCGAACGGCACGTCGGCCGCGAGCAGCGAGCCGAGTACCGCGAGCAGGTTGCTGACGTTGAACGTGCCGAGCGTGCCGACCTCGACGTCCGCGTCGCCCCACGACGAACGCAAGCGGAAAGCGGTGCCGGTCGCGGTCGCGCGCACGTCGAGCGCGATCAGCTCGCGATCGGCGTCGGGCGCCGGCACGTCGCCGATCCCATACGCGATCGTGCGCACACGGCCGGCCAGCTTCTCGAGCAGGCGACGGCCCGCTGCGTCGTCGCGGTTGATCACCGCCGCGCGCAAACCGCGCCACGCGAACAGCTTCGCCTTCGCCGCCTCGTACGCATCCAACGTGCCGTGATAGTCGAGGTGATCCTGCGTGAGGTTCGTCAACACCGCGATGTCGAACGCCGTCCCGTTCACGCGCCCCTGGTGCAGCGCGTGCGACGACACCTCCATCGCGACGGCCTGCGCGCCCGCGCCGCGCAACTGCGCAAGGCTGCGCTGAAGTTGCGGCGCGTCGGGCGTCGTGAAGCCGGTCGGCACGAGCTGGCCGGGCATCCCGCTGCCGAGGGTGCCGATCACCGCGCACGGCTGGTGCAACGCCGTCAGCGCGGTGGCGATCCATTGCGTGCACGACGTCTTGCCGTTCGTGCCGGTGACGCCGATCGCGAACAGGCTGTCGCTCGGATCGCCGTACCAGCCGCTGGCGATCTCGCCGGCGAGCTGGTCGAGCGCCGGCACCGCGAGCGCGACGGGTACGGCCGGCGCGGCCGGTGCCGCGCTCAGCCCTTCCGGCTGATACAGCACGGCGGCCGCACCGCGTGCGACGGCGTCGGCCATGAACGCGCGGTTATCTGCCCCGTCGACCGCATACGCGACGAACACGTCGCCAGCCTTCAGGCTGCGCGTGTCCGCATGCAGTTGCGCCGCGGGGGTCACATGCTGACGCAACCACGCGAGCGCGGCTGCGATCTGCTGATGCGCCGGATGGGAACTGCGGGCGGCGCTCATCGAACCACTCCTGGTGAATTACGTGTCGTGCTGGATACGATCATATGCTTCGCACCGCTGCCCGCGGCCAGCTTTTGCGGGCCCTTTGCGGTAGCAGATTCCGGCGAATCGTCGGACACGACGAGCTGCTTGATCGGCATGTTCGGCGGGACGTTCAGCGCACGCATCGTGTCGCCGGCGATCGCCGAGAATACGGGGCCCGACACCTGGCCGCCGAAGTGGCTGCCGGCAGTCGGCTCGTCGACCGACACCGCGATCACGACGCGCGGATTCGGCATCGGCGCCATCCCGACGAACGACGCGCGGTATTTGCGCGTGTAGCCGTGACCTTCATGTTTGTATGCGGTACCGCTCTTGCCGCCGACGCGGTAGCCCGGCACGGCCGCATCCGGCGACGTGCCGCCCGGCGCGACCACCGTCTCGAGCATCGCGCGCACTTCGCGCGCGGTGGTCGGATTGAACACCTGCGTGCCCGCGATCGGCTGATTGGGGTCGGTCTTGAAAATGGTCACGGGCATCAGCTCGCCGTCGTGCGCGATCGCCGTGTACGCGCGGGCGAGCTGGAACAGCGACACCGACAGGCCATAGCCGTACGACATCGTCGCCTGCTCGATGCGGCGCCAGCTCTTCCACGGACGCAGTCGGCCGGCCACCGCGCCCGGGAACCCGACCTTCGGCGCCTGGCCGAGGCCGATGCTCGTATACATATTCCACATTTCCTCGGGCCGCATCGTCATCGCGATCTTCGTCGCGCCGATGTTGCTCGACTTCTGGATCACGCCGCCGACCGTCAGCGTGCCGAAACCCGCGTCGTCGGTGATCGGCGCGCCGTCGAGCACGAAGTGCCCGTTGCCCGTCTCGACGAGCGTGTTCGGCGTCACGCGATGCAGATCGAGCGCGAGCGACACGGTGAACGGCTTCATGATCGAGCCCGGCTCGAACACGTCGGTCATGATCCGGTTGCGCAACTGCTCGCCCGTCATGCGCGAACGGTCGTTCGGGTTGTACGTCGGGTAGTTGACGAGCGCGAGCACTTCGCCGGTCCGCACGTCGACGACCATCGCCGCGCCGGCCTTCGCCTTGAACTTCTCGACGGCGGCCTTCAGGTTCGCGTACGCGATGTACTGGATCTTGCTGTCGATCGACAGGTCGACGTCGGTGCCGTTGTGCGGCGGGATCTGCTCGGCGACATCCTCGATGATGTGCCCCATCCGGTCCTTGATCACGCGACGCATGCCGGACGTGCCGGACAACATCTTCTGGTCGCCCAGTTCGACGCCTTCCTGCCCTTCGTCCTCGACGTTCGTGAAACCGATCAGGTGAGCGGTGATCTCGCCTTCCGGATAGAAGCGCTTGTATTCGTTGCGCTGATAGATGCCGGGAATGTCGAGCGCGGCGACCTTGTCCGCGACGTCGATCGGCACCTGGCGCTTCACGTAGACGAAGCCCTTGTCTTGCGACAGCTTCACGCGCAGTTCCTTCGACGTCATGCCGAGGAGCTTGCCGAGCTGGTTGACCTTGTCGGTATCGAGATCGTCGGGCACCGCGTCCGGAATCGCCCAGATCGCGCGCACCGGCAAGCTCGTCGCGAGCACGAGCCCGTTACGGTCGAGAATCTTGCCGCGCGTGGCCGGCAGCTCGAGCGTGCGCTGGTAGCGGCTTTCGCCCTGCTTCTGATAGAACGCGTTGCCGGGCCCCTGGATCCAGAACGCCCGGGCGGTCAGCGCGACGAACGCCATGAACAGCAGGAACACGACGAGCTTCGAGCGCCACATCGGCAAATGCACGCCCAGCACGGGGCTCGACGAGAACTTCACGTTCTGGCGCTTCGGGGACGGCTTCATCGCGCGCCCCCGTTGCCCTTGCCGGCCGTGTCGGCCGATGCCGCCATCGGCGCGTCGATCGCCTTCGCCGCACCCGCCGGCAGCGTCAGGTATTGCGTGCGACCGGTCGAAATCGGCTGCATTTTCAGCGAATCGTTCGCGAGCTGCTCGATGCGCGACGTCTTCGACAGCGCGCTCTGCTGATATTGAAGCTGCGCGTAGTCCTGCTGGAGCTGACGCTCCTGCGACTGCGCGCGCTGCAGCTGGATGAAGATCTGGCGTTGCTGGTTCGTCGAGTTGACGACCGACAGCGCGCAACCCATCACGATGATCAGCAGGAAGATATTGAGACGGCTCATGGCGTGACGCGCTCCGCAATGCGCATCACGGCCGAGCGGGCGCGCGGATTCGCGGCGACTTCCGCTTCGCTCGGGAACTGGCGGCTGATGATCTTGAGCGGCGGGCTCGGCAGGTCGACGGCGCGGATCGGCAGGCGACGATCGACCGCAGGCGCACTCGCGTGCGCCTGCATGAATCGCTTGACGATCCGGTCCTCGAGTGAATGAAAGCTGATGACCACCAGCCGCCCCCCTTGCTCCAGCAACGACAGTGCCGCGTCTAGTACGACTTGCAGGTCCGCAAGCTCTTGATTGACGTGAATCCGTATAGCCTGAAAGGTGCGGGTTGCCGGATCCTTGCCCTTCTCACGGGTTTTGACGACGTGACCCACGATTTGGGCAAGCTCGCCCGTGGTGTCGAGAGGCCCAAGACGGTCGGACTCTGCCCGGCGAGCAACAAGCGCCTTTGCAATCTGAAAAGCAAACCGTTCTTCCCCATAATCCCGTATCACCTCCGTCAATTCCTGCACCGATGCCCGCGCGAGCCATTCGGCCGCCGACTCGCCGCGCGTCGGATCCATTCGCATGTCCAGCGGACCATCCGCGCGGAAACTGAAGCCGCGCGCCGGATCGTCCACCTGCGGCGAGGACACGCCCAGGTCCAGCAACACCCCCGACACCTTCTCGACGCCGCGCGCCGCAAGCGCGTCGCGCATCGATGCAAAGCTGTCATGCACGATCGAGAAGCGCGCATCCTCGATGCCCTGTGCCGTCTCGATCGCCCTCGGATCCTTGTCGAACGCGATCAGCCGCCCGCCCGACGCCAGCCGCGCGAGCACCGCGCGGCTATGGCCGCCGCGCCCGAACGTGCCGTCGACATACACGCCGTCCGGCCGCGTCACGAGCGACTCGACCGCCTCATCCAACAGCACCGTCCGATGCCGCAATTCATTTCCCATCGCGGGCGTCTCCGTCACCGCAATCAGAACGTGAAATTCTTCAGCGCGTCGGGCATGCCCTGCGCCATCGCCGCCTGCTCCTTCGCGTTGTAGGTCTGCGAATCCCACAGCTCGAAGTGACTACCCATTCCCAACAACATGACTTCCTTTTCCAGTCCGGCTGCCATGCGCAGCTCGGGCGATACGAGAATCCGGCCCGCGCTGTCGAGATCGACATCCATCGCATTGCCGAGAAAAATTCGCCGCCACCAGTGCGCGTCCATCGGCAGCGCGGCGATCTTGGCGCGGAACACTTCCCATTCGGGGCGCGGAAACAGCAACAGGCAGCCGTCCGGGTGCTTGGTCACAGTCACCCGTCCTTCTGCCTGTCCTTGCAGCGCTTCGCGATAGCGAGCCGGCACCGACATCCGCCCTTTCGCATCGAGCGTCAGCGCCGACGCCCCTTGGAACACTTTCCGCTCTCCCGTTCAGGGCACCGAAGCACCCGCTCAATGCTGAGAATTTAGCCGGAACAGCCGGCTAAATCACACAAAAATACACTTTCTCACACTGTCTCCCACTTTAGAGGAAGGGTGTGGCACGGTCAAGGGAGCGGCCCGCTTTTTTGACGAATTTTGTTAGTTAGAACAAGGACTTACGCGCACATGCTCATGCGACCCCTCATTCCAAAAACCGTTATAAATGAATGAGCTAGTGCAACTTGTGAAGGTGATACGTGAGAAAGACGGGCCAGACTGGCGTGCGGACGGGGCTTTCGGGGGCGGGAAAACGAGGAGTGAGCGGACGGTATCGGGGGCGGTGAACCGGGGCGGCGTCCTGCACCACCCCGGCCAAATCTCAGAGATAGTAAGCAGTGCGCGTCATGACTTTCGACGCGGCGCGCATCAGCATCCGCGCGGGTAGCGGCAGCTCGATCCCGCCGGCGTCGGTCGCGGCCTTGCCGTGCTTCACCTCGTCGATCCGCATCTGGTCGACGATCGCGCGCGATGCGGTGTCGGTCGCCGGCAGCTCGGACATGTGACCTTCGAGATGGCTCTCGACCTGCCGCTCCGTCTCCGCCATGAAGCCGAGGCTGACCTTGTCGCCGAGCGTGCCGGCCGCCACACCGATCGCGAGCGCGCCGGCATACCACAGCGGGTTCAGCAGGCTCGGGCGCGAATCGAGTTCCTTCAGGCGGTGCGCGGTCCACGCGAGGTGATCCTCCTCCTCGCGCGCGGCCTCCTCGAACATCGCCTTCGCCGACGCGGTACGCGCGGTGAGCTTCTGCGCCTGGTAGAGCGCCTGCGCGCAGACCTCGCCGACGTGATTCACGCGCATCAGGCCGGCCGCGTGCGTGCGCTCGGCGGGCGTCAGCTCGACGTCCGTCGTATCGACCGGCACGGGCACCGGCCGGCTCATCCGGCTAATGCCGGTCAGCGATCGCAGGCCGCGATCGAATTCGCTGATCAGTTCATCCAACACCATCCTGTTCTCCTGGCTGCAGATGCCGCTGCGCGCGGCAAGGGCACGAGTCCGCTGCGTAACCGACTTGATTATTCAGCGGAAATTGCGGTTAACCCGTGATTTTAACCATTGTTGCATAAAGGAAACATGGCGGCGTTGAGCTGCAGCATTTCGCTTTGTGGCAAAAACCGGCTTTGCTACATTACGTGCGACTTCTTGCGAAGTTGATGGGGCCCGTCGACAGAACATAACTATCCGCCCCGCCAAAAAAATTCAGTGATTCTTGGAGATCCGCTAATGAAAAAGTCGCTTCTCGCGCTCGTCGCGCTGGGCGCGTTCGCTGGCGCTGCTCATGCGCAAAGCAGCGTGACGCTTTACGGCATCATCGATGAAGGCTTCCTCTTCAACAACAACGCAGGCGGCAAGCACCTGTACGGCCTGGCGAGCGGCGTGATGCAAGGCAGCCGCTTCGGCCTGCGCGGCACCGAGGACCTCGGTGGCGGCCTGAAGGCGATCTTCACCCTCGAAAACGGTTTCGACGTGAACAGCGGCCGGCTCGGTCAGGGCGGCCTGATGTTCGGTCGTCAGGCTTACGTCGGCCTGTCGAGCCCGTACGGTACGGTCACGCTGGGTCGTCAGTACGACTCCGTCGTCGACTTCGTCGGCCCGCTCGAGGCAGGCGACCAGTGGGGCGGCTACATCGCCGCTCACCCGGGCGACCTCGACAACTTCAACAACGCATATCGCGTGAACAACGCGGTCAAGTTCACGAGCCAGAACTACGGCGGCCTCACGTTCGGCGGCTTGTACAGCTTCGGCGGTCAGGCAGGCCAGTTCTCGAAGAACCAGGTCTGGTCGCTCGGCGCAGGCTACAACAACGGCCCGCTGGTCCTCGGCGTCGGTTACTTGAACGCACGTACGCCGAACCAGTTCGGCGGCATGTTCAACAACGGCTCGGCATCGTCGTCGATCTCGTCGCCGGTCTACGGCGCGTACGCGAACAACGCGAACACGTACCAGGTCATCGGTGCAGGCGGCGCGTACACGTTCGGCGCAGCGACGATCGGCGCGACGTACTCGAACACGAAGTTCAAGGGCTTCTCGGCAGGCCCGTTCGTGAACCAGACCGCGACGTTCAACAACGGCGAAATCAACTTCAAGTACCAGTTGACCCCGGCGTTGATTCTCGGCGCCGCGTACGACTACACGCAAGGCAGCAAGATCGACGGCAACTCGGCAGCCAAGTACCACCAGGGCTCGCTGGGCGTCGACTATTTCCTGTCGAAGCGCACGGACGTGTACGCGATCGGCGTGTACCAGCACGCATCGGGCAACGTGCTCGATTCGAACGGCAACGTCCTGAAGGCAACGGCGGCGATCAACGGTCTCGCAGGTTCGAGCACCAGCAACCAGGTCGCAGCACGCGTCGGTATCCGTCACAAGTTCTAATCAGCTTGTCTGACAAGCCGCAGCATATTGAAGGCGCCTTCGGGCGCCTTTTTCTTTGCTGGCGCGGCGGGGATGCCGATTGGTGGCCGGGCGGTGAATCGATCGGTCCGCGGGTGGCGGTAGACGCGCGTCGCGGTACGCCGTCCCGGCCGTCAGGTCGAAACGCGAGGCTTGCGCCGCCGCTCGCACGAAACAGGCGCCTCCTGGTCAATCACCCGCAGCCGCAAACAAAAAGCCCGGCACAGGCCGGGCGTTTCGTTCAACCGCATCGTTGCGTGCGTTACGCACGTCCGTCGCGCAGTTCGCGCCGCAGGATCTTGCCGACGTTCGTCTTCGGCAGCTCCGTGCGGAACTCGACCAGCTTCGGCCGCTTGTACCCGGTGAGCCGCTCCTTGCAGTAGGCAAGGATGTCCTTGTCGGTCAGCGCCGGATCCTTTTTGACGACGAACAGCTTCACGGCTTCGCCGGAATGCTCGTCCGGCACGCCAACTGCCGCCACCTCGAACACGCCCGGATGCGACGCCACCACGTCCTCGACTTCGTTCGGATAGACGTTGAAGCCGGACACGAGAATCATGTCCTTCTTGCGATCGACGATCTTCACGTAGCCGCGCGCATCCATCACGCCGACGTCGCCCGTCTTGAAGAAGCCGTCCGCGAACATGACCTTCGCGGTCTCGTCGGGCCGGTTCCAGTAGCCGGCCATCACCTGCGGGCCACGGATGCAGATCTCGCCCGGCTCGCCGAGCGCGACGTCGTTGCCGGCATCGTCTCGGATCGCGACTTCGGTCGACGGCAGCGGCAAGCCGATCGTGCCGCTGTATTCGGTCGCCGTCACAGGGTTGCAGGTCGCCACCGGCGACGTTTCGGACAGCCCGTATCCTTCGATGATCGCCGTACCGGTCTTTTCATACCAGCGCTTCGCGACGCCTTCCTGGATCGCCATGCCGCCGCCGTTGGCGATCACGAGCTTCGACAGGTCGAGCTGACCGAATTCCGGATGGTTCAGCAGCGCGTTGTACAGCGTGTTGACGGCCGGAATCGTCGAGATCTGGTAGCCCTTCAACTCCTTGATCATGCCGCCGATATCGCGCGGGTTCGGGATCAGGATACCCATCCCGCCCGTGCGCATCGTCAGGAAACCGCACACGGTCAGCGCGAACACGTGATACAGCGGCAGCGCGACAACCGTCACGAACTGTTTCACGTCCGGGTACTTGTCGTGAGCCGGCTGATGCCACGCGCCGGCCTGCAGCACGTTCGACACGATGTTCCGGTGCAGCAGCGTCGCGCCCTTCGCCACGCCGGTCGTCCCGCCCGTGTACTGCAGGAACGCGACGTCGTCGGGGCCGATTTTCTGCGATTTGAAGCCCTGTCGCCCGCCCTCCGACAGCGCGGCCTTGAAGCGCGTGAACGACGGCAGTTGCCACGCAGGCACCATCTTCTTCACGTTGCGCACGACGTAATTGACGAGCCAGCCCTTGATGCCCAGCAGGTCGCCCATCGACGCGACGACCACGTGCTTGACGGCCGTATTGGCGATGACGGCCTGCAGCGTCGACGCGAAATTCTCCAGGATGACGATCGCCTCCGCACCGCTGTCCTTCAGCTGATGCTCGAGCTCACGCGGCGTATAGAGCGGGTTGACGTTGACGACCGTGTAGCCGGCACGCAGGACCGCGGCAATCGTGACCGGGTATTGCAGCACGTTCGGCATCATGATCGCGACGCGCGCCCCGCGAGCCAGGCCGCGGGATTGCAGCCACGCGCCGAACTCGCGCGACAGCTTGTCGAGTTCGCCGTACGTGATGCCCTTGCCCATGCAGACGAACGCGGTACGGTCTCGGTACTGCCGGAAGCTCTCGTCGAGCAGGTCTGGAACGGACGGATAAGGAGAGGCGTCAATTTCGGCTGGAACGCCGGGTGGGTACGATTTCAGCCAAATTTGATCCATACCGCGCGTCTCCTCACAGATTTTCGAATGGTCGTGCTAAAACGCATCGTAACGGCTCCCCCGCCCCGAGACAACAGGGTTAGATGTCCACTTCGAACTTGCATATCAATTTCGTCTGATCATACGGCGATATTCGATCAAATCCGCTCAACTTCCACAAGACAATCGTAAAACGTCGCCGAATTGCCCAGGTCTGTCAGCGCCTGGCTCGTCACCTCGTTCGCGTTCCTGCCGTCCGGCGACAGCTTCTTCCACCAGATCGACAGACCGACGACGAGCCCGGCACGCGCGCGATCGGTTACTCGCGCGAGCGCCTGCATCGATCCGCGGTCGTTGAAGATACGGACGACGTCTCCCTCTGCGATGCCGCGCGCGCGGGCGTCGGACGGATGCATGTCCAGGTGCGGCTCGCCTTCCGTCGAACGCAGGCTGTCGACGTTCACGAACGTGCTGTTCAGGAAGTGGCGGGCCGGCGGCGAAATCATCGCCAGTGGATAGCGTGCGGCAAGCCCGGGCGCGGCTTCGGCCGATTCGAACGGCGGCAGATAGTCAGGGACGGGGTCCATGCCCATCTGCTCGAGCCGCGGGCTGTAGAACTCGCACTTGCCGGAGGGTGTGCGGAAACCGCCGTTCGCGAATGGCGCTTCCGGCAGCTTGAGCTTCAGCCAGCCGGCGCGCTTCAGCGTGTCCCAGTCGCTGTCGAGCGCCGGATCGTCCCAGCGAAGCGCCGCACGCGCGACCTCTTCGTCGCTGTGATAGAGCGCGGGCTCGTCGAGTCCCATGCTGCGCGCGATTCCGCGAAAGATCTCCGTGTTCGGCCGCGCGTCTCCCACCGGCGGAATCGCCGGCAGGTTGGCCATCACGTAGGTATGGCCGTACGACTTATGGACATCCAGATGTTCGAGCTGCGTCGTCGCCGGCAAGACAATGTCGGCGAAATCGACCGTATCCGTCTTGAAGTGTTCGAGAACGACCGTGAACAAATCGTCACGTGCGAAGCCCGCGGCAACCTTCGACGAGTCCGGCGCAACCGCCACCGGATTCGAGTTGTACACGATCACCGCTTCGACTTTCGGCCCGAACGTCGCGTCGCCCGGGTGTAGCAGCGCATCGCCGAGCGCGTTCATGTTGATGATGCGCGGCAGCTTGTGCGGCCAACCCGGCATCAGGTCCGGACGCACCAGCGTCGCCTGATTGACGGGCGCCGATTCCGACGACGAGAGCAGCAGGCCACCCGCCCGATCGCGCCACGCCCCCGTCAATGCCGGCAGGCTTGCGATTGCGCGCACGGCATTGCCGCCGCCGCGAACGCGCTGCATGCCGTAGTTGAGGCGAATCGATGCCTTGCGGGTGGCGCCGTAGCGACGCGCAAGGTCGACCAGCTCCGATGCGTCGATGCCGCAGATCTGCGCAACGCGTTCCGGCGGGTAGGACAAGGCGCGCGCCTTGAGTGCGTCAAAGCCGAGTGTGTGGTCGGCGATGTAATCGTGATCGAGCAGGTTTTCGGTAATCAGCACGTACATCATGCCGAGCGCAAACGCGCCATCGGTACCGGGCTTCAGTGCAATGTGCTGATGACATTTCTCCGCGGTGAGCGAACGGTACGGGTCGATCGCGACAAGATGCGCGCCACGACGCTTCGCTTCCTGCGCGCGGGTCCAGAAGTGCAGGCTCGATGCAATCGGATTCGCGCCCCATATCAGGATCAGCTCGCTTTCCTCGAAGTGCTCGACGTGCATGCCGACACTACCGCCGTATGTGTATCGCAGCCCCGCCGCGCCGGCCGCCGAGCAGATCGTGCGCTCCAGCCGCGACGCGCCGAGCTTGTGGAAGAAGCGCTGGGCAATGCCCTCGCCTTGCACGAACCCCATCGTCCCCGCATAGCTGTACGGCATGATTGCTTCCGGCGCGCGCTCGGCGATTTCACCGAGGCGACGCCCGATCTCGTCGAATGCCTCGCTCCAGCTAATCGGCACGAAGCGCCCTTCCCCCTTCGCGCCGACGCGCTTGAGCGGGACGGTGAGGCGATCGGGATGATGAACGCGATCCGCGTATCGGCTGACTTTCGTACACAACACACCCTGCGTCGGCGGATGATCGGGATCGCCGGTGACCTTGATTGCCTTGCCGTTCTCGACGGTCACCCGCATTGCGCACGTGTCCGGACAATCATGCGGGCAAACGGCCCGGGCTATCTGGGTGGCGGCGTTCATCGTTTTTGAATGCAGAGATGGGGATTCGCAAATTTTACGTGGGGACGTTTGACCTTCCCCCTCTGAAGTGAGGCTGACCCAATTTCCGTCCCAGTCTTAATTGGAAAATTCCGGCTCTTCGGGGCGGCCCGAATCGGCCCGATCGGTGCACTGGCGGGCAAATTCCGCCGGTGTCATCCACTGCAGCGCAGAATGAGGACGCGCCTCGTTATAGTACTCGCGCCAGACCTCGATTTTGCGTCTGGCGTCCTCGAGCGACAAGAACCAATGTGCGTTGAGGCATTCCTCCCGGAAGCGTCCGTTGAAGGATTCATTCTTCGCATTGTCGGTCGGCTTGCCAGGACGCGAGAAGTCAATCTCCACGCCATTCTCGTACGCCCATTTGTCCAGCGCCTTCGAAATAAATTCGCTGCCATTGTCTGCCTTGATATAGCGGGGAAGCGGACGATGCTGCGCAAGCCGGGTCAGTGCGGCGACAACGTGCTCGCCACGCAACGAGCCGTCGACTTCAATCGCCAGGCATTCTCGCGTGTAGTTGTCCACGATCGTGAGCGTGCGCAAGCGTCGACCATCAAACAACGCATCAGCAACTAATGGTATGGTCCACCCGCTTCTTCTATCGTAGTGGCGCTACCACCCATGGAGGCTGCCATGAACTCGGTCACGTTAGGAATCGATCTCGGCAAGCGCTGGTTCCACGTCGTCGGCTGCGACGCTGCTGGCAAAGTCGTGCTGCGCGAGAAGTTGGGGCGTAATCAACTCCTGCAGCTTATGGCACAACATCCACCGTGCCTTGTCGGCATAGAAACATGCTGTGGCTCGCAGTATCTGGCCCGCAAATTTCAGGGCTTCGGACATGACGTCAAACTTCTGCCAGCACAGTACGTCAAGCCGTTCGTCAAATCGCAGAAGAACGACTTTAACGACGCTCAGGCTATTGCCGAAGCTGTCCGACTTCCGACGATGCGGTTTGTGCCGCTCAAGTCAGAGGAACAGATGGATGTCCAGGCGCTGCATCGCGCCCGCGAACGCATGCTCCAGCAACGCCTGGCATTGACCAACCAGATTCGCGGACTGCTGCTGGATCGCGGCATCGAGATTGCACAGGGGTTCTATGCGCTTCGCACCGTGTTGCCCGCTCTGCTCGAGAAGGAAGACGCCGGCTTAACTCCCATGATGCGCGATCTTGGACACATGTTGCTCGACATGTGGAATCACACGGAAACAACCATTGAACAGATGAACGACCGGCTCAAATGTCTCTCACGTGAGAGTGACCTTTGCCGACGCCTTCAAACGATTCCCGGCGTCGGTGTCTTGCTGTCGACCGCCATCGTCTCCGCAGTCGGCAATGCATCAACGTTCCGGCGGGCACGTGATCTCGCCGCCTGGGTGGGGCTGGTGCCACAACAGCATACAACCGGCGGCAAGCCACGTTTGCTAGGTATTACAAAGAGGGGAAACAGTTATCTGCGTCGCCTGTTCGTGCAGGGCGCCCGTGCGCTATGGGTATGGAAAGACAAGCATCCCAACGATCCGATCCAGCACTGGCTAATCCAACTTGCCGAACGCCGGCATGCGCACATTGCAGTCTGCGCACTGGCAAACAAACTCGTACGCATTGCATGGGCTGTCATGCGAAGCGGCGCGGAGTTTAACCTGAACTACCGCACCGGAATCGCAGCAGACCGATAGCTCTACCCCTGACCACCGTTACTTTCCGCAGCTCGCGCAGCCAATCAGCATGGCGCAAACGACCATCCGTCGCTTCCCCAAACCCGTATGGACTTCCGGCAGACATCATGCCGCGCCACTAATTGGGACGGAAGCGTGCGACTACATCATGCAGGCCAGATCCGGCTTCGATCGGATCGCTATAGGCCGGATAGATAAACGCGAGTCGTCTATCGCCACCAGTCTGCGCTTGCGGTTTGCGGGTGGACCATAGAGAAATCCATACTCCAGATTTCGTTGATTGCGCTTACTAACTGCTTTGGCTGTCGGCGCCGGGCCGACTTGTTCCGTCGAGGTCGTTTGTGGCGCAACGAAAGCCCCAATTCGCGATACACGCGTTCGACGCGTTTATGATTATCTCGCCAGCCTTCCCGGCGAAGCATCACGTACACGCGGGGCGCGCCGTAATGCACCCGCACTTCCGTGATCTCCTTGATGCGCATCTCCAGCGCGCTTTGATCCCGCGCGACCGACTCGTAACGGTAGACCGTGCGGGACAGCTGCAACAACGCGCAGGTCTGCCGCTGGCTTGCGCCGAAACGCTGCATCAAGTCCGTGACCAGATCACGGCGCCGAGAAGGCTTCAGAGCTTTTTTGACAGCACATCCTGCAGCATGGCCTTGTCCAGCGACAGTTCGGCCACGAGGCGTTTGAGCTTCGCGTTTTCTTCCTCAAGCTGCTTCAGCCAGCGCAGCCCCGAAGGCGCCAGCCCGCCGTACTTCGTCCGCCAGTTGTAAAACGTCGCGTCGCTTATCCCCATCTTGCGGCAGACCTCCGCGACTGGTGTGCCCAGCTCGGCCTGCTTCAACGCATATGCGATCTGCTCTTCGGTGAACTTGCTCTTCTTCACGGCATGACCTCCTGGTCTCGATAACAACGTCATGCCGGAATTCCCCACTTCCAAATGGGACAGTTTTGCGGGCTAGGGTCAATTTGCGGCAGAGGAGCCCGGCGTACGTAGCCTCGGTCACGCCTCGCCACATGCTTTTTGGAATGCCGAAATGCAAAAACCCCCGCCTTTCGGACGGGGGTTTTTGGCTTGAGGGAGCCTGACGATTACCTACTTTCACACGGGAATCCGCACTATCATCGGCGTAGAGTCGTTTCACGGTCCTGTTCGGGATGGGAAGGGGTGGGACCGACTCGCTATGGTCATCAGGCAAAGAGGGTTGTTGTGCTGGCTTCGCAGCACAACCAATCTTGGAAGAAGCAGTAATTTTGAGTTGTGTGTATCACACACGAGAATCCAACTTGTCTCATCTTGCTACGCAGGTCGCCGGTACTTCAACCGGCGCGCCGCATCGATCAGCTCCGCTGCTCGACGCTCTGCGTGGGATGCTCGTAAGTGCTGAAGCACTAACGATCATCGACAAGGCAGACTTGTTATAGGATCAAGCCTTACGGGCAATTAGTATCAGTTAGCTGAACGCATTACTGCGCTTACACACCTGACCTATCAACGTCCTGGTCTCGAACGACCCTTCAAGGGGATCTAGTCCCCAGGGATATCTCATCTTAAGGCGAGTTTCCCGCTTAGATGCTTTCAGCGGTTATCTCTTCCGAACATAGCTACCCGGCGATGCCACTGGCGTGACAACCGGTACACCAGAGGTTCGTCCACTCCGGTCCTCTCGTACTAGGAGCAGCCCCCTTCAAATATCCAACGCCCACGGCAGATAGGGACCAAACTGTCTCACGACGTTTTAAACCCAGCTCACGTACCTCTTTAAATGGCGAACAGCCATACCCTTGGGACCGGCTACAGCCCCAGGATGAGATGAGCCGACATCGAGGTGCCAAACACCGCCGTCGATATGAACTCTTGGGCGGTATCAGCCTGTTATCCCCAGAGTACCTTTTATCCGTTGAGCGATGGCCCTTCCATACAGAACCACCGGATCACTATGACCTGCTTTCGCACCTGCTCGACTTGTCGGTCTCGCAGTTAAGCACGCTTATGCCATTGCACTATCAGCACGATTTCCGACCGTACCTAGCGTACCTTCGTACTCCTCCGTTACGCTTTGGGAGGAGACCGCCCCAGTCAAACTGCCTACCATGCACTGTCCCCGACCCGGATCACGGGCCAAGGTTAGAACCTCAAACAAACCAGGGTGGTATTTCAAGGACGGCTCCACCGAAACTAGCGTTCCGGTTTCATAGCCTCCCACCTATCCTACACAGATCGGTTCAAAGTCCAATGCAAAGCTACAGTAAAGGTTCATGGGGTCTTTCCGTCTAGCCGCGGGTAGATTGCATCATCACAAACACTTCAACTTCGCTGAGTCTCGGGAGGAGACAGTGTGGCCATCGTTACGCCATTCGTGCAGGTCGGAACTTACCCGACAAGGAATTTCGCTACCTTAGGACCGTTATAGTTACGGCCGCCGTTTACCGGGACTTCAATCAAGAGCTTGCACCCCATCATTTAATCTTCCGGCACCGGGCAGGCGTCACACCCTATACGTCCACTTTCGTGTTTGCAGAGTGCTGTGTTTTTATTAAACAGTCGCAGCCACCAGTTTATTGCAACCCCTTCACCCTCCTGGCGCAGGCCAGTCAAGCTACAAGGGCGTACCTTATCCCGAAGTTACGGTACCAATTTGCCGAGTTCCTTCTCCCGAGTTCTCTCAAGCGCCTTAGAATACTCATCTCGCCCACCTGTGTCGGTTTGCGGTACGGTCATCGTTAGACTGAAGCTTAGAGGCTTTTCTTGGAACCACTTCCAATTGCTTCGCTCCCT